>CAZCXH010000037.1:12082-33840 GCA_964502525.1 uncultured Chitinophagaceae bacterium
ACCACAGCTCTTTCACTCCGCAGCGCTCATACACTTTTTTCTTCTTCACGGTGTCGTGCTCCGCATTGCCTTTGCTCAGTATTTCAACAACCAAATCGGGAACGCCATCAATGCCGCGCTCGCTGAGGATGGAAGCGTTTGCATTGGAAACAAACACAATGTCGGGCTGCAACGCATTCCTGTCAGGGTCAATAAAAACATCAATGGGAGCTGAATATACTTTCCCTGCCCCGTTGCGCATTATGTAATTATAAATGGCTGTTGCAATCAGCATGGAGATTTCCTGATGCAATCTATTTGGCGCTGGACTCATATATAATTGGTTTTCTACAACCTCGCACAACGTGCCTTCGGGAAGCAAATTGAATACTTCCATTGCGGTGCGCGGTGGCGTTTGATAAACAGTATATTCCGCAGCTTTCATAAAATTTCCTGTAGCGTGATTGTTAAATTAAAACTCCTGAGTGTAAGCATTTTGGATGGTTTTCCGATAGCGCGATATTTTCCCTTTTCCAAAATAAACCCATAAGTATATCGCTTCATCGGGTCAACGTACCAGAGTTCTTTCACCCCGCAGCGCTCATAGACGGCTTTCTTCTTCACGGTGTCGTGCTGCTTATTGCCTTCGCTGAGAATTTCAACCACCAAATCGGGCGCACCCTCAATGCCGCGGTCGCTGAGGAGAGAAGCATTTTCGGTGGAAACGAAAACGATGTCAGGCTGAAAGGTATTCCTGCCGGGCTGAATAAATACGTCAATCGGAGCGTAATAAATTTCTCCGAGTTTTTCTTTTTCAATATACTCTCCTATGGCTTTCACAATAACCCACGAAAGCTTCTGATGTTTTCTGTTTGGCGCTGGACTCATATACAGTTGATTTTCTATAATCTCGCACAAAGTGCCTTCGGGAAGCAAATGAAACACTTCCATTGCGGTGCGGGGCGGCTCCTGATATTTGATTCGTTCTTGCATTTTCATAACACTTCTTGCAAAGTAATTTTCAACTCAAAACTTCTGATGAAAAGAGATTTAGACGGTTTGCCAAGAGAACGATATTTCCTTTTATCCAAAATAAAACCATACGCATGGCGCTTCATCAGGTCAACGTACCAGAGTTCTTTCACCCCACAGCGCTCATAGACGGCTTTCTTCTTCACGGTGTCGTGCTTATTGCCTTCGCTGAGAATTTCAACCACCAAATCAGGCGCGCCTTCAATTCCGCGGTCGCTGAGGATGGAGGCATTTTCAGCGGAAACAAAAACAATGTCGGGTTGGAAAGCATTCCTGCCAGGCTCAATGAACACGTCAATGGGAGCGTAATATAGCTCACCAACGTTGGTTAACTCAATATAGTCAAGCATTGCCTTGACAATAATCCTTGATAATTGCTGATGTTTTCGTTTTGGCGCGGGACTCATATACAGTTGATTTTCGATAACCTCGCACAAAGTGCCTTCGGGAAGCAAATTGAAAACTTCCATCGCGGTGCGTGGAGGAGGCTGGTATGCAGCTTGATATTTCATGCACATAAAATTATGACATTTGCCTCGTCAAAAGATATAACCGGAAATGTCTTCTATCATTCTTAAGCCCTCGCGCGAATCATCCCTACTCCGCAAACATCCCTGGATTTTTTCCGGGGCTATTGATAAGGTGGAAGGCAATCCGTCTTCCGGTGAAACCGTTGACATTTTTTCCGCAAAAAGACAGTGGCTCGCGAGAGGAGCCTTCTCGCCTCAGTCACAAATTCGCGTTCGGGTTTGGACTTTCGAGGAGCGGAAAAAAATTGATGATGACTTTTTCCGAAAAAAAATATCAAGGGCGCTTGCGTTGCGCAACGAGTTGCTACCGGACGCTTGCGCCTGCCGCCTGGTCTATGGAGAATCTGACGGCTTGCCCGGAGTGATTGTTGACCAGTACGGGAAATTCCTGGTTGTCCAGTTCCTTTCGGCTGGCTCTGAGAGATGGAAAGCGGAAATCATTTCCCTGCTGAATGAGATTCATCCCAACGAAGGAATCTATGAACGGTCGGATGCAGGCGTGCGGGAGAAAGAAGGATTGCCTCTTCGGAAAGGACTGCTTTCAGGTAACGAACCTCCGGAGTTCATTGAAGTTCCGGAACGCGATTGCAGGTTTCTGGTTGATGTCAGAAACGGACATAAGACGGGTTTCTACCTCGATCAGCGCGAGAGCAGGGCGCTGGTTGCCCGGTATGCAAAAGGTAATAAAGCGCTGAATTGCTTTTCCTACACGGGAGCGTTCGGAGTTGCCGCGCTGAAGGCTGGCGCAGAAAGAATTGTCAATATAGATTCCTCGGCTGATGCTTTGGCGCTGGCGGAAAAGCACATCCGGCTGAATAACCTGAATCCATCTAAAGTTGAAAACATTGAAGGAGATGTTTTTTCGGTACTCAGGAAATTCCGCAGCGAAGGAAAACATTTCGACATGGTGATTCTCGATCCGCCAAAATTTGTCGAATCAACAAAACATCTTGAAAAAGCCGCCCGCGGATATAAAGATATTAACATGCTCGCATTACAAATTATCAAATCTAACGGACTGTTGATAACGTTCTCCTGCTCCGGTTTGCTCGAAACTTCTTTATTTCAAAAGATCGTTGCCGATGCTGCAATTGATGCCAACAGGGAAGCGATAATCCTTGAACGCATGACGCAACCTGCCGACCATCCTGTCGCTTTGAATTTTCCCGAAGGGAGCTATCTCAAGGGGCTGGTGTGCAAAACATATTAAACCGGTTTAATCTCCTCCCCCTAAATTTTGTCCCGTCTTTGAATTTTTCTTTTTTCATTTCACCTTCACCCAAAATCATATTGAATGAAAAAGAATATATTTTCCGCCATTGTTGTTTTATTGTTCTCCGCATCTTACCATCAGGCTCAGGAAAGAAGCTGCGGCACCATGGAGCATCTTCAAATGCTGCAGCGGCAAGATGCGCAACTTCGCCAAAGGATGGACGTCATCGAGCGCTTCACTGCGCAATGGGCTGCAGCGCATCCCGATGGGGATAATTCCCGCGCCATCGTTACCATACCTGTTGTGGCGCATGTGGTTTATAACACAACGGCTGAAAATGTCAGTGATGCGCAGATTCAATCGCAAATCACAGCGCTGAACAAGGACTTCGCCCGGACAAATACGGATGCTGCAAGCACGCCATCGGTTTGGCAAAGCATCGCAGCGAATTGCGAAATACAATTTTGTCTTGCAACGGTTGACCCAAATGGCAATTCCACTACGGGAATCACGCGCACCTATAGTTCGGCTACCGGATTTACAACCAACAATAACGTGAAATTCAATTCTTCGGGCGGAAAAGATGCATGGAATTCATCCAAATATTTGAACATGTGGGTTTGCGACCTGAGCGGATACCTCGGCTATGCGCAGTTTCCCGGAGGCTCATCATCAACCGATGGCGTTGTGATTGACTATCAGGCTTTCGGCACCACCGGCACCGCGTCATCTCCATTTCATCTCGGAAGAACCGCTACGCATGAAGTGGGGCATTGGCTCAGCCTCTACCACATCTGGGGTGATGACGGCACGTCATGTTCGGGCACGGATAATGTCGGTGACACGCCCAACCAGGCTGACCAGAATTTCGGGTGCCCGGCATTTCCTGCAATCAGCTGCTCCAACGGACCGAATGGCGACATGTTCATGAATTACATGGACTACTCGAATGACAATTGCATGAATCTTTTTACCAATGGGCAGAAGGCAAGGATGCAAGCCATGTTCGCATCGGGAGGTTTCCGCAGCGCCATGCCCGCTTCAAACGGATGCGGTGCAACTCCTCCTCCGCCCCCGTTATGCGCCACCCCTTCCGGATTGAATGCATCCAATGTTACCGCATCCAGCGCAACGCTCAACTGGAGCGCTGTCGGTGGCGCTTCAAGCTACAATGTAAGGATAAAGGCTGCTTCGTCTTCAACTTGGACAAATGGCAACACCAGCGCGACAAGCATGAATGTAAGCGGCCTCTCGGCTGGAACGCAGCATGAATTCCAGGTGCAGGCGGTTTGCGGCTCAACCAGCGGCAATTTTTCTTCATCATCATTTTTCACAACCACATCGGCAGGATGCAGCGATGCGTATGAGCCCAACCCAACCCTTGCAGCCGCTCAGACTATCCCGGCCAACAGTTCGATCCAGGCTCTGATAAGCCCTTCAACGGATATTGATTGGTTCAAATTCAGCAACACTTCTTCCCAAAGAAGAATAAAAGTGACGATGACCAATCTGCCGTTTGATTACGATATGTCACTTTACAACAGTTCGGGAACGAGGCTGCGTGTTTCCCAGAATGGAGGAACGACCAGCGAAACAATGATTTACAATACCACTAAAGTGGGAACCTATTACATAAAAGTCTATGGCTACAATGGCGCGAACAGCTCGTCTCAATGCTATGCGCTGACAGCGCAGATAAGCAACTCATCCTTCAGGGAGTTCGAAGAAATGATGGAACTGGAACCGCAGGAAAGCGGTATCGGGCAGCTTTATCCTAATCCTGTTAACGGGTTTTTCATGCTTGATTTTTTCAGCAAGCCGGGTGCAAATCTTGATTTGAACATTATTGATTTGACGGGAAGGATTATTTCATCCTGGACAGAAACGGCTGCCGAAGGGCTGAATTCATTTAAGATTGAAACCGAAAATTTCATCTCCGGAGTTTACCTGATTCGCGTGTCGGATGGGGAGCAGATTTATTCAAAGAGCTTTTTGGTTAACAGATAGTCTTTATCTGACTAATCAGGCAAAATAGCTGCACAACGGGTTAGCAGCACATCAAGGCTTCCGAGCAGATCATCCTTTCTGGAACCGATGCAGATTCCTTTTATTGAAATTGTAATTCCGGGAGCAATATCCTTCAGCCTGTTATTGAACCGGGAATCCATCTGGCAGCTTATATTGCTGACGCCATCCACTTCCAGCAAGATCACCCTGTTGGTGTCTGTCGGGCTGGCAATGCTTGAAATCACTCCTTTCACCAGTAAAATCCTGCCTTCATAAGTTTCTTTTGCATTTGCTTCGTCATTGGCAAAAGCAGCATGGAGTTCGGCAGGCGTCAAAGAAAAAGCCGGAGAGGATTCATCAACATCCTCAAATTTCTTGAAGCCGGAAATGATGCCGGCAACCGGCCTGATGATTTGCTGGGTGACGAAACTTTCAGGTTGTTTCGTGATGAAATAAAAGGCAATGCCACCGCCTGCCACCGCAAGCAGTCCGGCAGCAATCATGAAGAATAACCACCGGGGAACTCTCTCCATATTACTTGCTATTTTTGTGCGGAAACTCTAAGATACAGTTTTTAGTAAAACCATGGAGTCTAAAGTTCCGCTGTTTCTGCTTGCCCTGCTTGCTGCCATCGCCATCAGCTATCCATCCTGCAAATTTGATAATCTTGAGGAGTTGCAAATTGATTCAGCTTGCGACACCCTTGCCGCAGTCAGTTACCAAAACGGAGTCGTGCCAATCTTGAGCGCAAATTGCTACCCATGCCACGGGGCTTCAGTTTACCCCTTCCTTGGTGGAAATAACAGGCTGGAAGGATATAGTTCTATAAGAGTATTTGTTGATAACGGAAAGCTTACCTGCGCGATTAATCATGGGCCATGCGCCCAACCGATGCCGAGAGGATTGCCTAAACTTTCAGATTCCAATATCTATACTATAGACACATGGATATGCCAGGGCACGCCCGATAATTGAGGCAAGGCGCGATAATTGAAAAATCCAACAGAAAAAAGACTATCATGAAGAGAGCCCTGACGCTGATATTGATAACTCTGGGCATCCTGTCTGCTTCTGCTCAGAAGCATTTCACCAAAACCGGTCATATTTGGTTTTATTCTCATGCCCCGCTCGAAGATATAACCGCGCATAATTACCAAATTACCAGCGTGATTGATTTCCGCACAGGCGACATGGCTTTTAAAGTGACGATGAGCGCCTTTCAGTTCGTGAAGGCCATGATGCAGTCGCATTTTAATGAGAAATATATTGAGTCTTACAAATTTCCCGAATCAATTTTTAAGGGAAAAATCATGGATATCGGAAGCGTTGACTTGTCGAAGGAAGGCACGTACAAAGTTTCCGTTGAAGGACAGCTTACCATACGCGGCATCACCAAGCCGGTTAATACTGACGGAACTATTACCGTAAAGGGCGGCAAGGTAGTCGCGCAATCACTCTTCCAGATTACGGTGGCCGATTATGAAATCAAAGTCCCCGCTGCTGTCAGGGGCAATATTGCAGAGGTTGTTGACATTCATGTTGACATCGCCTATGAACCGATGAAATAAACCTAAACCTTATATCAGGTTATGAAAAAATTTATCTCCCTGCTGATGACTGCCTGCCTTGTAAATTTTGCGAACGCTCAGGACGACTTGCTTCAACTGCTGGAGGAAGCCGCGAATGAACCCAAAACCGAATATATTTCCAATACCTTCAAAGCGGTAAGAATCGTTAACAGCCATTCGGTGGAGATGCCGTCAAAAAAAAATCTCCAGTTCGTTATTCAGCATCGTTTTGGCCGGGTGGATGAAGGATGGCGCAATTTCTTCGGCATTGACAATGCTTCCATGCGCATCGGGATGGAATTCGGAATATTCAACTGGTGGAGCGCTGGCTGGGGCAGAAGCAGCGCGGGAGGAATATATGATTTCTATACAAGATTTAAAATATTGAGGCAAAGCAAGGGTGTTAAAAGAATCCCTTTCTCGATGGCATGGTACTCCAATATGGGAATCAGTTCGCAAGGCGAACTTCCTGAGGGGGTGGACAAAGTCCACCGGCTGAGTTACGCGCATCAGTTGATGATAGCCAGAAAGTTCACCCGCATTTTCTCCTTCCAGGTCATGCCAACCTACACGCATAAAAACGTGGTGCCGACTGCCAACGACAAGAATGATGTTTTCGCAGTGGGATTTGGCGCGAGGTGCCTCGTATCACGCAACATCGGTATTAATCTTGAATATTTTCAGCCGGTTACTAAAAGAGAGGACGGAGAGTTATATATCGGCTCCATGTCATTTGCCCTTGACATCGAAACCGGGGGCCACGTGTTTCAGATTGTTGTTTCTAATTCAACTGGTTTAATCGAGCAGGTTTATATTCCCGACAACACCGGCCACTGGTGGGACAAGGAAATTCATCTTGGTTTCAATATCAACAGGAATATTATTTTGGGAAAGAGGAGGAATAAGAGCAAGGTGAAGGATAAGGATGACAAAGGGAATGTTCAATGACTGCCGGAAATAAAAAAAGCACCCCATTTTGGAGTGCTTTTTTTATTAGCATGAAAACGATTTCAGTAAACGATCACACCTGCACGGGCTGAAACTTTTGGTTCTGAACTCGTGCCGGTTTCAACGGGACTGCCATCTTTTACAATGGTCACTTTCACATCCTTGCCGCTTTCGCTCGTTGCGGCAACGTATGCGAATTGTCCCTGTTCCGCGGTGAACTTGTAGTTCCATCCGCTGTTGACATTCACAATCTCCTGGGATTCTCCCTTATCGTTGCGGAAATAAACATCGCAGGTGGCGCATTCCACCTGATATTCAACCTCGAACGTGGTCTTTTTTGGCTCTGCGAACTTAAACCCCACAAAACCTGTCGCCCCGATAATCAAAACTCCCAAGAACAAAACACTCTGCTTCTTCATAGTCTACCTCACTTTTTTAATAGTTAAACCAAACAGCCTCGCTGGTCTTTTACGGGAGGTGGCTTTTAAAGGTTGCGTGTCATTCGATTTATTCTGAAGCGTCAGCATTCCGCTGATTTCGCCTGCCTGTGGCGCAACGGCTTCGTGCAGGCAGGCAGATTCGTGCAGATGAAAAGAAACGGAAGCGTTCAGCGCGCATCCACACTGTAGAGGGAAACAAGATCGCAATAAGGACAAATTGCTGAAAGACTACGATAAGGAGATGATCAACTGTATCAGCGCGGCAATGAACAGAATGACGATTATCCATTTGTAAACGGCAAGGTTATCGTTGTGGGCTTTATCTACCATAGGACGGAACTTCCTTTCTTAATAATACGATTGAGTATTGAAAGCGTTGTAAATTTAGCGTTGAAAATAAGTAATCGTGAAACATCTGTTTGTTTTTCTTCCGATATTTTTACTAACACTTTCCGCCTTGGCCCAAAAAAAGGAGAAAAGCGCTTATGAACGGGCGCTAAAAAAAATAGAATTTGAAGATTACGAAGGCGCATTGGAAGATCTTGGCAACGCAATTGAATCAGATTCTTTAGATGACGAGGCATTTTACAGGCGGGGATTTGTTAACGCCATGCTCCTGAAACACCAGGAAGCGTTATCTGATTTTGACAAAGCCATCAAATTGAATCCAAAGGAGCCCGACTATTACTCAGAACGGGGAGTAGCCAAACTAAACCTTGATAACAGGAAGGGCGCTTGTGACGATTGGAAAAAAGCCGCATCCATGGGTTCTGAAGTTGCTAAAGAGCTGGCTGACGAATATTGCCCCTGACCAATGAGAGCCGTTCTTCTATTTTTCCTGCTCCATGCCGCTATGTCGCTTAGCGCACAGGAGACCGCAAAATCCGAAAGCTATCAATCACCGCTTTACAATAAAATAACAAGCATCGCCCTGAGCAGAGATGGAAAAACCTTGTTCGCTGCAGACACAGCAGGGCACGTTTTCTTCTGGGGAAGGGACGGCAGCCTGAAAAAAATATTGCGGGCGAATGTGCTGCCTGTTACGGATATTGCGGTTTCTGCAGATGGAAAACATTTTGCTACTACAACAAGCGCCCGCCAACTCGCCATTTGGAATATCTCCGGTGAAAAATTGAATAATGCCGGCATTGATGCGCTTCCTGTCATGATGTTCACTTCATCCGGAGATTCACTGCTTTATGCAATCCGCAACGGATTATACAAAGGTTCAATAAGTGATCTGGCTAATCCGGTTAAGATCAGTGATTCTTACTTCAGTTATGGCGCAGCAGCCGGTGATAATGATTTTATTGCTGCGGGAAGCGGAAACAAAATAAATATTTTCAGCGCCCAGGGAAGCCGGGCTTCAGCAATTGCTTCCTGCGATGAGGTGAAAAAAGTGGAATCGCGCGGCAATCTGATTTGCAGCTTATGCGATGACGGAAGCGTTCAACTGTTTGAGTGGAATGGTTTGAACTTAAAGCAGGTTGCAACCGCTAAAGCAGGCATGGGCAACGTTTCCAGGCTGATCATCACCGGGGATAAGGAAATTTTGCTGATGGACGAGGGGAAGGCGATTATGTGGAATCCTTCTTCAGGAAAATTCTATAATGTGAACGGTTTGCCGGAAGGCATGACGGCCTTTGCTTACAGCGATAATGGAAATTTTTATGCGGGGAACCAAAAGGGGGAGATTGTGACGTGGTCTGCAACCGCTGGCTCGGAAATACCCCGGTATCAGTCGCAGGCTGGCAAGCCTGAGGCCAAATCAGGATACAAAATTGAAGCCACGCGCGCTGGCGTCCCTGTGTCCGTTAATGGGCGGGCTGTTAACGCAAGCCAATCGGTGGAGGTCCATTCTTCAACGCTTGATATATATGTGTGGGACGATGAGCGCGAAGACGGTGACACCATCTCCCTTAATCTTAATGGCGAATGGATATTATCGAATTATATGATAACCGGGGAAAGGAAAAAACTGACGGTCTCTCTTAATTCAGAGAAACCTAATTATCTGGTGCTGTATGCTCATAATCTTGGCAGGCTTCCGCCCAATACTGCCGTGGTTTCTTTTCATGACGGAAGGGAAGAAAGAATGTTGATGGTTGAATCAGACCTCAAACGCTGCGGGGCCGTTGCGTTCAGGTTGAAGAAGTGATGAAGCCAGATCGCGCTTCATCACGCATTCATGCTATTAACCATTCCGGGTTGATGGGAACTGTTCCACCACAGCATGAAGAATGCAAAAAGAAACACCCCCAACTGATCCTCCAGCATGCATTCATATAAAAAAATCAACATCACGAAGATCACGAAACCAAGCGCTGGCTTGTTGCTGCGCCATTCTTTTTTGAACAAGGGTAAAAAAACGGCAATCGAAACAGCCACCACGCCAGGGATTCCTGATGCAGCGCCCGCATTCAGCCATTGATTCAAAGGACGAAACCTTTCGGTCACGGGCACCTGTGGCGCATTGGCATCAAACCAGTCGCGCATTGCTTGTTTCAGATCTCCATATCCCACGCCAATCAGCCAATGGCTGCGGAAAATATCCCATCCCGCCTCAATGGAAAGCAACCGGTTGTGGTCGCTGTAAACACCGGCTGCCTGCTTCTCCCTGAAATTGATCAATTGATATGACACATAATTGATACGTTCCCTGAAAGTTGGAATTGTCTTATACGCAATGAAAGGAAGCGCGAATGCGAGCAGCAATAATGCAAATGCAATCTTGCGATAGCCGTTTTTAATCATGTAATACAAGCCAAGCGGCAGGATAACGAAAACCAAACCAACCCAGCCTGTCTTCGCGCTTAAGATCAGAAGGAATAGCATGAGCCAGGCCATCACGCCACGCATTGCCCACTTTATATTAATGTTCCTGTTAAAGTTCCATTCTTCCAATTTCAGCCAGAGCAGCAACGCAATCACCACCGCCATGCTGAACCTGATGTGGCTGTCCCCAGCCCATGTAGGCAACACATAGGATGTTTGATACATCGCTTCATAATCTTCCTTTGACTGAAGGTATTGCAGCATTGTCCACAGACTGCCGAACACAGTCAGCGCAATCCAAGCGATTGACAGCCAAATCCAGCGACTTTTGTTCATTCCTTTTTGCATGACAAATACAAACGGGAAAAACAGTAATGGAAGTTTCGTAATGCAGCTCTGTATCCAGACAGATTTATTTTCGCTCCAGATGCCGGAAACCAAGGCAATCAGGAATATGGTTGATATTGCAGAAAACAAGGGGTTCTTAATCACCGATTGGAATCGCTCCTTAAAATCACTTTGTGAAAACGCATTTGCCGTCAGCAAGATGACTGCAACCGAAAGCAAAAAGCGGCTGAGAAAAAAACTGAACATCGCCATGAGGCAGGCAAATAGAAAAATGCAGAGATGGCCTGTTTCTCTTTTAGAAAGCATTTAATCAGGATCGGATTGGTTGATGGGTTTTTGTATTAAAATTATTTTTTCTTCCCGCCCACCGGATACCATGTCCGGTCAGCAAGCAGTTTGATGGAGCCGACAAACGATTTGTATGGTATATTTTTCCACTCATAGGGAGCCACCATCGAAATGATGTAAAAGCCATCCTGCTTTTCATACATGTGGTAAATTTCTCCGACCACGGGAACAAAGTTGATGTCGGCTTCATACACCTGCTGTGAAAACGCAACACGCTCCTTAATATTTTTCGCCTGTTTCAGCAGCAGTTCCAGTTGTTCGCGGATTTCATTGAGCTGCATCTCCGCCTGCTCTTCGACCGTAGCCAGAGACGAACCAATTATTCCCTTTTTGTCAATCGGCCTGATTACAGCGCTGCCTACAGTGTGAGCGTAAGGAAGCGTGTGCGGAGTCTCCGTGATTTTATCCTTGTCAATCGGGTTATCGTTTTTGGAAGAAGACTTTTTCTTAACCATCGGCTCAGGCTTCACAAAAATAAATGGTTTGGTTACTATAATTTTAGACCTGACAGGTTTTGAAAACCTGTCAGGTCTGTATGGATAAAATGTACTACTCCAACTATCTGCAACTCGACAAGATCCTTAACGCTCAATTTCCCGAAAGCGAGAAGAAAAAGGCTCCAGCGCATGATGAAATGCTTTTCATTGTCATACATCAGGCGTATGAACTGTGGTTCAAGCAACTCATCCATGAGTTAAATTCAGTAAGGGAGATTTTCCGCAACCCGATCAACGACAACTCTCCCGGAATGCAGATTGCCGTTCACCGGCTGAAAAGGATTGTGAGCATCCTGCGCATAGTCGTAGAGCAGATTAACGTGATGGAAACCATGACGCCTCTTGATTTCCTCGATTTCAGGAACATGCTGCGGCCGGCTTCAGGGTTTCAAAGCATTCAATTCAAAATCATCGAAGCAATGCTCGGTTTGAAGATGAGCGGGCGGCATGCAGGTAATTATTACATCTCTCAATTACGAAAAGAAGATATGGATAAAATCACCAGGGCTGAAAAAGAGAAGTCGTTGCTTGATGCCATCAACGCATGGCTCGAACGGATGCCTTTTTTTGAAAGAAAGGAGTTCTGGAAAGGATATGAAAAAGTTGCTGAAAGCGATTTTAAGAACCACGTTTTCTGGACTGAATACAGAATGGTTTATGGAAAAAGCCTATTGAAGGAAGAGTGGGATAACCTGGGCGTCTTCGATGATATTTTCTTCAAGACAACTCCGGAGAGGCAGCGAAAGTTGGGCGCGCGGGCTTGCAGAGCTGCACTGTTCATCATGCTTTACCGCGATTATCCGCTGCTGCAACTGCCTTTTCAATTGCTGAACACACTGCTTGACATTGATGAATTGCTCGCGGCATGGCGCTATCGCCACATGAGCATGGTGCACCGCATGATAGGAACACGCGTAGGCACGGGTGGCAGCAGCGGAAAAGATTATCTGAAAGGCGCGCTTGACAGGCACTATATATTCACTGAAATCGCAGACCTCACCACTTTTCTCATCGAGCGGAAACGACTTCCGAAATTGTCGCCAGCCCTGGAGAAGCATCTCGGCTTTGTGTAGACGGCTATGCGAAAAAATTCACCTGCACGATTTTGATGATCAGAAAAATCGTGAGCACAAGGGTGACCGCTAATTTGATGAACGTGGAAAGAAGAAAACCCACGAACGAACCTATCCCTGATTTCAGCGCGCTTTCAAATTGTTTTCCTGCCACGAGGTCTCCGATGATCGCACCCAGCAGCGGACCTGCGATAATTCCCCACGGAGGAAAAAACAATCCGGCTGCCAATCCGATAATTCCGCCCCACACGCCTTGTTTCGTTCCGCCAAATTTCCTGGTAGCATACACCGGAAGAAAATAATCAACTCCAGCGGTGATAATCACAAAGAGCAGTGCAATGATTAAAAATGCCAGGCTGAAGACCTCGCCCATTCCGAAGTGGTAAACAAGTATGCCTGCATAAGCAAGCGGAGGTCCTGGCAGTGCAGGCGCCACGCTTCCGACAATGCCCAACCCGCATAAAATAAGCGATGAAAACACGAGGACGATTTCGACCCAATCCATATTGTTTGAAAGGTAGTAAAAATAGTGGCGTGAAAATTATTCCGGAATTGACGGTTTTGTAAATTGGCAACGAAATTATACCAGGAGAAGTCGAATTTCAGAAGGAAAGAGACGTACTTTTGGTTAATAACGAGCATACTGCAGTTCAATTGTTTGAAAACCTGAGTTGTTTTGGTACAAAACCTGTTCTTATGAAGAAAGTAATTCCCTTAACAATCATAGTCATGAGCCAATTCATAGTCAGCGCGCAGCAAAAAATGTCATGCCATCCGACAGAAGAATTCGCCATGTTTTCGAAAGACGAAGGATTCAGGATGGAGCATGATGAGCCACGCGAGTTCAGGTATTCGGGAAAAGGGGAGATGATTACATTCAAAACCGCAGACGGCAAAGATGCTAACGGTTTTCTCATCAAATCTGATAAGCCCAGCGGCAATTACCTTTTTGTCTTTCACGAATGGTGGGGCTTGAATGACTACATCAAACAACAGGCTGCGACATTCCAAAAGGATTTGGGCAACATCAATGTGCTTGCCCTTGACCTCTATGATGGAAAAGTTACTGCCAGCCGCGAGGAGGCGGCAAAACTGATGTCTGCCGTTGATGTGAAGCGAGCGGAAGCCATCGTGAATGGCGCTGTGGAATATGCCGGCAGGGATGCTAAGATATATACGGTCGGCTGGTGTTTCGGTGGCGGCTGGTCGTTGCAAGCCTCTTTATTGAGCGGCAAGCAGGCGGCAGGCTGCATCATCTATTACGGAATGCCTGAGAAGGATGTGGCGAAACTGAAAACACTCAATGGCGATGTATTGGGAATTTTCGCGTCAAAAGATGCGTGGATCACCCAGGATGTCGTGAAGGAATTCGACAAGAATATGAAAATGGCAGGCAAGCGGATTGATATTGTCTCATTCGCTGCCGACCACGCTTTCGCCAATCCGAGCAACCCGCAGTTTGACAAGGAAGCTACGGAGAAGGCTTACAAATATTCAATCGAGTTTCTGAAACAGCGGCTATAATAACCGGCATTTGTAATTCAGGCGAAACGGCAAAGGAACTTTTATCGTCCGGCAGTGTTGCGTTCTGCATAAATCTCAATCTGAACAGGGATGCTGAAAAATTCATCTGATATATTTTTAATTGTTTTTTTAATAACTCTTTTTTCATTCTGCTCAGGACAGGAAAATAATAAATCAACTCAACCGGGAGATATAACCATGAAAGACACCAACGTAAAACTCGACACCGCCACATTCGGAGCCGGATGCTTCTGGTGCGTGGAAGCTATTTTCCAAAACCTGGAAGGCGTTTACTCCGTTCATGCGGGCTACTCAGGTGGTCATGTTGTGAATCCCACTTACAAGCAGGTGTGCGATGGCAGTACCGGGCATGTGGAAGTGGCGCAGATCACCTACGATCCGAAAATAATTTCATTTGAAGAGTTGCTCGATGTTTTTTGGAAAACTCATGATCCGACAACGCTCAACCGCCAGGGGCATGATGTTGGCGAGCAATACCGCTCGGTGATTTTCTATCACAATGAGGGGCAGAAATCTACCGCGGAAAAATCCAAAAAAGAAATGGATGAATCAGGATATTTCGATGCTCCAATCGTTACTGCAATCGAACCTCTCGAAAACTATTACGAGGCCGAAGACTACCATCAGGATTATTTCAAATACAACCCCAACCAGCCTTATTGCGTGGCGGTGGTCAAGCCGAAAGTGGACAAGTTCAGGAAGGAGTTCAAGGACAAGTTAAAGCAGTAGTTTTTCTTCGCAAGCGGCAAAGATTTTTTTACCTTGCGCTTCCTCTTTATCAGGATGATGCCATACTCTTCCCTGCGCTCCCTTGCTGTTGTGGGTTTGTTTTCCCTCTTTATCCCCTTTTCCATTTATTCGCAGCAGTTGAAAATTTCATACTATGCCGCAACGCCTCCGGAATATTTGGATCTCCTGAAATCCAATGCCGAGATCCGGAATAACACCATCCTGAATGAAGCGATAGTTGACCTTGCCGATGTTTACCTCACTGATTCTATTTTGCCGAGAAAGTTCGAGCGTCATCAGCTTGCGATAGTTGGCGGTTTCACGCGCATGGCCGGCTTCCGCTGGCTCTCCATCAACGGACGCAAGGAAAAATATGTGGGAAGCGCAAGGAACGGATTCAGGATTCCTGGCGACAAGGAACACTTTACGGAATATGACGTGAACATCAACCTCGTTCCTCATCTGAAGCGTTACATTGATTTGGCATATAACGCCTTTATGAGGCAAAAGGAAATCGGAAGGTACAGGAAGGAGAACGGTTATTACCGCACAGCCCCGTTCATATATCCCGATGACACAACCGACTTGAACGTGTATGATTTGCATTGCGAGCTTTCACCTCCAAGAGGTTACCGTGCGATGATCAATGAACTGGTTTATCCTATCATCACGGGCAACAGTGCAACAAAACACGCGCATTTCGGAGATGAAAATTTCACAGCGGGGTTATATGGCGCTTACATTTCCGATTGCAACCACGATTGCCACCCGGAGATTCATCCCTACGAATGGCTGTGGTGGCTGAATGTGCATCCTGAGCAGGATGCGGAGCCTCATTCAAAAACGTGGATATTCGGACTTTTCCGAGAGGGCAGCAATAGGTTTCCGAAGTGGTCGCCAAGTCCAAGGACTGGCGGAATTGAAATCCCTTTTGTGTTTCCAGCAGACATAAAAGAATTCCTATTTGATTGGCAGCACCTTGTTTTCAGCCGCTTCAGCAAAGAGGGGTTCAGGCAACTAAACATTCCAGCGGATGCAATGGGTCTTGACAAATCAGAATGGAAATTTTCTATTAAGGATTCCGGGATTCAGGATGTTTCTGTCATCCTCAAAACAAATGCGCCCATCATCCAAAACGAAATAAAATTTTGGTTTTCCGACTTAAACCTTGACAAGGAAAAGATGCTCATTAGTGGCAAACTTCATGTCGCCACGTCTGTTGAAGATCTCTATACCGCCAAGGTTAAATTCTCCTATTAACCTCTAACTTTGTCCTTTCAGGAGAGATGCCAGAGTGGCCGATCGGGGCGGTCTCGAAAACCGTTGTCCGCCTTAGGCGGACCGAGGGTTCGAATCCCTCTCTCTCCGCTCTCTGATGCCGTGCCTTCAGCGAAGGCAGGCTGATTCCTTCGCTCAACGCAACTTTTTACGCATATTTCGTACACCTTACACAGTTTGAGTGGCATAAGTGTATATTTTTTATTTGATAAGAAGCCCGCTATTATTAACTTTACATAACCTATGCGTGTCAGGGATTATTACTCAGTGCTGGGGATTCCTCCCAGTTCTTCGCAGGATGAAATCAAAGCCGCTTACCGCAAGCTGGTGAGGCAGTTCCATCCCGATAAGAATTTCGGGAACGAAAAGCAATTCAAGCTTATTCAGGAGGCCTACGAGGTTTTATCGGATAACAGAAAACGCGACCATTTCGATGCGCAACTGGCTTATGAAACCTATACCAATGATCCCGATGAGTTGGCGAAGTTTCTTCGGGATCAAAAAAACAAACCTAAACGTTACAGACCCCCTGCTGATGACGAAGAAGAGGAAGAACCGGCAAGAAGATTTGTGTTCAATTCAACCAGCGCGCTGATTGCCGGCATAGTATTGATTATCGCAGGCGTAAATGTTTTCATCTTTAAAAACAGCGTAGGGACAGATTCGGCTGAGGAAATTGATTACGGAAATTATTCTTATGATACCTCAGCGGATAAGTTGTCAAAGGACTATTTTCAGAAGGCAATGCACTATTTCCATGAAAACAATATGGAATTCGCGCTGATATATTTTAAGAAAGCCATTGATATTTCACCCAGCGACCCGAAACTCTACTTTAACCGAGGGCTTGCCTACTACGTCAGGAAAGATTACAAGTCAGCCCTCAAAGATCTCGATCAAACCGCAGAGTTGGATGCGAATTATAAAAATGTTTTTTGGATAAGGGCTAAGGTAAAATACGATATGGATGATAATCCCGGTGCGATAGCCGATTTCACAGAGGCCATCAAATATGATCCGAGGAACGATTCTCTTTATTTCAACCGCGGGCTTGCCTATTACTATATCAATAAGTATGACATGGCTATCCGCGACATTGACCGGGCAATAGAGCTGAATCCCCGGCAGGGACAATATTATTTCGATCGCGGTGATGCAAAACAAATGGCGGGAGATGAAGATGGCACCTGCAGCGATTGGTCGAAAGCCAAAGAAATGGGCTATATCTCTACTCAATTTAATAAGAAGCCCTGCCTTTCGACAGGCTCCTGAAATGGCTGTTCCCCTTTGAAAAATGAAAATAAGTATCTTTGCTCACGTTTTTTTTTTGAGCGCGCCCTTTTTTGAGGATCGGTAGTTCAGTTGGTTAGAATGCTGCCCTGTCACGGCAGAGGTCGCGGGTTCGAGTCCCGTCCGGTCCGCCAACACTTGGTGAATCCTTAACAACCCTTGCCAGAACTCAATACTGGCAAGGGTTGTTCTTTTTGGGTTGTCCAAATTTTGTTGTTTTACTACATATTCTTGGTGAACTAATCGGTGACCTCACCAAGATGTCCGCTCGAGGTCACCAGAAGAGACGCAATAAGTTGTGTCTCAATCCATTGGAACGTTTGAGGTATGCTTCGCATACCAACGTCCAAATCCATTTAAATCTTTTTACGCCATGGAAACTCAAATGAATCCATCATTTGCGTTGCTGTTCTTTTTGAGAACCAGCAAGCAAAACGGTAAGGGTGAAGCACCCATTTATTGCCGCATCACGGTGAACGGCCAGAGAGCAGAGTTGTCAATTCAAAGATGGATTGAGCCTGCCCGGTGGAATAGCGAAGGAGGATATGCCAAGGGCACCAAAGAAGATGCAAAGAGCCTCAACTACTTTATTGATACAATCAAAGGCAGACTGAGGGAAATCCAAAATAATTTGATTGAGAAGCGGAAACAAATCACCGCAGAATCAATCAAAAACATTTACCTCGGAAAAGAAGAAAAGCAGTGGACGGTCAATGAGTCGTTTGAGTACCACAACTCTCGGATGAAGGAGCGGATAGGAATTGACGTTGAAAAAGTAACGTGGAAGAAATTTGAAACCGCGTTGAAGCATGTGAAAGAGTTTATTCAGCATCATCACCAACTTTCTTATCGGTAATCTTCGCGTAAACCTGTGTTGTTTGAAGTTTTTTATGTCCCAACATCTTGCTTACGCTTTCGATTGAGATACCGTTGGTCAAGGTTACGGTGGTGGCGAAGGTATGCCTCGCCAAATGTGTAGTGAGAACTTTTGTAATGCCGCACAAGTCAGCTATCTCTTTCAGATATGCATTGAACTTTTGGTTCGAATTCACCGGCAATAATCTTCCGCTTGCGGAACACTCTGGATCGTTCTTGTACTTCTCAATAATCTCCAATGGTTTCGGGAATAACGGAATCTCAGAGGTGGATCCGGTTTTTGTCCGGTCAATCTGTATCCATTTTTCACGGTCAATTTTAGGGACGATATGATTTGCCGTCAGTTTCTGTACGTCCGAATAGGCAAGCCCGGTGTAGCAGCAAAACACAAAAACATCCCGTACTCTATCGAGTCTTTGTATGTGCAGGATTTTGCTTTCCAGGGTTTTTAATTCTTCTTCTGTCAGGTAACCTCGCTTCACTTCCTGCTGCTTTCCTTTGAATGCCATGAAGGGATCTTTCATCAGCCAATCATTCGCCACTGCCAAGTGAATAATCTTTCGGAACATTCTGATATACTTCAGTGCACTGTTATGGTTGCATTTCTTTTCGGTTCGGAGGTAATGCTCGAAGTCATTCACAAACGAATAGCTCAATTCTGAAATGAAATTGTTGAAAGCAAAATTGTATGGCGATGGTGTTAATCAAGACAGAACTATATTTGCCGACCCCCAGAAATAAAACCAAATAGCATTATGTGATACTAACTCCATATCGCTCCTTCTTTGTTAGTGGAAATCAAAGAAGGTAACCTTTGAATGCTCCCCGCGTGAGCTGCCCTGAAAGGGTTGCAGCGTGTTGCAATATCCTCCACAACATAAAAACAATTTTTATGCAAGTGAATATTGTAACAAAAGAGGACTTGGAAGCCCTGAAGCTTGACCTCCTCAATGAATTAAAAAAAATAATTACAGAAAAAAATTCTCCCCCGGTTCGTTGGCTAAGAACCAAGGATGTTTGTGCTATGCTTAACATATCGCAAAGCAGCATCCAGAATTACCGGGCTAAAGGATTACTAAAACCTCATAAGGTTAGTGGTTCCATTTACTATGATTATGAGGAAATTGAAAAACTGCTGCAACATGGACACACTAAAATCTGACAATTTAGATAAGATAGGTAGTGTGACCTGTAAGCATCTTAATCATTTGGCTTACAAGCTAATAACAAAAGCATTGCTCACTTAGGAAAGTTATTCTAAGAACAGTACGGATTAATCAAATTAACCCACCGGGTTAATTCTATACACGCTGTTAAATGGATGACACCTTAAAAATTAAGATTTATGAAATCAAACAAAGTCTTTGAACAAACTGATACCGTGCTCGATGAACACGGGACAATAAAAGAGAGCCGCAAACGAATAATCCGACATGTAAAGAGTGATTCATTTGTTAAGGTATATCTGGAAGACCTCTCTGCACTTCTTGGGATAAAGCAAATACTGCACTACAAGGTTCTTTTGTGCATATCAAAACGAGTTGAGTATGACACTAATAAAATCATAATATTAAAAGGGGTAAAGGTTGAGATCGCTAATGAAATCGGATATAATCCAAAATCCGTAGATAATGCCATATCCTATTTAACATCAAAGGGAATGCTGATAAGAACAGAACGCTCCAGTTATATTCTGAATCCACAGCTTTTTTTTAAAGGAGAGGAAATAAAGAGGTCGAATATCATTAAGCTAATCTTGGAGTACCGCCTTAACCATTAAGGTTGTACTACCCTTTGACATAGCCTCCCTCAATTGCCGCCCGCTCGAAGCCAACGCTTCGCAGGGAATAAGGTGTTCGGACTTCGCTCCGCCTCGTTCCGCAAAGCATGTTGTCAAGGGTATATGAACTCCCTTCGGTCGCCCTTGACAACACCGCTCGCTCCCAAGCTGTTTGTGTGCCGGTGGGTACTCACAGCAAGGTCGCTCGCTTGCTTTGCTACACGAACTTCCGCTCAGTCCTCACCCGGGGCTTCTTCTGCCCCCTTGAACCCCATCAAGGTATTCGCTTCGCTCATGATTATATTGAAAGGGGTTACTTTGGATTTACCTGATGGTTCATTTGCAAATTTTGTCGGAATCCCAATGAGGCTTTTATTCTTCCATAAAGCAGACAGTTCGTTTTATGGAGCCCTTGAAATTGATTCTGGAGGTCCGGTTTTCGGCACTGTTGTCTATGACTATGTGAAATTCGATCCGATAACTGGCGTAGTAACAACCATTAAATCCCGCGTTGACTACATGGACGATACCCGTTTGCCAGTTAATCAAAATAGCAGTGTGCTATATGCATTCAATTTTAAGAGTTGGTCTCCGACAACCTACACCCTATACACTATCAATATTCTTGCGGGTGATATAACAGATTCTGTTGACGTTGTTCTCAATGACAAAGGATTCTACTATGATGTAATGGCGTATCATAATGGATTAAACAAAATATTCGCCATAACAGGAGACACCGCAGCAAACTATCTTGTCTCTATTGACCCCGCAACCGGGCTGGTGCAGGAGCTTTTGACATTCTCCCGTCAATTATTTTGGGGACCGATTGATTACTCAGAAGTGACTATCAGCGAAAGCTTGAACCTGCTTTCCTTTTTTGCTCAGAAAGAATCAGGAAGCGGCAGAGCGGTAATTATTACAGTTGATTTAATCAATCACACCTTGGTTGCTTCCCCCAGTCTGAGCGAAGAAGTTTGGGGATGGGTTTACAGCACGGAATGTGCGGGAACGACATCAACTGAAAATATTGACAGCGATTCTAAGTTGAGCATAATCCCTAACCCATCCAACGGAAACAAAATCACCATTCAATCGAACCGGGAGGCGATTGATAAAATAGAACTCATCAACTTTGCTGGACAAACGAGGTGCTATTCCTATCAGGAACAATCAGTTTACGAGATAAACACTGAGAACCTGCCCAATGGATTGTACCTGGTGAGGGCGATAGTCGGGAACAAGCATTATGTTGAAAGAGTCATAATAACTAATTGAAAGAGAAGATAAATAAATACACACCTGAGCAAGCAGCCTACATAGTCAGCGTGGATGAGTTGAGCCAATCGAATGAAGTTATTCTTGGCAAACCACTATCCCGCCTCGATAAAGAACTTGTGGACAGGATAGCGAAGGAAATACACTTCTTTGATGGTTATCAATGCAAGGGTGTCCCCTGAAAATACTGTTGTTGATTCCTGTTTAATAAAATCGAAACGTCC
>CAZCXH010000038.1:0-33806 GCA_964502525.1 uncultured Chitinophagaceae bacterium
GGTTAAAGGTTTTAGACCTGAAATTTAACCCTCCGCGACAATTTGGTATGCACCCGAGTTCCCCCTCCGTTACCCTTTGTTATCGCGAGTTCCGCAGGGACTCTTGTGATTCCGGATAGGCAGAAGTCTTTCGACTTCGGTGCGGTTGAGCCTTTATTCAATCAACACAACCTTTAATAGTCCCTTTTCACCCCCAAGGTTATCGCAAGTGTTCCGCAGGGACACTTGTGATTGGTGATAGTGGCGAGTCTTTCGACTCGCCTTGCTCAAAAGGGCAAACCGTCTCATTCAATAAGAACTACATCCAACAACCCTTTCCCTCCAGCATAATCCCTGGCACTTGAATAACGATAATGTTTCAACTCATCAACCAACCCGGCAGAAACAGGATTGTTATGAATATAATCAAGCTTCTGCTCAATAAACTCATTCGTAATAAGTTCCTCCGGATGATTATCCTGCTGCCAAAACTGGAAATTGCGGTTATTTGGGTTGGCTTTCCCTGGTCTCCCGCAAGATTGCATCTTGTGGGAACTATGTGGCAAGATTGCATCTTCCTGCGCAGGCAGTGATTGATTAAATTGGCAGGAAAATTTATCGGCTATGAGCCGCAGCTACAAATTCCGCGATCAGGAAAGATTATATTTCGTTTCGTTTGCAACCATCAACTGGATTGATGTTTTCATCCGAAGAGTTTATAAGCGCTCCGTTATCGCAAGTTCCGCAGGGACTCTTGTGATTCCGGATAGGCAGAAGTCTTTCGACTTCGGTGCGGTTGAGCCTTTATTCAATCAACACAACCTTTAATAATCCCTTTCCACCCGCATAATCACATGCGCTTGAATAGCGATAGTGTTGCGGTTCGGCAACAAGTCCAGCCTGCACCGGATTATTGTGCAAATAACTCAGTTTCTGGTCATTAAACACATTGCTGATTAATTCTTCAGGATGATTGTCTTGTTGCCAGAACTGAAAGTTTTTGTTGTTCGGGTTATCCTTCCCTGCTTGTTTGAAAATCCACAGCATCCAATTTCTTCTACTTTCGGTTGGTTCATCTTGAATTGCTTTGAGCAAAGTGCCTGAAGTAAACTTTTTAAAACCACGCAGGATTTCTTCCAGCCGCAGTTTGCCTTTTCTGGAAACAATCAAATGGAGATGACTGCTCATCAAACACCACGCGTGAATGACAAGTCCTTTCTGCTGCTGACAGTGGTGAAGGCTTTCAATGAGCCTGTCAGCGTAAACCGGGCGGATGAACACATCCACCCACTGCACGGTCGCGGTAGAAAGAAAGTAAACTCCATCAGGGTTAGAAAACTTGTAAGCTGAACTCATACAAATTTTTTACCTTTAAGATAAAGAAAAAATTGAGTGAGGTGCGCATTTAAACAGGAGGTCGAAAGACCTCCTTCCATCCAACGTCACAAGAGTCCCTGCGGAACCTTGCGACAACCGGGGGGATTACGGATTTAGGTTTGTCCTTCCAGCAACGAGGCCAAAAGAAAATAAAGTTCCATGGTCATATTTGCTTTTTATTGCCCTCGCACGGAAGTCCAAAGACTTCTGCCAATCTCACCCCACGAGTGTGCCATGCTCAAAGCCCACGCAGAACACTCGCGGGAACGGAAATTTTGGAAAATATGAAAATGAGAAGATGATCGCTCTTGCAAAGAAAAAACTGAAGATGAGCGATGTGAAGAAAGCGATGAAGATGATCCGCGAAAACGGGAAACCTTACGCGCTCACCATTCCGATGGGGAAGGAAACGGTGAAGAGCATCCTGCTGGAGAAAAAGAAAAAAGTGGAAGCGCAGTTGAATTCCTGAAGCCTGTTGAGCCGCAAACGGAGCGGAGAAATATGCCGGTTAAGTGGTTGTGAAAAGACTATGCAAGTGCGGATTTGGAAATCTATCAGAAACACTGTTATATTTGCGCCCTGTTCTTTTAAACGTTGCTTATCCAGAAAGGTGGAGGGAAAGGCCCTTCGAAACCTTAGCAACCCTTGATTGAGTTGAAAGTTTAGAATCTAAAGTTTAATTCAGTTGAGAAGGTGCTAATTCCTGTCCCGAGTATTCGGGAACAGATAAGTCAAGATTATTGAAAGTTCCGCATCTGTTGCGGTCAAATCTTCAAATCTCTTCTGACTTATCGGGAGAGATTTTTTTGTTTTAGGACTTTTCATTCTCCCTCTCCTTAAGAAGAGGGTGGGGGTGAGGTCGAGTTTCTTCCCGATACCTTCCTTCATAAGCTTCTAATATCTAATATCTAATATATAATATCTAAAGTCTAAAGTCTAAAATCTAAAATCTTATTTCTACCATGAGGGAAGAAACAAAAATTTTACAAGCGATTCCAATTAACGAACTGACGGGTGCCGTATCCACGCCCATCTATCAAACCGCCACATTTGTGCATGAATTGCCTGGTATCACCAAAGGGTTTGACTATTCGCGCACGAACAATCCAACGCGTCAGGTTCTTGAGAACCTGCTGGCTGAGTTGGAAGGCGGTCACTCCGGTTATGCTTTTGCCAGCGGTGTTGCTGCTATTGATGCGGTGCTCAAACTGTTGCGGGCAGGCGATGAAATTATTGCTGTTGATGACATTTATGGCGGCACATTCCGGCTATTCTCAAAAATTTATGACCGCTTCAATATTAAAGTCAATTACATTGACACTACCGATATCGAAACCGTGCGGACCGCGGTTAGTGAAAAGACTAAATTGGTTTGGTTGGAAACTCCAACTAATCCAACTCTTAAAATATCCGACATCAGGGCTATCGCTGAAATAGCTCACAGGGCAGGCGCGTTGCTGGTGGTGGATAATACGTTTGCTTCACCGGCTTTGCAAAAACCTATCCAACTGGGAGCAGACATTGTGGTGCATAGCGTCACCAAATACCTTGCCGGTCATTGTGATGTGATTGCAGGTGCGGTGGTTGTCAATTCTGAAGAACTTGCCAATGAAATCAAATTCATCCAAAATGCTACCGGGGGAATTCTCGGTCCGTTCGATTCATGGCTCACCATCAGGGGAATTGAAACCCTTGCGCTCCGCATTGAGAGAAGCTGCGAGAATGCTTTGAAGATTGCGCGTTTTCTTGAAAATCACGAAGCAGTGGCGCAGGTAAATTATCCGGGACTGAAATTGCATCCCAACCACGAATTGGCAAAGAGCCAGCAGAGATTTTTCGGAGGTGTCATTTCGTTCACGCTGAAAAGCGGGAGCGTGGATGATGCAATTCAGTTCGTGTCCCGCACTGCGTTGTTTAATCTTACCGACAGTGTTGGCGGAGTGAAAAGCTCTGTCAGCCATCCGGTTTCCATGTCGCACAAAGCGATGACGGCTGAAGCGCGGGAAAAGGCGGGAATCAGCGATTCACTGATTCGGTTATCTGTTGGTATCGAACATGTAGATGATTTGATAGATGATTTGGAGGAGGCTTTTGGAAGAATTAACCGAAAGTCAACCGTCATCGCGAGCACTGAGTCAGGCGTATCAATCCCCTTGGAATCGCAATAAGCAAGGGATTGCTTCGGCAGCCCTTCCTCGCGAAGAAGCATTATGATAATCAGAAAACAATAGACATGACAATCTCAAAATCCCAGGAATCCCCAAAATCACGGTCACACATCAACCTCGGCATCTTCGGATTCGGAGTGGTGGGGCAGGGGCTTTACCGCGTGCTGAATCAAACGAAGGGCATCCGTGCCACCGTTAAAAAAATCTGCATCAAACACCCGGACAAATCCCGCCCGATTGATGCAAGGTATTTCACCACGGAGCGGGATGAAATTTTGAATGATCCGGAAATCAATGTAGTGGTTGAACTGATTGACGATGCCGATGCCGCCTTTGAAATAGCGAGCGAAGCATTGAAGCGCGGCAAGGGCGTTGTTTCAGCCAGCAAGAAAATGATTGCCCGACATCTCCCCGAACTTTTTGAATTGCAGAAAAAATATAAAGCGCCCTTTCTGTATGAAGCAGCGGTTTGCGCCAGCATTCCCATCATCCGCAACCTCGAAGAATATTATGACAATGACTTGCTGAAATCGGTTGAGGGAATCATCAATGGCTCAACGAACTACATTCTTACAAAACTCTTCGAGGGAAACAAAAGTTATGAAGAGGCTTTGAAAGAAGCGCAGATCAACGGGTTTGCAGAATCCGATCCCTCATCAGACGTGGAAGGTTTTGATGCTAAATACAAACTGTGCATTATTCTGCTGCACTCTTTCGGCTTGTTCGCGAAGCACGAGGATGTCTTTAATTACGGCATCACGCGCATTAACGAATTCGATATCAACTTCGCCAAACAGCGTGGACATAAAATAAAACTTATCGCTAGATGCAGGCAGGAGGATAATGGGGTTTCTGCTTTTATCCTCCCGAAATTCATGAACGGCAACAGCCGCCTCACAAGCATTGATGAAGAATACAACGGAGTGGTTGTTGAAAGCGCGTTTTCAGAGAATCAGGTGTTTATCGGCAAAGGGGCGGGCGGGAATCCTACGGGTTCAGCGGTGCTGTCGGATATTTCAGCGCTTACTTACGACTATAAATACGAGTACAAGAAACTGCATCAGCAAAATGGCATTTCTTTGAAGGACAGCATTCCGCTGGAAGTATATGTGCGCTACAGCGATCGCGACAAAATCGGTTCAGCCGATTTCAGCATCCGGGAACGGTACGAATCCGACTCTTTCAATTATCTCATCGGTACAACTACGCTTGCCCAATTAAAAAAGTCAAATTGGATTCACAGCAAAGAGGTGAGCGTGATATTGATGAATTGAACACCGCCTTCTGTTTTGATAGCATCGCCTGCTTGTTCGGGTGCACGGCAAATTCAAAGACCGCGATTGGGGTAAAATACCGCCTCTAACTTTCTGAACAAGGTTTGACAACTTTCCGAAAGTTGTCAAACCTGAAAACAGGCGCTTTTTATCCGGGATAAGGAAAGCAGCCAGGGCGCCTTCTCCTTTGGAGAGAGGGGGAAGAGGCTATGAAGCGAAAATTTGTCGCCCGCCTGCCTGTTCAGGCAATTAGCCTGACAAGCCTGATTCATTTACATTTGCTGTTGAAGTGAAAAAAGGAAAGGAAAAATTTTTCAGCCCTGCAAATACCGGTTTCCTCGTTGTTTTGACGGGTGCCATTTCATTTCTTCTTTATGCCAACACCATTCCCAATTTTTACAACCTTGATGACGAGCTTATTACCGAAAATCACATCTTAACTGACAACAGTTTCTCCACTTTCAAAAAAATATTTACGGAGCCGTACTACAAGGATCGCGCTGGAAACAGGTATGAATACAGGCCGGTAGTGCTGGTGTCTTACTTTTTCGAATTCATGTTGTTCGGGCGCAATCCTCATGTAAGCCACTTTTTTAACGTGCTGCTATTTTCAGCAAGCTGCATGATGCTGCTCCATTTATTGTTATTGCTCTTCAAAGATTTTGTTCCGCTGACCGGGCAGGACAAATCTTTAATGAGGAAACAACAGCAGGAAGCAGCGGGCTGGCTGATGGGGATGCCTCCTTACGTGGTGATTTCTTTGTCAATCGCGCTGTTGTTTGCGGTGCATCCGATACATACGGAAGTAGTGGCATCTATCAAAAACAGGGATGAGATTTTATCGCTTCTTTTTGCGCTAACGTCCTGGTTTTTTGCTTTAAGATATATTGATTCAAAAAAACTTCCATTTTACCTGCTGTTCCTGCTGTTTTTTGTTGTCGGCTTGTTTTCCAAGCAAACCAGCATCACGTTCTCTATCCTCATTCCTGTTTCCATTCTTTTGTTCCGGCAGGTGTCGCTTAAAATTTTTCTGTTGCTGGCGCTTCCGATGGTTTTAATATCCATCATATTCTCACCGATCTTCCTTTTGTACAAAAAAGCCGCGTTGTTTT
Organism: uncultured Chitinophagaceae bacterium; assembly: GCA_964502525.1. Taxonomy (GTDB): domain Bacteria; phylum Bacteroidota; class Bacteroidia; order Chitinophagales; family CAIOSU01; genus DATLYB01. Next base: position 5,911 of record CAZCXH010000038.1, read on the forward strand.
TTGCGCAGCTTTTGTTGTTGATCATGCTCTATTATTTGCTCGCGCAAAGAGAGGCGCTCCGTAACAGGGTTTTGAATTTGTATATTGGAATTATTTCATCAGTAAAAAAAGTGCGAACCGCCATCACCCGGTATGCCGGCAAGTTGAAAGTTTCGGGGCGGGCCAGATCGCGAACCGCTGTTGCAACGGTGACTGCTTTGATAATTATTGCCGGAGCGGTTTCCGGTGTGAAATATCTAATGACGGAAAAAGCTGATGAGATTGCGAAGGCGAAGTGGAACGTGCAGGACAAAATACAAGACTTCAATGAACTGCAGGTGGTGCCGGCACTGCAAACCCCCGCTCCGGCTATCGTTCCTATTGCGGGACGAAGGTTGAACTATGTGGAGATACCCCTTTTGTATGAGGAAAACACTTTCATCAAACTGGGAACCTCAATTTACGTGCTTGGGAATTATCTGAAGCTGATGCTCATCCCTTATCCCTTGAGGTTTTACTACGGATATGGCCAGGTGCCGCTCGTTACTTTGAGCAACACATCTGCAATGTTATCCCTCTTGATTTATGCGGTGCTTGGCATATTAATGCTTTATCTCCTGATTGTCAGGCGGCATCTCATTGCTGCTTTCGGCTTGCTTTTTTTTATAGTCGCCATCATTCCGCTTTCAAACATCCTCACGCCCATTGCCGGAATTATGGCGGAGCGGTTGGCTTATGCCTCATCGCTGGGATACTGCATCGCCTTTGCTTATGGAATTCTGTTTCCGCATTTCTATCCATCGAAAAGAGTTTTCGGGTTTGAATCGGGAAAAGTTGCCCGCGGTTGCCTTATCCTGTTCGGAATAATCCTTGCTGCTTACGCGGTAATGACCGTTCATAGAAATTTTTTATGGAAAGACCACATCATGCTCATGAGGCACGACATAAAATACATGCAGGGCTCAGCGCGCGGACATCATCTGTATGCATCGCACCTCGCGGTGAAGGCTTCGGAAAATAAGCAGTACCAGCTTCCTGAAAATGTAAAGATTCTGAAGGAAGCCCTCGTGCATTTCAGGAAAACCATGGAGATATATCCCAACTTTCCAAATGTGTGGTATGATATGGCCAAGGTGCGCGTGCTGCTGGGTGACAACAAGGCCGCGATAGAGGCTTATGCCGCATCGGTGAAAAAAGATACGCTCAATGCTTCTCCGAGCTTTGAGATGGGAGTGGTGCTGGAAAAAGAAAACCGCTTAAGCGAGGCGGAAAGCGCTTATAAACTTGCCATAAAAAGGGATTCCGTTTTCAAAGAAGCGTATATCAACCTCAGCTATTTGTACTACAGGCAGGCAAGGTACCAGGAATCTATCGCTGTTAACTTAACCGCGCTTGAACATTTGCCGAAAACTTACGAGATCTACGTGAATCTGGGAAGAACCTATTTGATGATCCAGAACACACCGGTGGCTCTGGCTTACCTTGAGAAAGCCATGGCGATCAACCATTCCGACAAATCAATAACGAATATGATGGCGGAGCTGTACGCGCAGTTGGGGAACATGGAGAGGGCGGAGTATTACAGAAGATTAAAGTGACACTCGCATATTAGACCTTTTTCATAAGTCATTCCATTCGTCTTCTTGTTTTGAAGAAGATACAGATGAGGCGGTAAAAAAGCGGTTTAGGAGAGAGGTCTGTTAATATTAATAAACAATCAGCTTTTTCAGCACTAATGATAACGGTGTTTTAAGCTTAATTAGGCAAATTCCGGGGGAGATATCGTCAATTTTGACTTTCTCTGTATGTTTTCCTGGATTTTTATTGCCTCCGGATGACATTATCAGTTTTCCTGACATCGTAAATATTTCTAACCGTGAAGCCCCCGAAACGGGAAGGTGATAATTTATTGTTATGCTCCCTGTTGCGGGATTCGGAAAAAATTCAAAATAAGTTTCACCGCTCAGCGGAGTTGCATGGTTGACGCTGCTGTCCGTCAGCAGCAGGGTGTGAACAATGCTGTCACAGCCATTTCGCGCAGAGAAAGTATCAACATAAATTCCGGATGCTGTCTGCCATGCACCGCCAGCAAAAACCGAGTCGCCATAAGACATAAAACTGGTGTCATATATTTCGCTAACGGTGTCAAACCTGAGAGCAGTTACTGCCGTGCTGTCGCAACTCATTGATGAGATGAACGTGTCGGCATAGTAGCCTTCATTAAATTGAAAGGACCCTCCTGCCCAAATGCTGTCTCCGGGACAGGCGATAACAATCATGGTGTCGGTTGCATGGCTGATTATCTCAAGCGATGAGATAATGGTGCGACCGCAGGGCGTTTCCGGAACGGTATCATAATAAATTCCTGCTGCTTTTTGCCAATAGCCGCCAATATATGCGCTGTCGCCATAACAAATTATTGTAAAAGAAGATGTAACAGGAAGTTGGTTAAATGTTAAAGAAAGCACCGCAATGCTATCACATCCAAACACAGAGTTGAGGGTATCATGCAGAATGGTATCGGATTTATAGAAAATACCTTTAAAGAGCAGGCTGTCGCCATGGCACAACTCATCGTGAATTTGCGTTATGGGAAGCGGATGAACGGCAAGGTGGGATATCAGAACGCTGTCCAATCCTCCTATTGACAAAAAAGTATCATAAAACGTACCTTGAATTTTTTGAAAAGCCCCTCCCGCGAACAGGCTGTCGCCAGAGCATATCTCATAGTATTCGTCCTTAAAGAGCCGGACGGGCATTCCCTCGGTGATGTTGACAAGCTGGTTGGCGGTGATATAACGGATAGTTTGCCTTGCGCCCCCTGGCCAGATTACGGTGATGCTGTCTGCAACGGTGTAGCTGCCCAATCCAAAGTGGGCGATCGTGCTGTTTTGCGAGGCCATGCTCGATCCCCCGTCAATTTCGCGGATCAATGTCCTGCCATTGACATGCGCTTCCACGCGCGAGCCGATAGCGTCAGCGTTGGAAGAAGTTCCCTTTAACTTTATTTTCAACCAATGATTGCTGCCGGATTGGTCATTCCGGAACAGCAACGCGTATTCAGCCGAAGCAATATCCTCAACGACATTTATTACGAGCAGGTCAACGTCTCCGTCATTATCATAGTCGCCTGCCGCGCAGCCCCTCCCGAGCAATGAGTCATCTATACCTGCCGGTGCGGAAACATCCGTAAAAGTGCTGTTGCCATTGTTTTCGAAAAGCTTGTTGGGGTCATTATCAACATTAGCCAAAAACGCGGGAAAATTAAGATGACCGTTGGATACGAACAGGTCTAAATAAGTGTCATTGTTGTAATCAAAAAATGTTGTTCCCCAGCTTGTTGTAAACAGCAGACCTATATGACCGTTGTTGACACCGGCATTAACGGCATTTTCATGGAAGGTGCCGTTGCCATTGCCGGTATGCAATAAATTGTCACCGATATTGGTTGCGTAGTAATCAAAAAATCCATCTTCGTTGTAATCTCCGGCAGCGATGCCCATCCCGTATATTGCCGCGTTGAAGCCGCTGGATGCGCTGATATCGGTGAACGAATCTGCAGGATATTCGTTGCGGAATAATTTGTTCGGGACAACCCATGCTCCGTAATCGTTTACAACAAAAATGTCGGGATCGTTGTCATTGTCGTAGTCTGAAAAAGTTGTGGCAAGCCCCGTGCCCTTGTCGTTAACGCCAACCTGCTGTGCAACCTCGGTGAAAGTGCCGTTGCCGTTGTTTTTGTATAGAAAGTTGGGGAAGCCTGTATGGCTAAAACCAACATGGTTGCCGTTAACAACAAGAAACCTTTGCGTATCAACATAATTTACAACATAGATATCAAGCCATCCGTCAAGGTTATAATCTCCCATTGATGCTGACATGCTTCGCGCTTTTCCAGTTATGCCTGCTGACTGTGTAATATCAGTGAAGGTTCCGTTGCCGTTGTTTCTGTAAAGAATACTGGTAATGAGCGGAACCATGCCGATGGGTTTTTCCATCCTGGTCACGAAAATGTCGCTGAAGCCGTCATTGTTGATGTCTCCCGTCACAACTCCCAGCGAATAGGAAGTGTCTGTTTGATCTATTCCCGATACGTGTCCGGTTTCGTTGAAAGCGCCATTGCCATTGTTGCGGTACAGTCTGTCCGGAAGGAAACCTCCGGTCATGTAGATATCGAGCCAGCCGTCATTATCGTAATCAAAAAATGCGCCCCCGCCCCCGAGCGCAATCGGTGAGTAATACAGGTGATATATTCCGGAAGAATGACTTACTTCGGTAAACGTCTGTGATTTGCCGGTGGCGATTGATAAAGCAAGAAATGCAAATGCCGAAAGGCTTTTTATCCTGAGCAAAAGACACATCATTATTACCGTTAAGGATAAACGAGGTACAGGACAAATTGCATTCACCCCCTTCTCTCCCCCGAAAGGGAGATGCCTTGCGCGCTGCATCCTCCCTTGAGGGAGGTTGGAGGGTGACAGTTGTAAAGATGTAATTTATGCTTGCACCCGGGTAAACTTAAAAATAATATTGTGTTAATGCAAGCCCGGTTGCATTTATTTGATGATTTTTTCTATTTCGTATTCCACGTTTTTCCCCCTTTCAAGAAAAAAACTTGCCGGCAAGAGCGTAAGCAAAATGATCGTGATGGCTGCGGCAATCGGATAAATCGGAAAACGGTCATTCATGCCGAATGCCCGCGCAAGTAATGTGCAGAGGATGGCAGCCGCCATGATTATAAGGGATAAGCGGACATAAGAGAACACCAGAGCGGGCCAGAAAATGCGGATTTTTTTTATAAAGGTGTATGTGGATTTGCCCTTGCTTCGCGGATTGTGCGCAACCGGCATGCTGTCCATTTTGCCAGCCGGAATTTCCCACAAATAAAGAAGATGACGGCCGATGATTTGATTATCGCTGGTAAAAAACAGCGAGCGGTTGAAAATCCGGAATGGAGTGTAGAAGTTGATTTTGCGATAGCGGGGCATGAGGATATAATCAAAAAGCCATATAATGAGCTGCACTATCATTTTGTGCCTGAACCCCTGCATTCGCTTCCGCGGGTATCCGAATACGATTGTTTTTCCGCTTCGCAAATAATGATTGATCAGTTTTGGCACCTCCTGCATCGGATACTGAAGGTCGTCATCCATCGTGATAATCACATCGCCTTGGGCATGGTGTATTCCGCAGGCGGTAGCGGCAAGCTGGCCGATATTCTTTTTTAGCCGGATGGCAGTTGCGAACTTTTTTTTAAGCGCAACTTCCTCCACCTTGTTCCTCGTGGCTTCGTTGCTGGCGTCATCAACAAAAATGAGAGTGGCGTTAAATCCCGCTTCAATGACGTATTGTTCAAAATCATTGACGATAGAATCCAAATTCGTGGCGCTGTTGAATACGGGTACGACAACCGTGTACGAAATAGGTGTTGGAAATGAAGGATGGCTCATGGCTGCTTAACGGTATCTGGCGGGTATTCCCGGAGTTCAATGTTTTTAACGGCATTTGCAACAAATGGCGATGACCGCATTAGGAAAAGGATAAAGTTGTTGAGAACATTGATGGGGAAAGGAAATTTCCGCTTGAAGTCAACGAATAAAATAACCCGCATTTCTGGCGAATCGTTGTGCGCCTCATGAAGAAAAGTGTCATCAAAAACCAAACTCTTACCCTGAATCCAGTGATGCCTCCTGTTCAATATCTTAATATAACATAATTGCGGATCCGATGGAATGATCAACCCCAGATGGTAACGCAGCACTCCTTTATAAGGACCGCGGTGCGGGGCGATATGTGAATGAGGCTCAAGAATTGAAAAAAAAGCCGTGGTCATGCCCGGAATCATCTCCACAAGTTCGGTGGTTGAAGGACAAATTAAAGCGTTGCTTTCTATTTTTTTTCCGTAGGCATACAGGAAAAATGTTTTCCATTTGTTCCGGCTCACAATCCGCTCCTGCTCCTTGGAAATATCCTCAAAGCTGGGAACAGTGTAATTTTCAAGCACTTGATGCAGTTCCGCTAAAATGACCTGCAGGCTGCTTTCCATTTTCCCGGTCCATGGAAAATCTTTGGCATCGAATACCTCGTGTCCTTTACCCGCAAATTTGACGAGGATTGCCTCTGTCACACGGATAATTGCCTGCCCGGTGAATGATATTGCTTGGTAAGCTGGAGAGTTATGCCGGATTCTGATCATTTCTCATTTTGCATTTTTATAATCTTTGGAAAACTCTGCTACAAGCGAATTCAGGAATCTGATTTATTGCAAAAATGCGTACCTGATTTTTATTTCGCTGTTCGGGAAATTGATATGACACTCCTTCGGAGTTAAAAAATGATTTACAATAATGTTTTCTATAATCATTTCATTCCTTCGGAATTTTAACCCTGAAAGGGTGGCATTATGATAGAAGGGAGAACCTACATAGCCAATTGAACCCCGCAGGGGTGTCATAGAACAGCGCATCATTTAATGTATAGGTACGGATTTTTGCGATGAACCGGGAATCTTTATGCTGTCATCTATTCAGAAAATCCGGAATAAACAAGCAGCACCGGTTCTTCGTTTTTATCATAAGCTTTTGTCAGAAAAAGAGAATGCTTTCTTTTCAGGATAACCGGTTGCATCTTGATTGACGAAATTTTTACCGTCTGCAGTTTTTTAATGGGCCTGTACCTGATGAACAAAGGCCGGATGTTTCCATTTAAAGATCGCGCTATCCGGTAAGCTTGCCGGTGAAGGACGCCCGGATCAATAAAATTACCTGCGCTTTTTCTGCCTGTTGCGACAGAGCGCGCAGGCGTGTTGCTGACGCCAAGGAATGGCGTAATATGAAAGATTATATCAGCCCCGGTTTTTTTCATCCCGAACTTTTCAAGTATGTGCTGCATCATCCTGTTGTTGATGCGGGCACCGCAAACCCCCAGCGGAACATTTCTCTCGATGGTATAACGGAACGCTTCTTTCATGAACTGATTCAAGGTCGCGTAGTGCCGGTATTCAGGAAGAAGGGTTATCAGCAGCGATTGAATGACATTGCCGTCAATAGCATAGGCTATCAGTCCCGCGTACCTGCCGTTTTTTTTCATCAGGGAGATAACCCGGTTCTCAGTTTTGTAGGTGCTGCTGAAGTAAGAGGCGAGAAAACGGGTTTCCTTCGGGGAAGAGATCAATTGATTTAAAAATGGAGTTTTATAGTATCCTATGGGATCATCGCTGCAGCTTTTCAGTATTATTTCTTTCACAATGCCTTCCTGCGAGCCGTCATATTTCTCGTAGGAAATTGCCTTATTGTCCGTTTCAAGGTTCATTTTATTTATTTCCTGCAGGGTTATCGAGTAATTAATAACCTCCCCCGCAAAATGATAGGGGAACCCAAGCTGCTCCAGTTGATTGATGATATTCAATTCATTCACGCCCACTTTGACCCTGCACACATCGTAATTACCTTCGAGAATAGCCTTGCCCAATGCCCCGGAAGAAGTTGTTATCCTTCCCCGGCTTATTCTCAGATTGAAAAATTTGCTTTCTTCTTCCGAAAAGTAAAATTCACTCATGTTGTTGTGTTTTGTTTGCTGTCAAATTTATAGATGGGAGAATCTGCATGGCCAATTGAACCCCGCAGGGGCGTCATAGAATAGCGCATCATGTAGTGTATAGGCGCGAATTGCGCGATGAACCAATTTTAAACTAAAATCATAATAGCAAAATGATAATGGAACGCTGATGATGCGGATTGAGCGGATAGCCGCTGATTGTATTATCTGCATCATCCTGTTTTTCTGCGTCATCAGCGTTCTGTTTTAATTTAATGAAAACTCAGGCGGGCTAAATGATGGCTACCTCTTTAAAACCTTTCCCCGTAACATTTGTCTGCCATCGGTGAGTTCGATGAAATAAACGGCTTTCCTGAAAAAGCGCGCATCAGCCATAAATGAAATCCCCTCAATTTCCTGTCTTATGATTTCCCTGCCTGTTATGTCGGTGATTGTCAAAATGCCCGAAGTCAGCGGTGATTTGATAATAAAATAATCATCCGCTGGGTTGGGAATCACCTTGAGACGGGTGTTGGAAGAAGCAGGAGCAATTTCAGAGGTGCCGGGGCAATCATAAAAGTACCGGGTGGTGTTTGCCGGCTCCCTGAAAGCTGCCGCTGCCGTGGTCACGGTCTCCACATCATTGTCGGTTCTGTAGGTGTAGCTTCTGCTCGTAGTCACTGTTCCTGCCGGACCGATTATTGCGTCATCGGTGGTAACAATTTGCGTTATGTTATTGGCGGAAGAGGCTTCTAAAAAATCCGGAATCTCCATTGCAGGCAGGTTGCCGGCAAGATTGTTCCTGTTGTCATACGTTACATTTATTCCGACAGTGTCTCCTCCCAGTGTTATGTCTGCGGAAATGATGTTTTCATTATCCCATGCCAGATTAAAAAGATCTGATTTGAATCCATCCGGATTGCCGGTAACGGAAAGCGGGTCCAAAACAATGCTTCGCAGTTTTCCATTGCCGTCATATCCCAGGTCGTACGATAATGTCCACGGCTGGCCGTTATCGCCAGAGGTGTTGATGCGGGCGAGTTGATCCGCATTGTAAGAGAGGTCGAGCGCATAGTATAAAAAGGCGCTATCGGAAATAATCCGGTTGCGCTCCAGCCCCGCATATTGTCCTGCTCCATTATAAAATATCGTATCAAAACCTGTTGGACTAAGATGTCCCGAATCGGTGTGAATGATTTTGACCAGCCTTTGCCCGTCATATTGGTAACTGCTGAATGATGTTGCCCGGCTCCCGGCTGTAATTGAATCCTTCATGATTGCGCAATTATTCTGGGCGTAATTATCAGCCGCGGTTGAGATCAAAACCAAAATAACCCACCAGCCTGGCATCTTTGCCGGTATGGGCGGAGTTTTTGATTTACGAGTGCTCATAATCGGTTCGCTTGCGTGTCTGGCAGGTGTAAATTTAATACTTGCACGAACTTAGCCGTTCATTTTGAATGATAATGGAACGCTGATGGCGCGGATTGCACGGATAACGCTGATTGTTTTATCTGTGGTCATCCTGTTTTTCTGCGTCATGTGTGTTCTGTTTTTAATTTTGGTTATCGCAAATAACAAAATGATAATGGAACGCTGATGACGCGGATTGCGTTGATAGCCCGCTGATTGTTTTATCTGCGGTCATCCTGTTTTTCTGCGTCATCTGCGTTCTGTTTTTATTTTTGAACAGATTCCGGGTTCAACTTCCTGATTTTCGGTTTTGTATTGTGACACAAATGAAACGATTGGGTTTGAATGATTTCAGGTGTAACTTGATTCTCGCCATTGTGTGCGTGATCTGTTATGGGAACACTGTTTTCAATGACTATTCGTTTGATGATAACATTGCGATCACTTCTAATATCCATATTCCCAAAGGCATTCGCGGCATTCCCGGCCTTCTCGTCAGCCCATATCGCGAAATAGGCGATATGAAGATGGAATACCGTCCGCTGACGGGCGTCACCTTCGCCATTGAGCATGAATTTTTCGGAGGCAACCCGCATGTGAGCCATGCGGTGAGCGTGATGCTCTATGTGGTGCTGGCGCTGGTGGTCTTCCTGGCGATGAAAGAAGTATTCGGGCTGGCAGCGATGCATCCGGCACTCCCTTTATTAATCACGCTTTTTTATATCGTGCATCCTTCACAAACGGAAACAGTTGCTTCCCTTAAAAACCGCGAGCAAATACTAAGCATGCTGTTTGCCGTTTCCGCGATGATTTACTCGGACCGGTTTTTTATGCAGCCTCAAAGAAAAATCCGGAATGGCGCTGCCGCCTTGCTGATGATGGGGTTTTCTTACTTGTCGAAGATGGTGCTTTCCATCCCGTTTGCGGGCATTATCGCTTTGGTATGGTTATTTAAAAAGAAACGAAAGCCTGATGCAGCCTTTTTAATATTCTTCGCTTTGCTTGCCCTGCTCACCGCAGCGGTGATTTATAAGAACGCTATGATTTCCACGCGCCCGGTGACGTTTATTGAGAATCCCCTTGCAAATAATCAGGATCTGCTGCTTCTGGGGGGCTTCGTTTTTAAAACCCTGTGGTTTTATCTGCGGTTCATGGTGTTTCCTTATCCGTTCAGTTTTTTTTACGGCTATAATATGATCCCGCTGGAACCCCTGAATATCCCCTTGGTTGGGATCTCATTAATCGTTCATCTCGGAGTGTTTGTTTTGGGAGCGCGCTGGTTTATCCGTGGAAAAACAGCAGGATTGTTTTTGCTGTGCTATTTGTTCAATATATCTTTTTATAGCAACATTTATCCGGTTCCCGGAATCGTTGCCGAACGCATTCTTTTTTCCGCCTCCCTTTGGTTCATTGCCGCGGCAATCGTCCTCGTGTTTCAATTTTTGGGATTCAGCGGAAATTCCTCGCCTGCCGCAATTTCTGCTGGAGGCAAAATCCGGGGCGGTGCAGCGTTTAAAAAAACGCTTGGAAGAATGCTTCCTGCGGCAGCAGCCGTGGTGTTCATGGCATGTTGCGTCCTGACGGTTCACCGCAATTTTCAATGGAAGAACGTGGAAACGCTGATGCGCGCTGATATCGGTCATCTGTCCAATTCGGCTTTGGCTAATTATCTTTATGCCAAGCTGCTCTTTTTTGATTCGCAGAACTCTGCCCCTGAAAACAAAAAAAATCTCCTTGACCTCAGCAAGAAGCATTTCCGGCAGGTCACCCGCGTGATGCCGCAGCATGGTGACTCTTATTTTCGACTGGGGATGATCTATGAATATGACGAGAACAACCGCGACTCGGCATTTTTCTTTTTTAAAAAGGCTTATGATCTGGAACCAAACAGCAATACCTCCCGGTACGAATTAGGGAAACAATACTACCTGAATGGGAATCTCCCTGAGGCGGAGCAACTCTTCAGTTCGGTTTACCGGGAACTCCCCCGCGATACGCTCACGCTGTTCTTTTATGCGCAGGTGCTTTTCAACCTGGGTAAAATATCTGACGCGCTGCTTATCAATGGCGAGCTGATGAAACTTGCCCCCGGCACGTACTATCCCTATTATAACTATGGAATAATTTATTACAGCGACAGCACCGACAAATCCATCGGGTATCTCGAGAAAACCATGCAATTAGGCTACAAAGACGATCAAATCAGGAATATCCTATTGAACTATTACCTCTCCAACGGCATGGAAGAAAAAGTGCGTCAACTGAGTTTTGAATGATTCCCGTCAGGATGGCCGTTCAGGTGTTTCGCGAGAAATACTCCAGCAAGACCCAAAGCGCTAATACAGACGAGTGCGCATTGGCGTTGTTTCTTCCTTCATTATAATATCCCGCCCAACCGCCATTTGGCAGTTGATTGCGGAGAATGAATTGGATATGATCTTCAGTAACCAGGCTGCCCTTCCCCAGATAATACAGCATCGCCATGCACTCGTATTTAAAATCATCACCATTATCCGATGCATTTTCAGCGCTCATCCCCGCGACCAAAGCCTTTACCAGCTTTTCCCGCAGCTTTTCAACTTCGTTGCCCGGTTTCAGGCATCCTAAGTTGAGGGCATTTGCAAGTTGCATGGCGGCATGCGCCATCTGGTAGTCACCCTTGTCGGCTCGTTCGTTCAGCACCTTCAAAAAATCATCCGGCAGCGGGTATTTGTTGCAGAACATCGAAATGGCAGTAAGCCCGTCAGTGGTGTAAAGGTTGTTTTTCAGGTATTCATTTGCGGCTGCGTCATCCATCACCGGCACACTCTTTCCGTCAAAATAAGTGTTGTAGAGCTTGAAATAAGAACTTCTCAGCTCCGGATTTACTTCCTTGAACCTCTCCACAGGCAGCAAATCCATCGGGTATTTGAAATGATCCTGAAGGAGGTACAGCATCATCGTCACATCGGTTCGCCCGATATCTGTTCCCAGCAAGCGGAAATAGCCGGCAGATTTTTTTATTGACTGTTCTGCCTGCTGGCGCAATTCCCCGGTTTGGCCGTATGCGGCTGCCAGGGTTAAAATACAAAAACTGAGTAGAAGTGTTTTCATGGCACGTAGGATTTTTTGATTAAAAAAAAATAACTCTCACGCTAAAATAACACTTTTATTTTTCTTTTTGCGAAGCGAATAAGGTATGTGGAAAAAAAAATGCCGGATTGTTTTTTTTTTAGCCGATTTCTTTCTATATTTAAAGTGCTAAAACTGGATTAGGGCAATGTCACATATGGATTATAAACGGTTTAAAAAAATTACATCATCAAAAAAAAGTTGTTATGAAGCAATTTTACCCCCGAAATTCATTCGTTTCGTTGTTCGCCCCCGGGCAGGAGAGTCGCCTTTTTTTCAATCCTGAAGGTTCAGTCAGGTTTAGGCGGAAGGGGAGCCTCTTTGCTCCAATTGCCGCTGATGGAGGATTGGAATCATTTCTGGATTTATTCAAAGTTTACGGGTTATATTTAGCCATCGGCAGGCACGTTTCAGAATGTTTGCGCTTGCTTGTGGATAATCCTGATAATAAGAGAATTTAGCCTTAAATTATTGTCTTAAATTGTAAAAAGATAAACCACCCGATTATGAAGAAACTTCTACTCCCACTCATGCTTTTCTGTTCTTTCGGCACCTGGGCTCAAAATGTCAATATTGAGGTGCGAGTGATAGCCGTTGAAATGGATGGCTACTCGGATGAGGTTAACCAGCCTGATCCGACCTGGCTCATTTCCGGGAGCACCAACGGCAACAACACTGCCGCCAGAATTTTAACGCCCCGGAAATACCACAACGCTGAATTAGCCCAGTCTTCGGGGCTTGCCCTGTGGTCGGGCATGGATGATCAGATTATTTCCCACACCAACACAAGCGCTACCAATTTCACATTGTCGCTTGACGCATGGGAAGACGATTGCGTGTGCTGGCCGTGGCCGGTAACCTGCCCCAGTGACGATGAGTATAAGTATGAAACAAGGGGTTGCATCAGTGATGATGAGAAGCATTGCATCCAATCGGTAACAGTCAATTTTCAGGACTCCACCTCCTGCGTTTGGAATGAATACCAGGTTCCGTATAACGGTTGCCGCCACCGCTTCAAGGTCAAGTTCAGGTGGTCGTATGTTTCTGCTCCCGCCATCAGCGGTCCGGCCACTGTCAATTATTCTTTGTGCACCAGCAATTCCGCTCCCGCCCTTACAGCCACGGTCACCAACGGAAGCTATTACCAATGGCAGTATTCCGAAAACACCGATTGCGGCACTCCGGGCTTATGGCAGGATATAGATGCCGGCTACGGGGTGTCAGGCTACAACACCGCCACCTACACGCCTCCTAAAATTGCGGGTACGCGCCTTTACAGGCTGATGGTAAGTTCCAACTGCACACCGGATTACAACAGCCAAACCGTATATTCCAATTGCATCAGGGTTACCTTTAATCCCATGGGATCACCGGGCGACCTTGCCCCCCGCATCCTTTCCGGCATTTGCGGACAGTCTGTGGCGCCAGGCTCCAGCCATACATTTTCCACCCTGCAGCCACCCGCACAGGGTGCGGTGGTTAACCTCACCTCTCCGTTTTATCAATGGGCGGCAACGGGCGGAACGCCAACATCAGGTACCGGTGCCACTTTCAATTGGACGGCCCCCACTGCCCTGGGCAACTATGTGATTACCCTCAAATATAAATCCGCATGTGGCGATTTTGATCCTCAGATTCCTCCCGTCACCTGCCAGGTAACCGTTGGAACACCTCCGTGCACTGACTATTTATATGTAAGCCAGACAGGCACCGATGCGGGCAACTATCAATGCAGCGCCAGCAACCCCTGCCGCACCGTCAGCTATGCCATCAACAATGTTTTGGGGGCAAGAAGGTATATCCGGGTGAGCACAGGCTCCTTTAATGAGCAAAGCCCGGTCAACATGGTGACGGATCTTACCATTGAAGGTCAGTATGTTGTTGACGCCAATGGCGTGTGGGCAAAAACCAATGATCCGGCTTATACCACCACGCTGAATTTCTCCAGCAACGGCTCTCTCGAACTGAGCAATGCTTTGGGTGACGGACGCCTCTGCCACAGGGTGGGCGTTAAGTCGGTAAATGCCAATAACTGGTCGCTGATTGACCTGTACATCAATACAGAGGATGTGCCCACCGCCCAGACATCAACCGATGGCAGGGGCTGTTCCAACTACGGCATTTTAATATCCAATTCAAGCGGATACAACATTGTAAGGTGCAATATCACCAGCAAGAAAGCCTCTGCAGGAAGGGCAGGTTTCACGGGCGCTGCAGGTCATGTTGGGAAACAGGGGTTCCCGGGAGGCACGGGCGGATCAAGAAATATTCTTTGGGGAATCATATCTTCCGACTGCAATTCGAAGTCTTTCATTCCTGGCGCCCCGGGTGGAGGAACCGCGGGAAATCCGGGATTCAGCAACTCCTTTTCCGGTGGAAACAATGGCGGATCCGGTGGTGATGGCGGAAGTACGTGTGGTAATTCCTGCGGTAACAGTGGATATCCGGGTTGCGCAGGTCAGGGCGCCAGCGGCTCCGGCTGCCCGGGTGGTCCGGCAAGTAATCCTGGTTTTGGAGGTAATGGCGGAGCGGGAGCGGGAAATGGGGGTGATTGCGACAGGGGCAACGGCTGGTCGGGAGGTCCCGGTGGCGGGTATGACCCCAACAATGCCAATGTGTCTAATCTGACCGGCACGGGCGTTCACGGAGGAACAGCATCACCCTCTCATTCTTACGGCACCTACTTTATTCCGAGCGGACAGGGCTTGCAGGGCGGCATGGGCAAGGCAGGCGGTGGCGGTGGCGGTGGCGGTGCCAGCAGGGGTGAAAGCAGTTGCTCTGTATGCTGGTGTCTTTCAAACAGCGGAAACAGCGGTGCGGGCGGCAGCCAGGGTGGCGGAGGCGGACAGGGCGGTGGCAGCGGCATGGGCGGTGGCGCCTCGTTCCCGGTTTACAGAACCGGCTCATCAGGAACCTTCAACAATGCGTATCTCAATATAATACCCAATGCTGCCGGGGCTTTGGGACAAGGCGGTGCCGGAGGGGCGGGTGGCACTGGAGGAGGAGGAGGGGCTTCCCAACCCGGGCAAGGCGCGTGCAGTGGCGATAGGGGAACAAGCGGTGCAGGCGGAGCGGGCGGCAGTGGCGCCAAGGGCGGCACCGGGCAGGCAGGAGCAGCAGGCGTCAGCGAAAAAATGCTGGATAACGGCACTTTAAACTCCAATCCAAGCGGCACCATTGGCGCGCCATTCAATCCGGGCGCCAACACGCTTACGCTGTATTCCCAAAACCAGGATTACTGCATCAACAGCGAAATACAACTCAGCACCACCAGCGGCAACAACTGGACTTTCGAGTCCGGTCTGAATATAGTGATTGACAAGCGCGATGCCCCTGCCGGTTCGCCATCTCAATCGTGCCAGTTGAGTTCGTGCAACACATCGGGCAATCCTATTTCGGTTTATACCGCAACGGGAAACACTGCCTATGATGTAACGGTTGGAAGCACATTATACAAGGATGCGCTCAAGATCAGTTCAAAAG
The DNA here is from genome assembly GCA_964502525.1 of uncultured Chitinophagaceae bacterium. Lineage (GTDB taxonomy): Bacteria > Bacteroidota > Bacteroidia > Chitinophagales > CAIOSU01 > DATLYB01. The sequence goes on from CAZCXH010000038.1 coordinate 21,433, forward strand.
CGCGCACCCTGCCTTCCATCGTCATCAGCCCCGCAGATACGATATGCTATCAGGATACCATCAGGCTGAGCGCTTCAGGCTCATGGGGAACGGTGAAAGAGCATGATTGGGACATTTACCCGGGCGATGTTGTTTCTCCTCCCGTATTCAGTTCATCGCTCGCAGCGCCCACCACGCCTCCGCTCACCTGCCCAAGCGGATACCCGTGCACCTATACCATCAGGTACAGGCAGCGTGAAGAGTGCTGCGGATGGTCCAAGCCGGTTTTCCAGAAGGTTACCATCTGGGAAGAATTTGACCTGGGCGCCATCCAAAATGCCGGTAAAACGATATGCTATAACACTCAGGCTGATATTGCCGGAGGCATAGGGTTTACAACCCTCCCGAAGGGGTCGAAGGATTTCACTTATACCTGGTACTGGAAGTATGGAACGGAGTGCCCGGTTTCCGGCAGTATTTCGGGGTGGACCGCCATTGGCACGGACAGCCCGACTTTAACTGAAGCGGAAATAGATAATCAGTTTGCCGCTCTTGATACCCCGGTATCCTTTGCCTGTTGGGTTGCGCCTACTCCTAATCAGGAGCCGGTATGCGGTGTTGCCGACTGGGCTGAGAACTGTTTCACGGTGCGGTCGCTTCCGCCATTCGACAATGGAGCGGTGCAGCTTACCGATTCTATAAAAATCTGCGGTGGCGGACAGCAGGACCCCATTTTGCTTTCACCGCCTCCATCCGGTGCCGGCTCATTCACCTATCAGTGGTATATCAACACGGGTGATAACAGCAATCCGCAAGCCAGTTGGCCGATGAATGATCCCGGCTGCCCGGTGGGCACCAACCCCAACCTGAACGGGTGGGTTCCCATAACCGGAGCCACGGGTGTTTCCTATAATCCTGCCCCTATCAATATTCACGTTGATTCCGGCTACAGCACTCCTTTTGACCTTTTCATCGGATACGCGGTTTTCGTTACTGCTGACCAGTGCGGCTCGGCTCAGTGGGCAGATAGCTGCAGGGTTATCAGGGAAATGGATGGCGTTTTCCGCACGAATAATATTTTATCCAACTATGGCTCAACCGACTACAGCACGAACATCGCAAAGGCAACAGTATGTTATGGCTTTAATGACAACTGCGGTGGTAATTGCTTGAAATTCAACGTGAGCCCGACATCCGGAGTCACTTACAGGGTGAAATGGCAAAGAAGCTACGACATGAACCAATGGGAAACTTTGCACGTGGATACGCCCCGCACCGGTGAGACCGAATATGAGATTACGACCGGCTTTACGCAAGACACTTATTTCAGAGCCCTGATACTGCCCACAACCTCCTGCGCTGGCAATGAGCAACCCACCTACAATATTTACCTCGTGGATGTGCTGGATCCTTTTGATGCGGGTGAAATCACCGGGGACGATTCCGTCAACACCGAATGTTACCTGTTCGATCCGCCTGTGCTTACGGCAAATCCGACCGGACTGTTCCCTGATGGACACCTCGGGATACATGACTTGCAATTCACTGACTATCAGTGGGAAATGAGCACTGACAAGGGCGCCAGTTGGGATACGGTTTCCCCTTATGCCGAAAAGGCTACGCTGGGCACTCCTACCGTATCGGGCGGAGCCATCACTACTATTCCCGTGATTAATGGCGGCAACCATTTTTCATCCGCCCCACAGGTCATCATAACCGATGTCATTACCTCCCGCGGTGGCGCCACGGCAGTGGTGGATTCTGTTGACCACGATACCGGTTCGATTGTCAGCGTTACCGTCACCAATGGCGGAACGGGCTACACCAATAATGCTATCGTTACCTTCACGGATGATCATACCGGGTCGGGAGCCAGCGCTACGGTCTCTTCTGTTGTGGACAGCGCGGTAACTGCTCTTACGTTAAATGCCGGTGGCAAATGGTACACCGTCTATGGCACAACTGTCAATATACTCCCGCATTTCGCGCAGGGAACCCCGCCCACCAGAGTTGCGGTCGTCAAGGCGATAATTGACACCCTTCACGATGGCGCCATCACCGGTTTCCAGATCATAGATGGAGGTGACGGCTATTACTCCAACCTGCCGCCCAGCGTTGAAATTCTGACGGATACAACGATCGGATATGGCGCAACAGCGCATGTCACCATAACGCCCACGCCTCCAGGATCTCCTACAGGTCCTATTGCGTCCATTGTGATTGATATTGATGGTCACGGCTATACCACCTATAACACGGGTGGGGCAACCGTGCAGATTTCAGATAATACCATCGGCACCGGAGCCGATGTCGTGGCTGTTATGGATGGCGATACGGTGGATTATATTCAGATTAATGACGGTGGTTCCAATTACCTGGCGCCTAAGGCGGTGATAAGCGCGGATAATCATGCCTACAACAAAACCTACGATCACGATGCACCCCTCCTTACCGACACCACCTGGTTCCGCTATAAAGTGCGCCCAAACGGGATTTCAGGGTTGGATTGCTATGGCACATCAGGCTTTGCTGATGTGGCTATGGGCGACACCATCAAATACAACATCCTTCCCGACCTCAATCCGGGCGCCATTTCAGGATATACACCGCATATTTCCGGCAAGCCTTACTGCCTGGGTTATAACCCCCCGATGCTGTCAGTAAGCCCAACGGGAGCAGCGCCAACGAATGAATATAACTATGAATGGCAAACAAGCCCCAACCAAACTGACTGGACGGCCATAGCCAACAGCAACTCAGCCCAATATGACCCGGGAGCATTGAATGACACTACTTACTACAAAGTGCTCATTGATCCTATCGGCTCGCCTGATTGCGACCCGAAAGAAACTACGGTGTTGCAAATTAAGGTTGGACAATCTCCTCCGGCTTATGCAGGCGATGATTTTCCGGTGTGCGGCACCGATACCGCCTTCAACGGCAATGCACCCACGCTTGGCACCTGGACCGGCACCTGGACGCGCGACCCGTCATTGGGCTATGGCGTCATCACCAATGAGCATTCTCCTAATGCCAGCGTATCTGATCTTTATAACGTATCGCCCAATAACCTGAACAGGTTCATCTGGACGATTGTAACCGACCTGTGCATCACCACCGCAGATTCAATGGTGATTACCAGCTATCAGGAACCTGATAATGCGAATGCAGGCGCAGATCTCTATGTATGCGATGCCAATCCAAGGAACCTCAATGCCACTCCGGTGCAGGTGGCGGGCGGCACGGGCGTCTGGTCGCTTTTTTCCGGAACGGCAACCATTGCCGACCCCGCCAATCCGCAAACTCAAATAAGCAGCATGGCGTCAGGGCTTAATAAGTTTCAATGGACCACTTCCAATGGCAACTGCGTTTCCAAGATTGATTACGTGGATGTGTTCGTCAGCATCTTCCCCGTCATGACCTGGAACGGAAGGGTGAATACCGACTGGAACAACCCCGATAACTGGGGCTGCGACTCCATTCCCGGCATTCTGAATGAAGTTATTATTCCGTTGGTGCCCAATACCCCCGATGTGTTTGCCGGCAACGTGGGCATCTGCAAGAAAATGGAAGTGCAGCCTTTCTCCCTGCTGACGGTTAGCGACATGGCTAAGTTTGGCGTCAATAAGCCGTTCGTTTGGGCAAATGCCGGCCCCGACACTTCCGTTTGCTTCAACCAGGGTCCCTTCCAGATCGGCAAGCAGTTGGTGTCGCGCCAGGATGGATATGCCAAATACAAATGGACATCCAACATCCCCGGCAACCATGTCGCGTTTTTGAACAGAACCGATACCTCGCGGGTTACCGTGACGCTGCAGGATACGATAACTGTGAATTATCTCGAATACGTTTTACAGTCATGGCACCCTTCTGATTCCGCATATAACCATGACTTTGATACGATGAGGATCGTTCCCAAGTATGTTGCCACCATAACCGGTGGACCCGATGTTAATTACTGTGTCACCCCGGTTCAGCTTGGTGCCGGTTCGCTGGCGGGGCACACTTACATCTGGTCACCGCCAAATTATTTAAGCAACCCCAACATCTCCAACCCGACTGCCAACCCGCCAGTTGACACAAAATATACCCTTACCGAAACCAATGCTGACGGGTGCACCGCCTCAGATACGGTGAGGGTGCACAAACAAGCAGCTCCCACGGCTGTCATCAGCTCATCGCCTGCGGCTGTTTGCGCGGGTGATGATTATACGCTCACCTTCACCATGACCGGCACCGGTCCCTGGGATGTGTATGTTCAAATCAAGCAGGGGGCAACTCCGATTGACACTGCGATTCTGATGGGCATCAAAAATGATGGCGTCAGCAACAAGGCGACCATCAATAATGCTTTGAGCGACACCACTTTCACCGTCATCAACGTCTATGACTCCACGCAAGGTTGTGATAACCCCAACCCATCCTATGCCGGCTATACCATCACCGTGCCTGCATATTCGCCCAACCCTTCATGGCTGTTGCACCCAAATCCTGTTTGCGCCAATCAAACCGGTGTGACTTATTCATTGCAAAATACCATCGCTGGTTCTACATTCAATTGGACCAAACCTGCTGATTGGACGCTGACTGCGGGTGGAGGCGCCAGCGATGATTTCATGACGGTAACCATTGGTACTGCTACCGGAGTGCAGGTCAAAGTTACGGAAACCAAAAGTGGGTGCATCTCTCCGGAACTCCAGGAAACGGTAACCGTCACTCCTGTGATGACGGCAGGATCGCCATCCTCCACGCCCACGCTGTGCATCAATACGGCATTGACCGACATCACGCATGCAACAACAGGCGCAACGGGCATAGGTAGTGCAAGCGGATTACCGGCAGGAGTAACGGCTGCGTGGGCATCGAATACCATAACCATCAGCGGCACCCCTACGGCATCAGGCACATTTAATTACAGCATCCCGCTCACGGGCGGCTGCGGCAGCGTCAATGCAACAGGAACCATAACGGTCACTCCCAACAATACGGCAGGATCGCCATCCTCCACGCCCACGCTGTGCATCAATACGGCATTGACTGACATCACGCATGCAACAACAGGCGCAACGGGCATAGGTAGTGCAAGTGGATTACCGGCAGGAGTATCGGCCGCGTGGGCATCGAATACCATAACTATCAGCGGGACCCCCACGGCATCCGGAACGTTTAATTACAGCATCCCGCTCACGGGGGGCTGCGGCAGCGTCAATGCAACAGGAACCATAACGGTCACTCCCAACAATACGGCAGGATCGCCATCCTCCACGCCCACGCTGTGCATCAATACGGCATTGACTGACATCACGCATGCAACAACAGGCGCAACGGGCATAGGTAGTGCAAGTGGATTACCGGCAGGAGTATCGGTTGCGTGGGCATCGAATACCATAACCATCAGCGGCACCCCCACGGCATCCGGCACGTTTAATTACAGCATCCCGCTGACGGGCGGCTGCGGCAGTGTGAACGCGACAGGAACGATAACGGTTACTCCGAATATGACGGCAGGAGCAGCGTCCTCAACACCCACATTATGCATCAATACGGCATTGACCAGCATCACGCATGCCACGACAGGGGCAACGGGCATAGGTAGTGCAAGTGGATTACCGGCAGGAGTATCGGCCGCGTGGGCATCAGATATCATAACTATCAGCGGCACCCCCACGGCATCCGGCACGTTTAACTACAGCATCCCACTGACGGGAGGCTGCAGCAGTGCAAATGCAACAGGAACGATAACCGTTACTCCCAATAATACGGCAGGAGGGGCATCATCCACTCCCACGCTGTGCATCAATACGGCATTGACTGACATCACGCATGCAACAACAGGCGCAACGGGCATAGGTAGTGCAAGTGGATTACCGGCAGGAGTATCGGCTGCGTGGGCATCAGATATCATAACTATCAGCGGGACCCCCACGGCATCCGGCACGTTTAACTACAGCATCCCGCTGACGGGAGGCTGCGGCAGTATAAATGCAACAGGAACGATAACGGTTACTCCCAATATGACGGCAGGAGCGGCATCCTCAACGCCCACGCTGTGCATCAATACGGCATTGACCAACATCACACACCCCACGACAGGTGCAACGGGCATTGGGAGTGCGAGTGGATTACCGGCAGGAGTATCGGCTGCGTGGGCATCGAATACCATAACTATCAGCGGCACCCCCACGGCATCCGGAACGTTTAACTATAGCATCCCACTCACGGGAGGCTGCAGCAGTGCAAATGCAACAGGAACGATAACCGTTACTCCCAATAATACGGCAGGAGGGGCATCCTCAACGCCCACGCTGTGCGTCAATACGGCATTGACCAACATCACGCACACAACGACAGGAGCAACGGGCATATCCAATGATGGCGTGTCGGGCGCAAACGGCTTGCCTGCGGGAGTATCCGCCACGTGGGCGTCCAATACCATAACGATCAGCGGCACCCCCACGGCAACGGGCACCTTTAATTACAGCATCGCGCTCACGGGCGGCTGCGGCAGCATAAATGCAACAGGAACGATAACCGTTTTAAATTCCGGTAGTCAAGCTGACCCACCTACTAACCTGCTTGTGGAAGTAATTAAAAGCGGCTCTAATATGAATATCCGCCTTACGGTAACTCCAAGTTCCCCCAACGCTGGAGTGTGGACATGGTACAGGGACGCTGGAGCTTCGGCAACGGGAACCGCCTGTAACGCTTCTCCGACTGAGATCGCCTCAGGAGTGTCATCAATCACTGTTACGTCATCATCAGGCACGACCGGCATGTATAGCGTGCGTGCAGTTGCTTCCGGCTGCTATACCAGTTCTACCTGCCTGGAGCAATTCCTGGAAACCACAGATGTTGGCGCTGCTTATCCCACTACTGCCAATGCCCTCGTTTGGGGTCAGCGGAAAAACCACACGCATAACAGCAGCAGCTATACTTATCAGGCCGTTTTCCCGGTGAAAATCAACAGCGGCACGGCATCAGATGTTACCTGGACCTGGGATGCGGCAAACAATTTTTACAAATCAGCTACGAATCCGGGAGGCACTTGCACGGGCAGTGACTACTTCATATTAATTCCTACAAAAGACAATGCCGCAACTTTCCAAACCAACTATAGCAATTGTATTATATGCTCGGATACATTACCTGGCTTCGATGACGGCAGTGGTGAATGGACAGGATGGAATAGACAAAGATATCACTGGGATGATGAAGCCAATTCCTGTTGCTCAAGCGGCACACCGCTGCTGTTTAATGCAAGCAAAATATTTGTAAGCCCGATTACAAGCGCTGTAACTTATTGCAAGGCAATGGACGCTTCAGCCGGGGCTTGCACTGCTTCTTCACCTGCTTCATGTATTGAATTGGATGGCCCGCAGGAAACTTTTTTATATAAATACTCAGGGGTGTCGCCCTATCCATCGTCAACGACAACCTATAATGCCTGGGAAAATGCAACTACGAATGGTTGCGCCTCCACCAATACCCAGGAGTTGATCAATGTCGGTCAGGCGCTTAATGGTACCGTCAATGATTACATTGCGCAGCAACAGTTGGCGCCATCCGCAACCAATGAAACGTATTGCGTAGCTCAATTTGGCAAGGGGTGGAGAATGCCAACTGATGTTGAAGTCGGTCATACGAATGATAATACCGGAACCGGTAATGGTGATGTAAAGGCATACAGAACAGAAACAACCTATACTAGTTCTACAATTATTTGGACGTCAAGCTGGTTTAGTAACTCTGCTTATAACGCAAATTCTAGCAGGCGATGGAATGTGAGAATTGATAATGCTACTTTCCCGTCTGCCCAATATGGAAATTGGCAGATAAATACTGCTAGTGAAATCAGTTCAACCAGGGTGCTTCGTTGTGTCTTTGACGGAGGCTACAAATAATGGTTTCCTGATAAATTATCCACCCATAAAAAGGGCATCGGCAACCACCGGTGCCCTTTTTTTGTGCACAGATGCCATCTCTGCCAGAGATGGCATCTGTTTCCTCTTTTAAGAATATCAGAGGACAAAGGTTTTGTCCTGCTTTCGTTTCAGCCTCACCCCCGCCCTCCGGTCAGACCGGAGGAGTCCGGGCTGATTTCTTTTTGAATGAAAAAGTTAGGCAGATTGTTTTGCCGCATCCGCGGTCTTTGAATTTGTCGCGTGCCCTGGCGGTCGGGTGTACGGCAAATTTTCGCACGTACCGTGCGACCCCTCCGGGGTCGAAGGGGCTTGGAAGGGCTATTTTCTACCAACATTTGACCCCTCCGGGGTCTTGAACCCCTGCCCGTCCGGTCAGGCGGGCGTAGGGTTCACATGTTGGTAGTAACAGTCACGGATAAATCCTTTTTGACCCCTTTAGGGGTCATACATTCCTTTCTTTGAGCCATAGAGCAAAAATTTGCCGTACACCCGCCATCGGGTGACTGTTACGTGCAAATCTCCATTTGTACTAACTTTACCGGTAACGCAACCATTAAGCATGAAACGCGCAATAGCCGGATTTATCATCATGTGCTCCTCCCTTGCCATGCACGCGCAGCGGGGCTGCCCCGTGGTGCGCGATACGGTGGTGAGCGGGCTGCAGGCGGGCAGCTTCAGCCGCCATCTTTTTGACGCTGCAGGCAAAGTTTACCAGATCAACTTTTATCAGCCGGGAACTGACCCCGAGGCGCCCTCGGACTTCACCCACTATGCTGCGCTGAGCTATGACGGCTCGGGAAGGCTGTCGGGGATGCGTGTTTTCATGAACACCGCTGAACCGCTGGCAACCAGGGAAATCGAATATTCTTACAGGGATGGAAAAATCAGCCGCATGGGCATCGCGGAGCACGGAAACTCGTCATGGTCTATGAACTATGAGGTGAGCTATGACCAGGCGGGCAACATGAGCGCCATCGTCATTGACCGCCCTTCCATGAGGTGCAGCGACTGCGTTTTCAACGGCAGCTTTCTGGACATCGCATGGAGCAACGGCAACCCCGTTTCGTTCAATGTTGACCTCGAAGGCGCGGTGATCGGCATCGCGGCAACGTATGACAACCATCCCAACATTTACCGGAAGCTGGCAGACCACGAAGGACCTGTTGCATTACTGCTGGCATCATCAAAAAACAACATGCTGCAATGGAAGGTGACCACTGACGGCACCGCCAAGGGCATCCCCGTGCGCGCGGGCAACAGCGGGCTGCAACGCGCCTACACCTATGACTCGAACAACGAGGTGACGCACATCATCAATATCCCTTCGCTGCTGGCGACATCGCCAGACGAGGCGCGTTACTTCACCAACTGCAAGGCGGAGAAAGCGCCCTTCACGCTGCTGCCCGAAACGGCATTTTCAATGGATTCCATTGGCAGCAATGTAACGCTTCAGGGCGGCTTTATGTTCAAGGAGGATATTCAAATTTTCTCGGTCACCGGGCTTGCCACGCATTTCCTTCGCATCTACAAAATGAAACCCTCGCTCGATATCAGCGGGTTGCAGCCGGGCGTCTATTACGCGGAGCTGACCGATGGCAAAAAGGACTACCGCGCCCGCATTGTGAAATACTGATTGCCGCGCATGGAAATTTTTTCCATGAGTTTCACATGGGCAGTTCTAAAAATTCTACCATTTACTCCCTCTCCTTCTGGCTTGCCTATGCACACATTTAATTTTGGAGTAATAATAGCCCTCATCCTTGCCGGGCAAGCCTCATCCCGCCCTTCTCCAAAGGAGAAGGTGCCAGGACAGTTTTCCTATCCCGGCAAAAAAAATTACTGATTCCTGTTCACTGGTAAGATGGCTCGGACATCCCTCTCCTTCGTATGTGTTTAGCGCTTGAAGTATGCATCCTTTAACCCCGCGATTTATCGCGGGGATGAGAACCGATATCTCCATTGGCTTTAGCCCTGACAGGAAGATTGCAAACTGTCAAATCATGGCTAAAGCCATGCTGCCTGTGTCTTTGATGCCCCGGCATAAATGCCGGGGTTAACGGATGTGCTAAACACATACTCTTCTTCGGAGAGGGGGCGGGGGTAAGGCTGAAACGAAAGCAGGACAAAACCTTTGTCCTCTGGATATTCTAAAAAGATGTGTGCATAGACAAGCCTCCGGAGGAGGGGACTTCCGCGCTCAACGCGGCTGTGCTCTGCAAGAATTTGTAACGCGCTCTGTTATTCCCCTCCCCGGAGGGGTTGGGATGGGCGCATTTTTCAAAGCGAAAATTTGTCGCGCGCCCTGGCGGTCAGACGGCTTCCTGATAAAGTTGCAAGACCATATATTATACAATTAACAATTAATAAAGCAGCCGTCAGACCGCTTTTATGCCCGCGCTGCCCCCCGCGTCCCGCGGGCGCATGTGAATAACCTCCCCAAAAAGGCGCTGGTTGTGATGATTCATCGCCATACCCCTGCATTCCCGTGTGGCGTGAACTAAAATATACAGTTTTGCGCTAACCCTCTTTGCAAGTCATGATGTTCCACCGGCTCGATTGGCTATTTTTACATATGGGCAGTTCTGAAAATTGTTCTTTTTATCGCCTCATCCCAAGAGGCTGTCTCAAAAGTCAGTGAAACCGTCATATTGAGCAAAGCGATCCGCAGGATGACGGATTCCGTCACTTTGTGCGGAAAATATCTCAACCTTTGAGCGTGAGATTCTTCGCTATCGCTCAGAATGACGGTATATTGAATTTTGCGCCTATTGGGACCGCCTCGGCAAGTTGTTGAATTTTTAGAACTGCCCATAAGAAGGATTAATGCTATGTCAATCGTAAGCCGGATTATGAACAGCACACCCTGGATGCACTCATTCTATGAGCGGGCTAAAGGCGTGACGCTGCCGGGCTTTGACAGTGTGCCTATTTATGACGTCATGGTGTTTTTTCGAAATGAGATTAAGCGCGATGTCATTTCGGTGAGGGCGAAGTCCATCGCGTTCACATTTTTTCTGGCGCTGTTTCCCGGGCTTATTTTCCTGTTCACGCTTATTCCCTACGTTCCCATTCCCAACCTTCAGAATAGCCTTATGAATTTCTTCATGGAGATGCTGCCGGGCGATACCTTCACCGTGCTGGAAAAAACCATCAGGGGCGTCATCCAGGAGCAGCGGGGCGGGCTGCTCTCCATCGGTCTGGTATTTGCGCTTTTCATCTCCACCAATGGCATGATGGCGATGATGGAATCGTTCGACAAGTCATATGCCGGTTTCGTCAAGCGCAACAGCCTCGTGAAGCGCTGGATTGCCCTCAAACTCACCATCGTCATTTTTTTCCTGCTCGTGCTTTCCATCATCACGATCATCGAGGGCAACCATCTGCTGAAATGGGTTCTTAAAACTTTTGACATACTCTCGCCCTTCACCTTCCTTTTGTTCAGCACACTGAAATGGTTCATCATCGTGCTGCTGTTTTTCAATTCCATTTCGTTCATATATTATTACGGTCCTTCGCTGAAGAAAAAGTTCCGCTTCGTTTCTGCCGGCTCAACGCTGGCCACGCTGCTGGTGATACTGATTTCCATCGGCTTCTCTTATTTCATCAATAACTTCGGCAACTACAACCGCTTCTACGGCTCCATCGGCACCATCATCGCCCTGCAGATATATATCTACCTCAATGCTTTTGCCTTGCTGCTCGGCTTCGAGCTGAATGCCTCTATCACCATCAACAAAAACCTCAGAGATCTGCACCCGGTGGATGATATGCATGAGGGGAATGTGTAGGAAGGGTGGCGTGTCATGCGATGTGCGATGTACGTAATGCGTAAAACGGTGCATGCGCCCCAGCAGTCAGACGGCTTCCTGATAAAGTTGTAAAACCATATATTATACATCTGACAATTAATAAAGCAGCCGTCAGGCCGCTTTTATGCCCGCGCGCTTTCGCTCACCTCTGGCGAGTGAAGTTATTTGCGCGCGCGCTCGCGGGACGCGAGCGCAGGTGAGGGGGTTATGGATTCAAAACTACATCGCAACTGTCTTCATTGCCGTCCGCTTTAGCGGACGGGTTGAGAATCAAGAGCAAAAGGGCTTTAGCCAAAATCCTAACTCAATTTTTTTGGCTAAATCCTCATAGCCTCATGCCTTTTTCCCATCCGCTAAAGCGGACGGCAATGAATTTCAATAAGTTATCTTGTCGATAATCCATAACTCACGTTATATTATACATCTGACAATTAATAAAGCAGCCGTCAGACCGCTTCGTTCCCCGTCCCTTGTTTTCCGAGTGAAGTTATTTGCGCGCGCTCGCGGGACGCGAGCGCAGGCGAAGAAGAATTTTCGCCACCCAACACCCAACACCCAACACCCAACACCCAATACCCAATACCCAATACCCAATACCCAACACCCTGTCCAGGGCAATCGCATCTAAATTTTAAGAATCTTGAGAAGGTAGTCTCTGTCCCAT
>CAZCXH010000039.1:0-33283 GCA_964502525.1 uncultured Chitinophagaceae bacterium
GTAAAAAATATTTTCAGGAAAAGCTTGGTTTTTATGACAGTACCTTGCGATAACAGAGGGACCTAAGTCTTGGGCTGATAAATGCTCACAGGTCTGCCGTCCGTATGGCTGACGCAGAAGACCTGTGGCAACAAGAGGGCTCGCACACCTTACTTCGCACGCATGAAGTTGCAAACTTGCCGCTTTCCTCGGGGGATCAAGCCATCGAGGAATGTTTGCTGGAACAAAGGAGGGCAAAGTGAAAGGGTGCTTTTAATTTTGTAGCTTTAACTGAAAGTTGTTAATCATGAAGCTACTGCTTGACATTAAGGATTCCAAAGCTGATTTTATCATTGAATTGCTTAGAAATTTTTCTTTCGTGAAAGCGAAACCGCTAACACCCGCGAAGGCTCAGTTGATGGAGGAAATAAAGGAATCGGTGGAAGAAGTGAAATTAGCGAAGCAGGGAAAAGTGAAACTCAAAACGCTTGACCAATTGCTTAATGAGCTATAGAATTGAACTCACTGCCAAGTTCGAAAAGCAGTCGAAGCGCCTCTCTAAAAAATATCCTTCCCTAAAATCCGATTTGGCGAAACTCGGTGAGGAACTGAAAGAAAATCCTGCTCTCGGGACACCGTTGGGACGCAACTGTTACAAAATACGAATGGCTATCACCTCAAAAGGAAAAGGCAAGTCAGGCGGTGCCCGCGTTATCACGCATATCTACGTTGCAAAAACCATTGTCTATTTGCTATCCGTGTATGATAAATCGGAACAAGAGGATATAGAAGATAAAGAACTCGAAAACCTGCTCTCTGAATTACCAAATAAATAATGCTGGATAAGCTTGCACTGGGGGTGCGGTGATGAAAAGGAAATAAGAGACAGCAACCGTACACCAAGACCTAAGCCTTGGGCTGATAAATGCTCATAGGTCTGCTGTACTCATGCGGGCGCAGAAGACCTGCGAGAACAAGGGCGCTGACACAAACTGCATTTGCAAGGGAACATGAGGATTTTGCTATTACCCTGATCTATACTCTGATTGTTTCAATCTTGCGGTAAACCCGTACGTTGCAGCAGCGATGCAGGGTCGTCCCTGAAGGCCATCTTTCTTTCATCGGTGTACCCAAACGTTGCCCTTGCGCATTTCCAAAGCAGGTAATCAATAATCAATTCCACTTCCTCCTCTCTATGAGCATACACTTTATAGAATCTGCCGCTTGACATACCGAATACAATCCACCGCCACCGAACAAGGTTGAACAGAACAGGGTGACCATCATCATACACCCAAACGATGTCTCCCGGATTTTTGGCAAGCGCCTGCATTACAGGATGCTTGTCTGCAGACGAGTCCGTCATCCAACTGAAGACGGTATATATCCATAATAAGAAAAACACAATGGTAATGGCTGCTATATGATCGAAAAAGGAACTTGTGTCCGGATCGCTCGCTTTTCCTGAAACCCAAAGTGAACCGGCAAACAGCGGAACTGCCGCCAACAGGAAATATTTCACAAACCTCAATTTCCTTTTGTAGCGCCTGTCAATGATGCTTTCTATCATCCTGAAACCTTCATCATCCGTACTGCTGTTCTTATCTGCTTTGAGGATTTCACCGTGCTTGGGTTTTATGGAGAGTTCTGAAATCTTCACGTTATTCCGAATTCAAGAGTGCTATTCATCAAGCGGTCTTTTTTGATTTTCGCACCAAACATGCTTATTTGCAATTACATCTTAATTTTGAACCTATACATGACCAAAGATTACATCATAAGCTTTCTGCGCGAGAACAAGCCCTATCTCCGCGACCACTTCGGAGTGAAATCCATTGCTCTCTTCGGTTCCCTGGCTAAAGGCAATCAAAAGGGCGGCAGCGACATTGACCTCCTGGTAGAACTTACGGAACCGCGATTTCAATACCTGATGGGGTGCATACTTTACCTCGAAGAAAAACTGGGCAGCAAAGTGGACGTCATCCGCAAAGGGCCGCACCTGCGAAAGCAATTCCTTGATTCCATCGAGAAGGATTTGATTTATGCCTGAACCATTGATTGCAGAAAAGCTGCAATTGATCCTCGAATCAATAGAACTGATTGACTCGCGAATGAAATCAATAAAAGCTGCTGAGGATTTTGTAAAAGATGATGCCGGCAAAACAATCATGGATTCCATCTGCATGCGTTTCCAGTTCATTGGTGAAAGCTTGAAGAAAATTGAAAAACACGATAAGAACTTCCTCTCTACAAATGTTGAAATGGATTTATCGCCCGTCATGCGGTTTCGTGATTTGATTGCGCATCATTATGAAAAAACCGATTACGAAGTCATTTACGATACTTGCAAACATCATTTGCCGGAACTACGGAACAAAATTCAAAAAGCCGTGCGGGCAATAACTTGATTCCTTTGCACCGAGCCAACGCTTCCTGTAAATATTCTACACCTTGCTATGCCCATGAAAGGCGAGTCGAAAGACTCGCCCTTATCCCGAATCACAAGAGTCCCCGAACGGAACTTGCGATAACAGGGGTCTTATCAAACAAAGGTTAAACCATCTTACAACTGATAAACCCTCATTAGTTCTTCCTCGATGATTTCCCTTTTATCGGGGGGGAATGCATAACCCCATGCCCTGATCTCCAATAATTCGATTTTTTCGTTCGCACACGGAATTCCCTGTGCCCCAATAATGGCGCCTGAAAAATTTCCTAATGGACTGGTAGCGGATGCGTCTATAGCGATTTGGAATCCATTTTCAAAAATGCTCATTCCTTCCGATTGGCTGAATCTGAAAGTAAATAATCTAAAATCACCGAATGCGGAGGGTATGTTACCGACTAATCTTCCATTGCAATTAGTGCAGCCGTCCCCTCCCATTTGAAACACCACATTATCATTTCCGTCAAAGCCCAATTTTAAATTAAGATTGGCATCTGATTCATTTATCCCATAAAAGAAATACCCCGAAGGATTGGCTCCAGCATTGCCGTTAGTCCTTGCAACCGCGAATACAGTAAAATCGGTATTTCGGAACCCAGTTCCATTAACATCTAATCCGCATCCTTGCTCAGAACATGCTCCTACGTACCAAGAGCCATTGGGCAGACCTCCTATGTTAACACCGAGAAAACAAACGCCTTGATACCTGGCATCTGTTCGTTCATCGAGAAATGCGTTCCATGCATTGTACCACTCGGTAACCATGCTCCATTCATTTTGGTAACCCAATTTTACGCTGCTATGGCCCCCCAAAAGGTCAAATCTGTAAATCGGATTAGGATATATTGTCGGGTCATCAATACTTCTGAAAGTGCAATCTTTGTCTTTAAATTGTGTAAATATTCCAACCTTAACTAAACTATTATTCTTTACGTTAGCCAGTTCATAGGAAATCGGCACCCCGGTTCTGATATCAGAAGCTCTACCTAATATTTGAATAATTTGCTCAGGATTTTTCTTGCCAATTGCTGTAAAAGTTGTATCGGTGTTTCCACCGTAAGCCAAAACATTTATTGTTAAATTACTCATGCTGTCAAAACTGTGGAACTCAGATTCAATCTCCGCACTATAAGCAGCGTTACCAAAGTCCGCGTCCAAAAATGCTTTCATCTCTTTGCTGTTCGTGGTTGATTCATAAAGCATATAAAAATATCTGCCATAAGTAACAGACGATACATATACTGCCGGATTACCGGGGCCTATTCCTGCTGCAGCAAGCTGTTGCTTTACTAAGGGTAAATTATTCTTATTAAAAAAACCTAACTCACCGCCCGGATCTGTGAAATTCATTGTATAATATTCCTGCGTAAGTGTCACCAGGACCCGATGGAGCGATTCATCAGAAGAAAACTGAAACTGCCCATCTGCACTTAAAAAACTATTTTCAAACGAAATACCCAGCATCCAATATAATTCTTCATTTGAATGAACCTCCTCAATTTTTACCTGGAATTTAGCAGCAGTTGGCTGCCCTTGGTATTGAGCCAATAAGTCAGTCCATGCATCACGAACTGTATGTAATGCGACAGAATCCACTCTTACACTATGTATTCCAAGTTGGTCAACGGAGAAATGACCTCCTGCTCTTTCCACAGCTAATAATTCAGGTGTATCGTCCCCAATTGAATTTCCCTTAAGCAGCGCACCCGGATATATAACCCTTTTATTTGGAGTTGCGAAGTTGGGTTGTTTCTCATTAAATTTAAGTGCATCAACCACTTGCTCAGTACACTGCACAAGTTCACCAGCTCTTACAGTATCTTTATGTGTTGACGGGCCTATCAGCTTTTTTCCTGCTGTATCGCCTTCATAAGGATCAACATAAACATTTCCATTGCATATAATCTGCCCGATTTCCCCACAACCTTCGCATGTAGCTGGAAATTCATTACAACTTGGTTCTGGCTCTGGATCATCCTTACAGTGATCACATGAACTCATCATTAAAAAAAAACAAATAGTAAGCGGAAACAGTTTTACAAGCTTTTTCATAACTAAACTTTTTTAAAAAATTCACTTTCGCCTACTCTCTTCCAGCTTTTCGGCAATCGCTGTTTTATGTTGGTTAATTGGTTAATTAGTTTATTGGTTAATTGGTGAAAAGATTCCCGATTAACCCCCTTGTTCACGCAAGTCTTCTGCGCTGCTTTGAGCATAGCTGACTTGTGTGCTTCCATCGGCAGCAAGTCTTTCGACTTGCCGTGCGGAAGCCTCGCCCCCGCCCCGCATCTCTGGCGCAAGCGTCCGCTTGTGCCGTTCTTCCTTCAGCGTCCTCTTCGCATTATCATCCATCCGAAAAAATCCTGTTATTTTTGACTGCATGAAAACCGCTCTTACTTTAGAAAGCGATTCAAAAGAGAAAATAGAATTGCTCATCAGCCTTGCAAAGGAGATGGGCATGGTGGTGGAGCCGCAGCCGGGAATGGCTGCCGAGCCTTCCGAGCCATATTCGCGGAAGCAGCCATTGAAAGCCGCCTTTATTGCGGAAGCCTCATCAAAGCATAAATTGGATGCGCTGCTGAAAGTGGCTAAAGAATTGGGTATCCGGCTAAGCCCGCTCTCGGACGAGCGGCTTGAGGATATGCTGCTGGCGGAGAACTCGCTGCGCGAAGAATGGCTCGCGCCCGAGAACGACCATTGGGATGAATTTCTGCGGTCCCATAAAATTGACTGACCTTTGTTCACGCGGGGCGATATTGTTGCAGTTGATTTTCCATTCACCGATGGCTCGGGCGGCAAATTCCGTCCGGCAATAGTGCTTTCCAATGAGTAAGTAACCGCCACCGGAGATGTGATCGTAGTATTGATTACGAGCCGGACTTCCCGGCCGGAATTATTGCTTGAAATTGATAATGCCCTTCTTTCGGCTCCTCTGCCGAAACAATCATTCGTCAGGTGCCACCGGCTGCATACGCTCCACACGTCACTTATCGGGCATAAGGTGAGCGTTGCCTCTCCTGAATTTGTCGCTATGGTATTCAACAAGGTCATTTCATTGATTTCTTAAACCTGACAGGTTTTTGAAACCTGTCAGGTTTTGTGTTGTCAAATCAATTTCCCCCTCACCGCCTTTGCCACCGCATGGGCGGCATTGTTCGCTTTCAATTTTCTCAGCACATTCCTTTTATGCGTCTCCACCGTGTCGAGGCTCACGAATAAATTTTTGGCTATTTCCTGCGCGGTGAACCCATCGGCAACGAGCGCGATGATCTCCCGTTCACGTTCGCTCAGATGATTGCCGTTGCTGACACGCATTTTTTGCGCTTTATTTTTTTTGAATGATTTCACGATAACATCCGGCATCATCATAGATGTCCAAATCTCTGAATCTGTTTTTTCTCATGCAATAGCGGAAAACCGTGATTTTAAACCTGACAGGTCTTGAAGACCTGTCAGGTTTTGTCTGCCAATTTTTTAATAATACTTCCGATCAGACCTTTCATTGCCGCCCGGCTTACCCCTATCGTTGCCGCTATGCCTGCGTCATCAAGCCCCCGTGCTTTCAGCGTCACCAGCTTATGTTCCATTGCTGACAGGCGTATCATATTACCGCTGTTTTTCATTTCCGGTGCGTTGTGGCAGTCGTGCCACTGCTTGCATCTGCTCATTGCTGATCATATCGTAACGGAAAACCATGAGCTGCAAATCAAGAGATTTCAAATCATGCCGGCAACAAAATGTTGAGAAGCGCGGGAAATTTGTTGAGAAGCGCGGGGGTTTTGTTGAATGGCAGCCTCACCCCCTGCGGTCGCCATAGGCTTGCCGCAGGCGATGCCGCTCTCTCTCCATTTGGAGAGGAGTCCCAGCACAACTACTTTGAATATGAAAACAACATGAAAAGAAATACCTCTTTGCCGTAATAAGCGCAGAAACTTCGGACTCCTTCTCCTGCAGGAGCAATGGCGTCAAGTTAACGATGTGATTTGTGAATTAAAACCCTTGTCTGGCTTTGAATCCGTAGGATTCACATGTTGGTAGAAAACGTACACCAATTATAACCCGACCCCGTAGGGGTCGAACCATCTGTACAACGTGTGACCCCTACGGGGTCAAGGATGCTGGGGTATGTCAATCCTACCAACATGTTATCCCTACGGGATAAAATCATAGAAATCGCTTTCTTAACTTGACGCGTATGCTCCTGCAGGAGAAGGGTGGGATGAGGCTCTCATCTGCGCGGGATTTCTCTGCGTTCCTCTGCGGTTCCTGTATTTATACCAAGAGTAGTCGAATTTCCGAAGGAAAGAGACGTACTCTTGGTTAATACCGAACATTCTACAGTTCAATTGTTCGAAAACCTGAGTTGTTTCGGTATACTTTCTCCTAACTTGCAAATCATGCCTCAAAAACCCAAACCCGTCTTCCACAAGCGCATCTTCTGGGATGTTGATTTTGAAAAATTGGACTATGACGCCAAAGCCAATTTCGTCATCGAGCGCGTGTTCGAGCGGGGCGATGTGGACGACATCAGGCAGTGCAGGAGATATTACGGGGATGAGAAGGTAAAAACCGCATTGCTTAATGCAAAATACCTTCCTTTAGACAGGATTTATCTTGCCAGCGCAGTCATTGACGAACCTGTAGAAAAATTCAGATGCTACATCTTGAGGCAATCGAACCCCGAAATTTTTCCGTACTGAAAAGGCTGTTTTCGCTGCCTCAAATGAAGGGCTTTCACTTGGTAGACGGCACCGCTTTGGCGCTAAGGCATGGGCACCGCACGTCCGTTGATTTGGATCTGTTCAGCGTAAATAATTTTGATATAAACCTGATGGAAGAAACCCTGCGCGGGGAATTCGGTTCAGGCTTTGTTTACGAACCCAGGCCGACATCCATCGGAGTCTTTTGCTTGATTGACAACGTAAAGGTGGATATAGTGCGCTATCCGCATCCGATGATAGCCCAAGGCAAATGCGAATCAGGCATTTGGCTTTATGAGAATGAGGACATTGCCGCCATGAAAGTGAACGCGATATTGGGCAGGGGCAAGAAAAAAGATTTCTGGGACATGAGCGAGCTGCTGCTACACCACTCCCTCCGCGAGATAGAAGGATTTTACTACAAGAAATACCCGAAACAAATACTCGCCATCTCCATTCCCAACGCTCTCAGCTACTTTACCGATGCCGATGCCAGCGAAGACCCCGTGAGCCTCAAAGGGCAATCGTGGGACAGCGTGAAGAAGCATATCCGGCAGAAGGTGAGGGAATATCTGGAGTGATTATTGTCACGCAAAGGCGCAAAGAACGCCAAGGTTTTGCATTTCTTTGCGCTCTTTGCGCCTTGGCGTGAGATTTCCCTACCGGAAAACCGTGATTTTTAATATAAGCCTGCTCCAGACGCGTTTTCTTAAAATCGGTTCATAAATATTCATTATTTTTCAGCCATAGTATGAAAAGCCTATTCATTATCATATTTATCCTCTCCGGCTGCCTGCTCTCCATCGCCCAGCCGGGCGCGCTGGATTTGAGCTTTGAGGCAAGCCTGCCGCAAGGCTGCCTTGTCTCGAGCATTGCGATTCAACATGATGAAAAAATCATTGTTGGCGGCTATTTTCTGGATCTCAATGGCTTGCCCGCTGGCGGATATCTTGCACGGCTTCTGCCGGACGGCTCTCACGACAGCACCTTTCAGACAGGTAACGGACCCAGCAGCTATGTGTTGTCGGTTGCTGTTCAGGATGACGGGAAAATTCTTGTTGCAGGAGCGTTTCATACATTCAATTCATTTACTTCCTATCATTTTGTCCGGCTGAATCAGAATGGCAGCGTGGATACCGGGTTTAACATTGGTGGCGGATTTAGTTATATCGTACACGAGGTTGCGCTTCAACCGGATGGAAAAATTCTGGCAGGCGGAGAATTCACTGAATACAATGGCGTCACCTGCAACCGTCTGGCGCGGTTGAACCCCGATGGAAGCCTCGATACCACGTTTAATACAACCGCAGGCGCCAGCGGCACTGTTGAAACCATGGCCATTCAGCCCGATGGGAAAATTGTGATAGGAGGTGATTTTATTTATTATGATGGAGGATGGCATATCAGGATCGCGCGGGTGAATCCCGATGGTTCGCGGGATGTAACATTCCGGGATACATCGGGTTTGCTCGCAGTAGTCGAGGCTGTTGCCCTGCAGCCTGACGGCAAGATATTAGCCGGTGGAAGTTTTACATCGTACGTTGGTCATCCAAGCAATCATATTATCCGCCTTATGCCCGATGGGGGGCGCGATGGCTCATTTTACGTTGACGATGGAGCAGACCACAGCGTGAGCGATTTTGAAGTATTACCCAATGGCAATATACTTTTCAGCGGTGGTTTTTGGAATTTTAAAAATACTCCGGTCAAGTGCCTGGCGCTTGTAAACCCATCCTGCATTCTTGATACAAGCTTCAATTCCAATGTTGGAACCGGTCCCGATGGTAGCATTGGTGCCATAACGCTTCAGCAAGATGGGAAAATTCTGATTAGTGGCGGTTTTACAAGCTACAACGGTATTGCAAGAACATCCATAGCCCGTATTTTCAACTGCAGCACACCCCGGCCCGGAGCCCTCTCCGGCAGCGATTCAATCTTATGCGCTGCTGCTCTAACTTTTTCCATCGCTCCGGTACCCAATGCAGAGAGGTACGAATGGACACCACCCTCCGGCTGGTCGGGCACTTCCGATTCCGCTTCCATCACCGTTACGTCCAACGGAGAGAGCGGAGTGATTTCCGTGCGCGCCTTCAGCGATAGCTGCGGCTACAGCGATTGGCAAACAAAAACTATTTATCGCGTGCACGTGCCTGAACAGCCCATCTGCCTCGTGACCGTTGATGATTCAAGCGCGCATAATATTGTGGTGTGGGAGAAAATCACAACTAATCTCATTGACAGTTTTTTTATTTACCGTGAAACCGCCACGAATGTTTACACCAAAATCGGTTCACTATCCTATCATGCCTTGAACGAATATCATGACTATGACGCCAATCCCAATGCCACCTCTTATCGCTATAAAATCTCTTCCGTTGATACATGCGGAGTGGAATCGGAACTCAGCCCTTTCCATAACACCATTCATCTTCAGTATCTCGGTCACGGCAGTTTTATATGGACCTTTTACCAGATAGAAGGCGCCCTGAACCCGGTTACTTCTTTCAATGTTTACAGGGATGCGCTGGGGGATGGTAATTTCCAGCAAATAGGGCTTGTGCCGGGCACCAATGCTACATTTACAGACATTGATCATGCTGCCTTCCCCAACTCGGTATACCGGGTTGACGTCAACTGGAGCCGTCCCTGCATCTCCGCGGTGCCCACGATAAACACCACCCGGTCGAACATCCGCAGGAAAACGGATGAAGTGTCCATACAAACATTATCGCCTGAATATATTTCAATCCATCCCAACCCGGCTGAAGATGTCATCTCAGTTCAATTTATTTCGCCAACCGGAATCAGCGAGGTGCAATTATTAAATTCACTCGGACAGACGATATGGCGCGAAACAAACTTTAACAGCACTGCCAGCGCTGCAAAAACAATTCATGTCGGAGCATTCCCGAAGGGAGTTTATATTCTTGTCGCTGAAACGAGCCGGGGATGGTTAAGGAGGAAGGTGATAATGAGATAAAGAACGTTAATCACTTTTCGGAACCGAAAATATCCTGAAACGACTTGGTTAACTGCTTGCCCAATATTTCTTCAAAATCATGAAGCCACTTCAGGACATAATCCCTGTCATAAACGGGATTTTTTCTTAGAATATTTTTTACGTCTTCAATATCTATCGCCCTTCCGGAGACTAATTTGTATATCAAAATATCTTCCAGAGAAACATAAGATACAGGATAGCCGCCCACCTTCACTTTAATTGCCCGCTGGATAGCCTGCCGCTCAAATGCAATAAATGAAAACACAAAATCAACTCTTACGCCACTGCTCTCCTCAACTACAGGAAGCGCGCGGGTGTCTTTGACAAAATCATCTGCCTGTTTCGGCAGTATCCTTAGTTGCAGGTTGCGGATAACTTGTTTGATCTTATCAACCTCATCAATATCAATACCCAACGTTACGTCAATATCCCTTGTGATTCGTGGTTCCCCATAGAGCAATACCGCTTGTCCGCCTATTACCATATAGGGTACGGAGAGCGAATCAAGTTCCCTGGCTACTTTAACGAGAAGTTCCCCGAACACTATGCAGGATTTTTACAAACGCCACCTTTTGTTCCAGCCCATAGTGAGCATCGGCATAGATTTCAGGCCGCATAAGTTGCGCTTGCCTGAGCATGCCATCGAGCAGTGCAAGCTTTTTCTCTACCGGGAGAGTTTCCGTTGATGAGTATTGCCGTTCAAATTCCTGTAATTTGCGGTAAGATTCAAACATGAAGCAAAATTATGAATTAAACCCACTAGTATGATGCCGTAGGGTGTACGACAAATTTTCGCTTCGCTCTGGGAACCAGAAGCGCAAGCCGTCACCCTGAGCGGAGTCGAAGGGTGGTGTTGGCCGCGCCATCCTTCGACTACGCTCAGGATGACCGCTGCGAAAATTTGTCGTACACCCGATGCCGTAGTAGTTGCAATGTATTATTTTCCGTCCCCAAAAGAACCGCTCATCGGCTTTATGAAAATTCGGCTCCTGCTGTTAATACTTTTGCATATATTCTTTCAATGCCGCTTTCACGCATTTGCCCGGCAATACACCTTCAAAAACTACACCGTAGCGCACGGGCTGGGCAGCCCCAGCGTCAATCACATCTTCCAGGACAGCCGCGGATACATCTGGTTTGCCACGCAGGGCGGAGGAGCCAGCCGCTTCAATGGAAGCAAGTTTGAAAACTTCACCAAAGCCGATGGGCTGATCAATAATGACGTTACCTATATCGCTGAAGACAGCAGCGGAAATATCTGGATTGGCACTGCGGGGGGCGCATCAAGGTTTGACGGCACTTCGTTCCGCAGCTTCAGCGCAGCAGACGGGTTGACTGACGCGGTTGTATATTCAATTCATACCGGTGAGCACGGCAAAATATGGTTTGCCACGTCAGACGCGGGTATCAGGATTTTTGACGGAGCGCGTTTCGTTCCGCTTGCTACGGAAGATACGCTCGCATCAAAATGCGCCTTCAGCATAGTGCAGGACTCCGCCAAAAACTGGTGGTTCGGCTTATCCGATGGAATCGCAAAATACAGCGATGGCAGGATCACAAGCTATTTTGCTTCGGAAGACGACAACGATACATCCTTCTTCTCAGCGCTCCTTGACAGCAGCGGAAATATCTGGTTCGGGTCAACGAGGGGGAAAGTGGTTGTTATCAGTCATGACGCAATAAGAAATTTCGAGTTGCCTCAGGCGCTGCAAAACGACTTCATTGGCGGCATGGCGCAGGATAAAAGAGGCGGCATCTGGTTTGCCACTGACCACGGACTTTTGAAATACGATGAAAATAAATTCAATCTGTTCAGCGAACGGGAGGGGTTTTCCGTAAACAGCGCTCAGGCAGTGATGTGCGATTATGAAGGCAACATCTGGGCTGGAACATTGGATGGCGGAGTCAACCTGCTCAGCAGCGAAGCATTTGTATGTTACACCGATGATGAGGGCTTGACGAGCGCAAAAGTGATGTGCATTCATCCTGAAGGAGCATCCTACTACATTGGCACCGGTGACGGAGTGTATGTGTTTAATCCCGAAGATTCTCTCCCTTTTAACAAAATCAGCGGCATCGAAGACGTGCAAGGCTCCATCTCATCTATATCTGTGGATAGGCAAGGGCTTGTATGGCTCTGTACGCTTACGGACATCGTTGTCATTGAAAAGAAAAATAATGGTTTCATGCTGCGAGCGAAGCATAAACAGATAGATGGAAAAGACATCATCAGTCCGGTAAAAATTATTCATGACACAAAGGGAAACTGCTGGATCGCCGCCTATGGCTCGGGGCTGTTTCTCCTCAACAGTCGGGCGCAGATTTCATTCAATATGGGAACCTGCTTTCCCAGTGATAATATACTGACTGTGTTTGAAGATTCGCGCTCCAATATCTGGATCGGCACCTACGATGCGGGAGTTATTCAATTTGATGGAAAAAACTTCAACTCCATTTGGACGAATGATAGCCTGACTGACAATTCGGTTTGGTCGTTAGCGGAAGACAATAAGGGGAATGTTTACTGGGGAACGGGAGAATCGGGGCTTTTCCGCTATAATAATGGAACAATCACCTCTTATGCAGGAAATGACCTCCGGTCGGAAAGCATCAAGTCCTTGGCTTGGGACGAACATGGAAACTGCCTGTGGCTTGCAAGTGAGACAAAGTTGAAAAAAATAGCATTTACTGCTGACTATCAAATCGAGGCGATAAGGGAGTATAAAGAAGAAGATGGCTTCGGTTCAGCCGGAGTTAATCATGATGCTTTGCGGGTTGACGATCGCGGTAATGTTTGGCTGGGCTCGGTAAATGGGTTGTGGCGCTTCAATCATCATGACGACCTTCCGAACCAAGTTCCGCCCAAAATACGGCTTACGGGAATCCGCCTGTTCTATCAAAATACGGATTGGAATAAATTTTCTGATTCCATTGACCACCGTTCCGGGCTTCCATTGAGCCTGCAACTGCCTCACTCAAAGAACCATCTCACATTCGATATTCAGGCGCTCACCACGCAAGAGGCGCGATACGCTTTCATGCTTGAGGGGCAAGATGAGCAATGGGCTGCACCCGGAACAAATAATGAAATCACTTATTCAAATATCAGCCCCGGCAAGTATGTTTTTAAAGCGATGGCTGTCAACAGCGCAGGCATTGCCAGTAATGACAACGTAGCCTTTACTTTCTCCATTTTGCCCCCCTGGTGGGGCACCTGGTGGTTTCGCGCTGCGGCTTTTGCAGCAGTAATCGGTTTGCTGGCCGTGTTTATCAAAGCACGGGAAAAGATTTTGCGCGAACAAAACATCAGGCTGGAAGAAACCGTGAAGCTGCGCACTTCAGAGATCGCAAACCAAAAAGAAGTAATTGAAAATACGTTGTCGGAAAAGGAAGGGCTGCTGCATGAGAAGGAAATTTTGCTGAAGGAGATTCACCACCGCGTGAAAAATAACCTGCAGACCATCTCCAGCATGCTGATGCTGCAAAGCGCGGGGCTGACGGATGAAGCAGCAAAGGCTGCTATTGCGGAAAGCCAGAGCCGGGTGCGTTCCATCGCGCTGGTGCATCAGAAATTATATCAGACGGACGGCTTGGAGAAAGTCGAGATGAACTCCTTTGTGAAAGACTTAACGGTCCAGGTCAGGTCGCTGTACCATCAGCGGGCGCGGCAGGTTGGAATACATTGCGATATTCCTGAAACCTATATTCTGATTGACACCGCCATCCCGCTCGGCTTAATCCTCAATGAATTGCTCACCAACTCATTCAAGTATGCTTTCAACAAGACTGAAAAAGGAGAAATCAGGATTGACCTGGAAAATCTGAGCGCAAACGCAAATTCGCCAAAAACCAAAAAAGTGAAACTGACATACCGCGACAATGGACCGGGGTTTGATTTTGCCGCGCTGAATAGCGGGGCATCAACGCTCGGAATCCGGTTGGTTAATCTGCTTTCGCAGCAAATCGGAGCAACCCTTGCATATTCCCGATCCGGTGGCAGCGAATTTATTTTTATATTTGAGTTGAACGCATGAAATTGTTTACAGTTTACAGTTTACATGTTTATGGTTTCCGGTTACAACTTGCAAAACCGGAAACAAGTAAACCGGAAACCGAAAACCATGTCTGAGAATGAAGCACCTGAAAATAGGAATAGTAGAAGATGACTTGCTGATTGCCGAAAGCATTGCATCAGCATTGAAGCAGATCGGCTATCAGCCCGTCAAGCCCGTTCGCTCTTATGCCGATGCTTTGAAGATGATCGAAGCGGAATCACCCGATTTGCTGATCATTGATATCACGCTGGTTGGAGAAGAGGATGGAGTTGATCTTGCATTGAAAATCAACAAAGATTTCGGCATCCCTTTCATTTTTCTTACGGCTTACAGCGATGCGGCAACCGTCAATCGCGCGAAGAAGGCAAATCCATACGCCTATCTCGTTAAGCCGTTCACCGAAAATGATTTGTTCACTTCAGTTGAAATCGCTTTCAATAATTACAATCATCAGGTGAAAACGATAAGACAAAATAAACATGAGGAAGGATACCTGAAGGATATTTTGTTTATCAAGGAAGGGAGCCTGTTCCATAAAGTGAATGTCAGCGATATTCTTTATGTGGAGAGTGAGAATGTTTACCTGAACATCTATACTGTAAAAAAGCATTTCCTGTCGCGTATCAAATTGGATGAGTTTATCAACGAATGCGCCAACGGGGAATTCATCCGGGTGCACCGCAGTTATGCCGTCAATGTGAAGCACCTTGAGGCAGTTAACAGCCTGAGTGTTACGGTGGCAGGCAAGGAAATTCCGGTACACAACACTTACAGGCAGGAGTTATTGCAAAGAATTAAATCGCTGACATAGAGTGTCGTCTGTGGAATTGCACCTCGCCCCCCTCTCCAAATGGAGCTTGCCTGTGCACATATCTTTTAAGAATATCCAGAGGACAAAGATTTTGCCCTGCTTTCGTTTCAGCCTCACCCCCGCCCCCGCCCCCTCTCCGAAGGAGAGTATGTGTTTAGCGCATCCGTTAACCCCGGCATTTATGCCGGGGCATCGAAGACACAGGCAGCATGGCTTTAGCCATGATTTGACAGTTTGCAATCTTTCTGTCAGGGCTAAAGCCAATGGAGATATCGGTTCTCATCCCTGCGATAAATCGCGGGGTTAAAGGATGCATACTTCTCAAGCGTTAAACACATACGAAGGGGAGGGGTGTCCGGCTGTCTTGCCACTGAACAGGAATCAGCAATTTTTTTGCCGGGATAAGGAAAACTGCTCTGACACCTTCTCCCTGCCCGTCCGGCAGGCGGGCTTTGGAGAAGGGCGGGATGAGGCTTGCCCGGTAAGGATGAGGGCTATTATTACTCCAAAATTAAATGTGTGCATAGGCAAGCTCCAAGTGGAGAGGGGAGTCCGGGCTGATTACTTTGATAAAAAAAGTCAGCGACATTGTTTTACAGCAGCAAGCGGTCTTTGAATTTGTCCTACACTCCTGTGGATAGCGATTTCATCCTGAAAATATTACTTTGACTACTTTTGAACTAGTGGACATCCGCAGCTACATCAAAGACCTCCTTTACCTGCACGACTGCGTGGTGATCCCCGGATTTGGCGGGTTTGTGACGGGGCATCGCCCGTCAGAAATTCAGAGGTTTCAAAATGTCATCTATCCGCCTTCAAAATCCATCATGTTCAATAAACGGCTGCAGGCTAATGACGGCATCCTTGTCAACTTCATCGCGCAGCGGGAAAAAATAGAATATAAGAAAGCCGAAGAAGCGGTGAAGCAATTTGCCGTTGGGTGGAGCAGGCTTCTTGACAACAAGGGCGTGGTGATTTTTCCGGACGTGGGAAAACTTTACATTAATTCCGCAAATGTTTTGGTTTTTTTACCCGAACTTCGCAAGAATTACCTGCCCGATACATTTGGATTAAAGCCCATCGCATACCACCCTGAACTGGAGGTGGTATCGGTGAAAAAGCAAAATGAAAAAATAGCAGAACCCATGGATGAAGAAGAATATGCCGAACAGCAGCGCATCAAAAGGAAAAGGATTTCGCAGCTCGCGGTGGCTGCAATCCTGCTCGCAGCTTTATTCCTGCTGCCACAGCTTTTCATGCAAAATTTCCTGCCTGATAAATTGCGTATTTCCCAACTGAAAGTTCTTGACCTCTTTCCCTCGGAAAAAACAATGCCTGCTGCGGAAAAAGAAATTCCAACCGGGGAAGCCAAAGAAACTGAAGCTGAAACCAACGATGAGAGCGGCAGTCCGGAAGAAATCATAGACACTGTTTCTGAAAGTTCTGAAAGCGAACCTGCCGGCATTACTTCATCTGAAACACCTTCTGAAGAGCAACAAGAAGCAAAGGATGTTTCCGCAACAGGCAAC
This sequence comes from uncultured Chitinophagaceae bacterium, assembly GCA_964502525.1. Lineage (GTDB taxonomy): Bacteria > Bacteroidota > Bacteroidia > Chitinophagales > CAIOSU01 > DATLYB01. The sequence goes on from CAZCXH010000039.1 coordinate 16,522, forward strand.
TACTACGTTGTGTTAGGGTCGTTCCCTTTTATCTCCGATGCCATACGCACAAAAAAGCAATTGGACAGCAAGTTGGGAAAAACGCTTGAAGTTTTTTCTTCAGAGGATGAAAACTATCATGTGGGCATTGCCGCTGGAAACTCGAGGCAGGAAGCAGAGTCCATGCTTGCAGTTTACGAAACCTCCGGGCTGAATCCCCTGGTGATGCTGAGGGAATGATCCCCCATTACAGCATCGGGGGACAATACACGATTGAATTTTTCTTGTTGGGAAACACTCCCGTGTAAATGACTGACAATTCCGGTCCACCATTGGTGTTGGACGCAGGCGTCAGTCCCGATAAGTTAATATCATAGCTGAATCCGATATTGAAGCTGCCGATGTCCACCCGCGCATTCAGGATCAGCGCATCTTTCAGGCGGTACCATCCACCGATGTAAAATGCCGTTTGGTCGGTCGGCAGCGTTGATTTCCTTATTTTCACCAACGCACCGAAGTTGAACTGGTTGTGCGGCCCCTGGTTCAGGTACATGAAACTTGGCAGTATAAATACCTGCTTCGATATGCCCACGTGCGCTCCTCCATGAAAAGTTGACTTGATATATAACTTTTCATCACGTTCTTCCATGAATGAAAGATTAGGCATGTTGAGGTGCGCCACCGAGCCGCCCGCATACACATTCAGGTTTTTTTGCTTCTTCACAAAATTCCAAAGTATTCCCGCCCCCACGTCAGGATAGACGACTTTGTTGGTTGCAAAATTTTCATTGTTCGGTATATCCGGATCAAAGCCTCCTGCAAACTGGTTATCAAATGTAAGATTGGCGTAATTGATAGTGCGGTATCCCACACCGCCCATGATGCCTGGCGTAATGGACTGCGTTCCTTTCCTGTTGAGGATCATGGTGTAGGATAAGTTCAGATTCACCTGAGTGGTTCGCAGTTCGGAATCTCCCGCCTTGTCGGTAAAAAAGAAAATGCCCATACCGCCAAAGTTTGCGCGCTCGCTGTGCTTGAACATGTTCATGTCATAAGAAGCCGCAACAGTGTTGTAGGGCGCCAACTGCGTCCATTGCGTTTTGTAGTTGGCAACAAGGCGATAGTTGCCACCGTTGACGCCTGCCAGCGCAGGGTTCAGCAACAACGGAGCCGAATTAAATTGTGAAAAATGAATATCTTGTCCGACAGCCAAAAGGGAGATCAAAGACAAGGCTAATACCAGGGCGTGTTTCGTCATCCTCCTCATAGTCTCGCGTTTAAATAGTAAATACTCCGGTCCTCACTATAGCTTTCTCAAACCCAGCAGACCAATCGGACACATATACGTAAACAGCAGCGTTAAGGTTCTATGCTTGAATAGCTCAGCCGCTTTCCAGTAAAAACTTTCCGGTTTACAGTATCGGGGGGCAAAAGACAATCATGTCTTTTTTCCTGGGAAAAACGCCCGTATAGATGAGTGATAATTCAGGACCGCCATTGGCGTTGGATGCCGGAGTCAAACCGGATAAATTGATATCATAGCTGAAACCTATATTGAAATTGCCGACATCCGCCCTCACGTTCAGTATCAGCGCATCTTTCAGGCGGTACCATCCGCCAATATAAAATGACGTTTTATCCTTGGGCATGATTGATTTTTTAATCCGCACCAGGGCGCCAAAGTTGAATTGGTTGTGCGGCCCCTGGTTCAGGTACATGACGCTCGGCAGGATGAAGACCTGTTTGGATACGCGAAAATGACCACCGCCATGCAATGCCGACTTGATATACAGCTTTTCACGGTTGTCATTGATGAATGAAATGTTGGGCATGTTAATATGCGATACCGCTCCACCGAGATAAACATTCAGGTTTTGCTTCTTCTTCACAAAATTCCAAAGTATCCCTGCGCCTATGTCAGGATAAAGCACATTGGTTTCAGCCAACGACTCTCCGTTGGGCGGATTATCCACGAACCCCTGAAACTCTTCCCACTGGGCATTCCACGTGAGGTTGGCGGGATTGATCGAGCGGTGCCCTACCCCGCCCATAATCCCGGTGCTGATTGACTGGGTGCCTTTTTTATTGAGGAGCACCGTGTAGGATAAATAAAGATTTGCTTGCGTGGTCCTCAGTTCTGAATCACCGGCTTTGTCGGTGTAAAGCATCATGCCTATTCCTCCAAAATTTGCGCGTTCGCTTTTCTTTAAAATATTCATGTCAAAAGAAGCGGCAACCGTGTTGTATGGAGCCAACTGCGTCCACTGCGCCTTGTAGTTGGCAGCGAGACGGTAGTTCCCCGCGTTCACCCCCGTAAACGCAGGGTTGAGGAACAGCGGAGATGCATTAAATTGGGAAAAATGAATATCCTGCCCGGAAACTGCCGGGCAGCAAAAAACCAAAGCAAGCAACATTCCGTATTTCGGCATGGTTCTCATATCCTTACCTGATTAATGTTATGTTACCGGTTTTTACAATCTTATTCTGATACCAGCAAACCGCTTCGCACACATACACATAAACCCCTCCGTTCAACTCCTGCCCGTCCAGATTGGTGCCATCCCATTTTTCATTTTCATCATCCGTTTCAAACATCAATTTCCCCCATCGGTCGTAAATCCGGAAATAGTTCAGTTTCTCCACTCCCCTCAGCCGAACCTGAATGACCCTGTTTTCCTCATGAACCGCGAGTTTCGGCATAAATGCATTTGCCACCCACACCTGGTCTTCTTTGCATTGCACCTCCACATCAATTGTAACCTCAGTTGAATTGACGCAGCCGAACTCATCAATCACAGTTATAATGTAAGTCGTTTCCACCCACGGGCTGGCTATCGGGGAGAGGCATGTCACGCAACTGAGGCTGTCGGACGGCACCCACAGAATGGAATCATGCCGGTCAACGGTGGTGGTCAGTTCAATGCTTTCTCCGCGCAGGATGGTCGTATTGTCAATCGTTTGTATGTCCGGTGGAGGAATCACCGTTATAACCACATCTGCGAGATCATAAGGACAAACTCCGTTGGTGATGTGGGCGGTGTAAACAGTGGTGGAAGATGGCGTCACCCACGGATTAAATACGTTGGGGCTGTCAATGGGCAAAGGGGTCCAAAACACCGTGTCTCCGCCCGAGCTGAATAATTGAACCGTTTCGCCAAAACAAATGGTCGTGTCATATCCTGCCACCGCTGTTGCAGGAGTATCTATAATAACTATTTGCGTTGCTGTATCCGTGCATCCGATGGCATCGCTGATCACCAATTGAGCAAGGAATGAATCAGCAGTGGAGTAAGTGAAAACAGGATTTTGGACATTTGAAGTAGCCGGAGGATTCGTGCCAAAATCCCATTGCCACGATATGATTGGCAAATCTGTTCGCGTGCTGAAATCAATAAAATCAGTAACATCACCAAAGCAACTGCGCTCTCCGATAAAGTTTGCAACGAGCCGGCTGACAATCACACGGATGCTGTCATTATTTGTGCATCCGCCAATGCCTTCGTTAATTATTCTATAAGTAATTGTATTGCCCGGCCACACAAACGGATTGGTAACATTCGGATCACTCATCCAAATATCCGGACTCCATTGATGATTTGATCCTCCTGTTGCGTTCAACTGAATTGTATCTGAATAACAAATGATGGTGTCAGGATGAGGCGTCACTGTCAATGGCGGCAGCGGAATCACATTAATGGTAACTGTATCCTGTTTGTCGCAGCCATGCGCCTCTGTGATATTGATTACATAGCTGATGGTGTCAGCCGGAAAAGCCAGCGGGTTGGGTATCGTATCATTACTTAATGCAGTGCCGGGAGTCCAATGGTAACTCTCATACAGTGAGTCAGTCAGAAGTTGCACGGTGTCTCCAAAGCACAGCGGCAAAGTGTCATTGTTATAGATGCCATCAGGAGTTTTATAAACATTAATTGTAACCATTGCCGTATCCTCACAGCCGTCAGCATCCTTCACGATAAGTGATGGCTGATAACGACCGGTGTCCTGATAGTTGTAAAAAGACGGACTTTGGACATTGGAAGTGTCGGCAGCAGTGGTAGTGACGCCATAATCCCAAAGCCAATCCGACAGCACCGCATTGACGCCTGCTTTCGAAGTGTCAAAAAATTGCACCAGCAGCGTATCGCAACCCGATGAGTCGGAAATGGTGAAACCCGCGGTGGGCCTGTCGCGGATAAAGATAGTCTTGCAGATTGTCGCTTCGCAGTTGAAGCCGTTGTAAGCCGTAAGGCAAACGGTGTCCAATCCGATTTTCTGGAAATAGTGAACCGGATTATTTACTGTATCCGGGGGCGGCAGCGAATTATCGCCAAAATTCCATATCCATCGGTTAATATTCGTGTCAATCAAAGCGGATGAGGAATCGGTAAACTGCACCGGCTCTTCACGGCACACCGTGTCCACCATGCCGAAATTCGCATAAACCGTGTCGGCTAAAAGGTCGAAGTCGGCATACAGGATATAACTGCAAGGCACAGGATGCTGCGCATCGGTGAGCACCACTGCAGGCTGCCATACCCCCGGCTCGCGCACCACGCTGTGAATGATGCTGCCGCCAATTACCCCGGAGATTTGATCCCAGGGCGTCAACCAGAAGCGGCTGACAGCTCCGCTATCCTGAGCGTTCAAGACGATGTTCATCGGAACGCATCCGGTGTCAGGCTCGGCAATAATCTCACCGGTGGCTCCGCCTACAAAAATAAAATCCTTTCGCACCAGCGTATCGAGGCAATAATTATCGAACTCAACATAAAACGTTACTTCAAATTTTCCGGCTTCGACATAAATATGGCAAGGGTCGAGTATCTCTGAAAAACTGCCGTCACCAAAATCCCATAAAACCCTTTTTATCGGTATGCCGTTAAAGTCGAAGCACGTATCAAAGCAGGCGATATGGGGCGGACAAACACTATACGTGGAGTCAGCGCATATTTTAGGTTCGGGGTTCTGTATGCAAAACGCGCTATCCTCATGGTATGAACTCGTGCAGCCGTTGGCGTCAGTAACATGCAGCGTAAGATCATAGCAGCCTGAATCAGCATATACATGGGAAGTAACGCAATTGGGATCAAGAGGACTGTTGTCGCCAAAATCCCATTGACAATTTAACCCGCCACCCTGTGAACAGTGCGTGATTGGCACGGGCTGGTCTTCGCAGTAAATCTGATAAGGAAAATCAAAGCAGGCAACCGGTTTCCTCACGTCCACATAGTTGGGCAGCGATACTGTGTTCTCGCAGTTTTTATCGCTCACCACCCGCAATGAAACAGTATATACTCCGGCAGTGCTGTAAATATGCGTCACCGAAGGCGGGCCATTTCCGTTAATATAATCCTGGGGCGGTGACTCTCCGAATGTCCAGTGCCACTCTCTGACCACCGAACCGGGCGATGCAAATGACGAATCATTAAAGGTGATGGTGTTATCATTTCCTGTTGGAGGAATGCATCCATAAGGGTCGGGAGAAACAAAATCAGCGGTGACGCCATGAACCCTGATATAGTTTTGACGAACCAACGAATCTTTGCAATCGAGGTGGTCATACACTACCAGTTTAACCGAATATATTCCGGGCGAGGTATATGTATGGCAAGGCGAAAGCAAAGCGTTGACCGGGCTGCCATCCCCAAAATTCCATTCCTGACGTGACTGGTCGGTGGATTCATTTTCAAAACATATCTGATCGCCAACGCACACTTCGGTATCGTCAGCAACAAAATCAGCATTCAAATCAACAATGGTGACCTGCTTTACCATTTCGGTTAAACACCCGGTGATGGTATCCTCAGCGGTGAGCGTTATATCAAAGATGCCGGGACCGGCATAAAGGTGGGTGAACGAGTCCGCGTAAGGCTGCGGTGGCATCATGACCGGGTTGGTGCCGTCTCCAAAATCCCATTCCCACCTGTTGGCTCCTCTTGTTGAATCCCTTACACTCACCAGCCGCTGATTGGCGCAGGTTTGCGTGTAATAGAATTCCGCTTTCGGCTCAAGAATCATGATCTGCATGGTGGTATCCGCGCAGCAGCCGTTGTAGCACACTTCAAGAGTAATATCAGTGCTGTCACCAGGCTCGTTCGGCTCATCCCAAAAGCGGGAGTGGGGACCTGAAAAAAGAGGACCGGTTCCTGATATAGGAGGCGCTCCCTCAAAGGTCCAGTTCCACATTATGTCATTAGTATCATCAGCCGGAACACCGGAAATATCAGTAAGGTTCGAAAAGACAACTTCCTCATTCACGCAGAACGGGGCTGAATCGCTGGCAAATTCCGGCAGCAGCTTTTCACCAACAATTACCGTATCCGTGACCGTTCCCGTGCAGCCGCCATCGGCAGTAGTCGTAATCAACGTGATCGCATAAGTATCAACGCCAACAAATATATGAGTCGGGTCGCGGTCGTATGATCCCGTGCTGTCTCCGAAATCCCATTCAAAATTTACAAACTGCGGATCGCTGGTATTGTAAAAATCAACGCTTAAAGGCGAGCAACCCCTTCTCGGATCCATGGCAAATGCCGCGGTCAGCTCTTCAATGACAATCAAATCATTCGCCACCGTGCTGTTGGTACACCCGTTGGTCAGATTCGTCACTTCAAGGATAACATCATATGTTCCCGGATCCTCATAGGTAAAAACAGGATTGCGTACAGTAGAGGTGTCTGCGGGGTCATTAGTGCCAAAACTCCATAAATAGGATATGCCCGTTGCCCCGCCCGTATAGGTAAAGGAAACATCCAAAGGCGCTGAACAATAAGTAGTTGGGGTTGCGGTAAAAGCAGCTGACGGCCCGGAAATTATCCTGATGAGGTTGGGTTTGGTAATGGTATCAGAACAGGTTCCGCTGCCATCCCTTACCACCAGTGTTACCGTAAATGTATCCGGTGTGGCATAAGTATGCTGCACATCGGGTCCTGAGCCGGATCCTCCATCGCCAAAATCCCACGTATAGCTCAAGCCGGTTCCGATCGAGCCATCGTCATGAAAGCTGATTGGCGCATTTGCGCACTCCACAGGCGTGCTTGTCACAAATTTCGCTTCCACTCTGCGCGTTGCAACGGTTCCTGCAGCAACGGCAGTGTCCCCGCATTGAGTGTCGGTAACCGTCATTCTTACCGTGTAAGTGCTATCCCTCATGGCGCTGTACGTTTTGGCCGGATTTCTCTGCGTGGAAGAAGTGCCATCACCAAAATCCCACCGGTAGGCAAGCGGATTATCGGACACGCTGCAATCCCTGAACGTCAAATTAAACGGATGGCTGCACAGCACCGTATCGCTGGGAGTGAAGCATGCAGCGGGTGGAGAGGAAATGCAAACCATGTCGGGATACACCATGGCGGAATCGCATCCCCGGCAATCCGTTACAATCATCGTAACCTTCCAGCATCTTTGCTGCGGGAGCATATGATAGGTATGAGTAAACGGGTCGAGCGCCTGCGCGCCAGTTTTTGTTTCGATTACGCCATCTCCGAAATCAACCAGGGTTTTGCAAATGCTGCTGCCGCTGGAGAATGAGTTGTTCGTGAATGTCACGGTGAGCGGATCGCACCCCCTTGCCGGTGAAACGGAAAGACGGGGCGATGGCGGCTGAAAAACATATATGGATTTCGTAATTGAATCGTAGGTGATGCCGTCTTGCGTAACGGTGAGCGTGATGTTGTAAGAGCCTGGCGTGAAGTAACCGTAAACAGGATTCCGGGCAGTTGATGTGTGCCCGTTGTGACCAAAATCCCAATGGTGCGAATTGAAAGGATTTCCGTTATCAATGCTGTAATAAGCAAGTGGATTACCGCCAAAGGTCGAGCGGTCGAAAAACTGGATAATCATATCCGGGATGCAGCCGGAGTCAGCCACTGTGCCGGGGATAATCAGAAGTTCTTTGTCGAAATCCACAGTAAGCTGCCCCTTCGATTCCGAAAAAGCGCAGCAAAGACAAATGCCCCAAATATGGAATTTGAGCAGCTTCATTTGTTGAGGGGCAGGGTTTGACGCATTTAAGATAGGCAATTATGGTTGTTCAGCCTTTATAACTTCCAAACAACCGGGTGAAACTTTCAGTTTAAATTAATCAAAAAAACCTACGTAGAAATACTCAAAAACGATGCAAGATACCAACAACATCCGCCATTAACAACTCGTCAAATTCATCGCAACCGGATTTCAAATACTAACAGGACCCGAAAAAGCCAAAGTAGAAGTTCTGCAAAGGGAGGGTTTTGGGAGATTTTGCTTCAAAAGAAACGAAAAATACGGCAGAAAAACAAGTATTGTTTATATAATCTGCACCCGATGAACTTGAACGAACAACAACAAACTATTGCTTCTTCACATTCGACTCGCCCACCACCCTGAATTCAGCCCTGCGGTTCAACTGCCTGCCTTCGGGATTATCTGAGCCGTCAGGCTTTTTGTTGGGCGCAACGGGGTTTTGTTTGCCATAGCCTTTTCTGCTCAACTGTTCCTTTGGAACACCTTCTCTCAACAGGTAGTTGTAAACCGCTTCGGCTCTTCGTTCAGACAGCCTGATGTTATATAATGAATCTCCCATATCATCGGTGTGTCCTTCTATTTCAACAATTGCGGAATAATGCTTCAATATCGAAACCACATTGTTCAGCACCGGCCTCGCGTCATCGCGCAACTTGGACCTGTCGAAATCATAATATACAATTCCCATTTTGAGACCCACCCAATACGGGCGCTTCTTCATTTTCATGTCATTCCTCATCAGTTCGCCTTCATCCCTGTTTTCAGTATTCACTGACGACTCCGCATCAAAGTATTTTTCACTGGCAGCTTTTATCCTGAAATTTTTGTCACCGGCAAGCCTCGCCTTGAAATAGCCGTCTTCCGTAATTGGAGCTGATGCAACAAGGCTGTCGGTTCCGGCATCGTAAAAGTTTACCGTTCCTTCGCGGATGCGCTCGCCCGTGCTGTCATCCGTCACCCACCCTTCCACAAACACATAAGGCGATGACATCTTGAACGACCATATATCATCACAGCAAGTGGGGCTTTTGGGAGACAACCCTCCCGGGCGGTTCGATACCAAAAAACCTTTCAGTTTATTTTCACCCAATGCGAAGTAGATATCGTCAACGCTTGAATTAATCGGAATTTTCATGTTTTCAGGCTCTCCCCAATTACCAAGCGTATCCTGCCTGCTGGAATAGATGTCGAAGCCTCCGATGTTGATGCGCCCCTCAGAGCTGTAATACAGAATTTTCGCGTTGACGTCAAAGTAAGGCGTGACATCGTCATAAGTGGTGTTGATGACAACGCCTGCATTTTGCAAATCAACGAATCCTCGGGTGGTGCGGTCGCGCCTGGCAACCCAGATATCAAATCCGCCCCTGCCTCCCGAACGGTTGGATGAATAAAATAAAATTTCATCTCCGTTTGCATTCAGAGCCGCCATCGGATGCGTGGAGGAAAAGTCACCGTTCACCGCCTCGCCTAATAAAACCGGCTCGCTCCAGTAGCCGCTGTCGCGCCTGCTCTCATAAATCTGGCAGCGCATGCCGCCTGTTTCTTCAAGCAGGAAGCAGCGCGTGAAATAGAGTCCCCTGCTGTCAGGCGATAATGCTCCGTTGCCCACATGAAAATCTCCGTGGTTAAAAGGCGCGTTAAAAAATTCCGGTGCCTGCCATGCACCGCCTGACTTCGTGGTTGTCAGGATGCGCGTAAACCTGTGCAGGGTGGTGTCCTCGGCCAAAAACGCAGAATCCGGAAGCAGCGCGGCATACAGCAGCACGGAATCAGCAATCAAACGGGGAGAAAGGTCGGTAAGCGGATGGTTTGCTTTTTCGCCTATGTTTTCAACCTTTGTTTTGGATGGGCGTTCGACCGCATAGCCCATTGCCAGCCTGCACCCTTCCACCTCATAAGCCACCGTGCTTTTTATTTCCGTCATCTCCTGCTCCCATGTCGGGTCCTTGAATGAAAATTCTTTCTTATGGAACCTGTCGAACTCGGGAATGGCCATTTCATATTGCCCGTTATACTTCATGCTCTTGGCGAGATAATACCGGGCGTAAGGATATTTCACAGAGTCGAGCGCAGCCAACTGCCCAAACCATTTGATGCATGCTGAGTAGTAACGAATCGCATAATTGCATTCGCCAAGCTGCTGCAGCGTATAAAGGTCTTTCGGCTTGGTCTCGTTCACCATCTCATACACGACAATGGCATCGAGATAATTGCCCTGTTCTCTCAACCCGTCAGCTACTTTCAGCTTTTTTCTCCACTTCAGGTTTTCAATTTTCGCCAGGATGGAATCACGTCCCGTCAACGTGTCGTCATAGGGGCTTTGGGCAAAAACCGCGGAAGCAGATAAAATTCCCAACAGGCAAAAAGCAAAAGGCAAAAGGCAAATTGCCATTTGCTTTTTGAAATTCATTTTCCGAGCTTGTTTGAATATCTGGCTGATACCGTCTGGAATTTTAGTTTGAAATTTTAAGGTATTAATTCAATTTTAAACTTTAGACTTTAAACATTAAACTAAAGTTAGAATCTCGGGCAAAACATCAGCGGCTTCATGCCCGGCAATTGGAATGGATGCGTGTAGATCAGCGCCAGCTCGAAGGCGCCCACGGATTTGTTGTTATTCTTCAGATCAGACGTGGTGGCGTCATAACTGACTGCAAGCCTGAAATTTTTATATTCAAAAGCGGTATAGGCTATCGCTGCATCGGAGAGGTTATTGCCGTTGGCTTTGGAGGAAGGCAGCATCCGGTAGTAGGCGCCAAGATAAAACAATATATTTTCGGCTTCAGCCATCTTGAAAACAAATGCAGTGCCGAAGTTCAACTCATCTGCTTTTAATTGCCTCATGTAAATCAGTGACGGCAGCAATGCGATGCGTTTGTGAAATACATACTCTGCCCCTCCATGCGCCACAAGCCTGAACGGCAAGCCTTCATCGCCCGAAGAATAAAATGATTCATTGGGCCGTGTAAGATGGAACATGGAAAAACCCAGGTATGCATTTACCTTTTCTGAAATCTTTGAACTTCCCAACAGTCCGACATTCAGATCAAAAAAACCCTTATTGTCATCAATGAGGTTTACTTCATTGGTTGGGGTATTAGGATTCAGCGGGTCTAATTGATCAAAGAATATTGCACGGCTCATATCAATGCGCTTCTGATTATATCCACCCTGAACACCCAGCGAAATAGAGTGCCTGCCTGAAGTGCCGATACCGAGATGATAGGCTATCGAGCCAAGCACCAGCATATTGTTGATCACCTTTTCTCCAGCGCGGTCATTCACAATCACCAAGCCGACTCCCAGCGCGTCTTTCCTGAACTGGATAGGGGCATCAAAGGAACCTGCGTAAGTAGCATAGGCCGGCTCAGTGGCAGTAAGCGAAAACCATTGGTTGCGGTAATTCAGGCAAAAGCGGAACATTCCATTCATTTTGCCTGTCAGGGCGGGATTGAGCGTAAGCGGTGAGTTATAAAACTGTGAGAAATGATAGTCTTGCGCGAAAAGAAGATTGGAGCATAATGCCAAAGCCAGTAAAACCAGGGTTTTCTTCATACGGCTTGTTAAAGTCAGGCTAAAATCGAAAAAAAACGGGAATTATCTAAATAAGTTTTAACTAACGCGGTCAAAAGTTTCCTAAAAACAAGACAGTGCGGGGTTAAACTCAATGCTTGAACTGATCCGCTTCCGTACTTCCGTGCATGGCAGTCGTAGAGGAATTGCCCTGCTGAACTGTGTTCTGCACGGCATCAAAATATTCCGTGCCGACAAACGACTGGTGCTTCACCGCTTTGAAGCCCTCCTTTGCCAGTTTGAATTCGCGTTCCTGCAACTCAGAGTAACCCGCCATGCCGCGTTCTTTGTAGGCTTTTGCCACTTCAAACATCGAAGTATTCAGCGCGTGGAAGCCTGCCAGCGTGATGAACTGGAATTTGTAATTCATATCCGCCAACTTTTCGCGGAATCCTTCCATCTCCTTCACGCTGAGGTGGGCAGCCCAGTTGAATGAGGGCGAGCAGTTGTAAGCGAGCATCTTGCCGGGATATTTTTCATGGACGGCATCCGCAAATTCTTTCGCATAGCCTATATCGGGGTTGGATGTTTCCATCCAGATCAAATCAGCATAGGGAGCGTAGGAAATCGCGCGGTCAATGCCCTGCTCGATCCCGTTTTTCACGCGGAAGAATCCTTCGCCTGTTCTCTCTCCCGTAATGAATTTCTGGTCACGGTCGTCAACGTCAGAGGTGATGAGGTTAGCTGCATCGGCATCTGTACGCGCGATTACCACAGTGGGAACGCCCATGCAGTCGGCAGCAAGGCGCGCTGCAACCAGCTTGTCAATTGCTTCGCGGGTGGGAACTAAAACCTTACCGCCAAGGTGGCCGCATTTCTTTGCAGATGAAAGCTGGTCTTCAAAGTGAACTCCGGAAGCGCCCGCTTCAATCATGGCTTTCATCAATTCAAATGCATTCAGGTTGCCGCCAAAGCCCGCTTCGGCATCAGCCACAATCGGAACGAGCCAGTCAATGTTTCCATCATCGTTCAACGTTTGAATCTGGTCGCGCCTGAGCAATGCGCTATTGATTCTCTTCACAACATAAGGAACCGAGTTAGCCGGGTACAAGCTCTGGTCAGGGTACATTTCGCCCGCGAGGTTCGCATCGGCAGCCACCTGCCAGCCGGAAAGATAAATCGCGGGAAGACCTGCCGCCACTTCCTGCACAGCCTGGTTACCCGTGAGCGCGCCAAGCCCTGCCACCCATGGCTTGGTAGTGATGCCTTTCCACAGTTTTTCCGCTCCATTGCGGGCAAGCGAGTATTCTATTCTCACCGATCCGCTGAGTTTTACAACCTCTGCGGCAGTGTAAGGTCTTGTGATCCCTTTCCAGCGGGGATTGGTTTCCCAATCTTTAACGATTGCGTTGGCGCGTTCTTGTTTGGTCATTTTATGTTGATTTAATTTGTTTACGGTTTACACGTTTACGGTTTACGGTTGCAGTCTGTTTAACAGCAGACATGTAAACCGTAAACTGTAAACAATTTCAATCTATCCTTGCATAAGCCGGCAATGTCAGAAACTCAATGTATTCCTTGTCGGAAATCAGCTTCTCGAACAGTTCAATTGCCTCAGTGAATCTCCCTTTCTTATAGTTCTCATCTCCCACATAGTTTTTAATCTTCTCTAATTCTTCCGGCAAAAGCTTCTTATATAATTCGTAAGTCACTTGTCTGCCATCATCCAGTTTTACGTGATGATGAATCCATTGCCACACCTGCGTTCGGGAAATTTCGGCAGTGGCGGCATCCTCCATCAGATTGTAGAGAGCCGCGCAACCAACGCCCCTCAGCCATGATTCTATATAAAGTATTCCTACATTGATGTTCTTTCGCAAACCCGCTTCTGTTACCGTTCCCTGCGGAGCGGCAATCAAATCAGCGGCTGTGCATTTATAATCCTCCAGTTTTTTGTGAATTTGGTTGGGCGTGGCCATGTATTTATTGAACTGCTCCAGCGCGATGGGCACCAGACCCGGATGAGCCACCCATGTGCCGTCATGTCCATCTTTCGCCTCGCGCTCTTTGTCCTTGCGCACTTTCTCAATCGCAATGTCATTTGCCTGCGGGTCGCTCTTGATGGGGATTTGAGCAGCCATGCCGCCCATAGCATGAACATTCCTGCGATGGCACGTTTTAATCACCAGCAATGAATAAGCCCGCATGAACGGAACCGTCATCGTCACCTGGTCGCGGTCGGGGAGGATGAAACCCTGCCTGTTGCGAAACCTTTTGATGTAGGAGAATATGTAATCCCACCTGCCGCAGTTCAAGCCGCAGGAGTGTTCTCTTAACTCATAGAGAATTTCATCCAATTCAAACGTAGCCAGAATAGTTTCAATCAGCACCGTTGCCTTGATGGTTCCCTGCGGAATCCCCAACTCCTTTTGAGCGTGAACGAAAACATCATTCCACAATCTCGCCTCCAAATGGCTTTCCATTTTCGGCAAATAGAAGTACGGACCCGTTCCCTTCCTGATAAGATTCTTTACGTTATGGAAAAAATATAAACCAAAATCAAACAGGGAACCGGACATCACTTCACCATCCACGGTTACATGTTTTTCCAGCAAATGCCATCCGCGCGGGCGAACCAGCAGCGTTGCAATTTGTTCATTCAGCTTGTATGATTTTCCTGTGGTAGGATCTTCGAAAGTGATAGTGCGACTAATGGCATCGCGGAGGTTGATGTGCCCCTGGATGTTGTTTTCCCAGGTTGGTGAATTGGAATCTTCAAAATCAGCCATGAACACCTTCGCCCCGGAGTTCAGCGCGTTGATAATCATTTTGCGCTCCACCGGACCTGTTATTTCAACCCTTCTATCAAGCAAATCTTTGGGGAGGGGGGCAACCGTCCACTCGCTTTCCCTGATCTGCTTTGTTTCAGGAAGGAAATCAGGCAGCTTGCCGGAGTCAATCTCCTTCTGCCTCACCTGCCTTCTTTCAAGCAGTTCCTTCCTGCGGGCATTGAATTTCCGCTGCAATCCCGCAACAAACTGAACGGCTTCGGGCGTGAGGATTTCGGAAAATGCTGTTGTCACAACGCCTTTAATCTCAACTCCCTTAGCCAATTGCGCAGTATTGGAAGCCATTATACAGGATGATTTTTATTTTTAATCTTAAAATCTGTGCAAAAGTAAGCATGATAATCCTGAAAGGCAACGCAATCATTCAAGATTGTGGAAAAGTAGCCCGAATGAGCCTGAAGTAAAAAAAAGCTGTTGAAGACATTCGCAGAAAGCGCTGGCAAGAAGAAAGGAATTGGAGAAAAAGTTTTCTGATCGCATCAAGGGGAATGAATTAGTGAAATCCAAAGAATTACAGACTTTGTTGGGGCGACTTGAATCGCTTGAAGTGGCGCCAAAGGGCAAGCCTGTTGCGAAAAAGGCGAAGTAAACCGGAAGTCTCGGCTTGCCTGAAGCCCTGGGCGGCAGGTCCTATTTTCCAGAAGCGCTAAAATGATGAGGTTACAGCTACCCTTAAGTTTGGCAATAGCTTCCTTTTCGTTTTTGGGGATTCCATCTTTTTCAGAAAGCCGCCCGCATCTTCCGTCATCGCCCATGAACAGGTGATCCATTTTCACTCGGTGATGCAACTGCCATAAAATCAGCGGGATAAGCGGTTGTTCTTTCTCATGCATCACCGTGGCTATACATCCTGCCGGTTGAAAGGCGAAGGAGTCAGATTGAATTTTCTTTCAGGCGTATATTTTCTAAATTTAAAATTTCACTCCAAATCACGCTTATGAAAACTCAATTCAACCTGTTCCTGATTTCGGGAACAATCCTATACGGTTTATTTCCTTCGCCCGGTTTGGCCCAGAACATTATACGCGGACCATATCTTCAAAGCCCCACTTCCCACTCCATCATCATTCGTTGGAGGACAGATTCGCTCGCTCATACCAGGGTGACATACGGAAGAAGGCTTGACAGCCTGATCTACTACCTGGATGGAACAGCGCCCACCACTGAACACAAGGCTACTCTTACAGGCCTTTCTCCATTCACCAAATATTATTATGCCGTGGGAACTTCAGACTTCATCCTCAGCGGACCCGATTCACTGCATCATTTTGTAACTGCGCCCTTGCCGGGAACAGCGCAGCCTATCAGGGTTTGGGCAATCGGAGACTTCGGCAGAGCCAATAATGGTGAAAGGGAAGTGCGGGATTCTTACATTGACTACGCCCGCAATACGCATACGGATGTGTGGCTGTGGCTCGGTGACAATGTTTATTCCAGCGGCTATGACTGGGAGTATCAGAACAAAGTTTTTGACAGTATTTATGGCTTTCATCATGTGTTCAAGTATATGCCTTTCTGGCCCGCTCCCGGCAATCATGACTATGAAATCATCTCTTCCATTTTCAGTCCTACTTATCCTCCCGCACATACCGGCCCTTACTATGACATAATTGATGTGCCCGCCAACGGAGAAGCGGGCGGTGTGCCGTCAGGATATGAGTTGTATTATTCATTTGATTACGGCAACGTTCATTTTATTTCCCTCAATTCAGAAATTGGCGCTCTGCAAAACGCCAACAACGACTGGACGGGAATCAGAACTGACTTCACCGGCTCGCCAATGACCGAGTGGCTGGAAGCCGATCTGCAGGCGAACGACAAACCGTGGGTGATAGCCTATTGGCATCAGCCTCCTTACTCAAAATGCAGCCAGGTGAACTCTGATGACACGTGGCAGTTTTACCTGATTGCCATGAGGGAGCATATCGTTCCCATCCTGGAGCAACATGGCGTTGACCTTGTCCTTTGCGGACATTCACATATTTATTCAAGATCATACATGATACACGGGCATTATGGGTTCTCATCCGCCTTCGACACATCAACCATGCTCATTGACGGCTCAAGCGGAAAAATATCGCTTGGCGAGCCTTATATCAAATACTCAACCGGGCCAAACGCCAATAAGGGAACGGTTTACGTGATTGAAGGAAATTCCGGGGGCAATGATTCTTTGGCATATCCGCTGCACCCGGTGATGTATTTTGCCGATGATGGCGAACATATCTATGGTTCTTTTATCCTCGATATTAAAGGGAACCGGTTGGACGGTAAATACCTGAGGTCAAATACGGGTGAGATTCTCGATGAGTTTACCATTTTCAAGGATTCAATTCCAACAGGAACTTCGAATGCTTCCAATGAAATGATGGAGGGGTTCAAAGTTTTCCCTAATCCGTTCAGTGATGAAATCAACA
>CAZCXH010000040.1:0-32952 GCA_964502525.1 uncultured Chitinophagaceae bacterium
GACGTTTCGATTTTATTAAACAGGAATCAACAACAGTATTTTCAGGGGACACCCGTACTCGGTAGTGCGCACTGGGTAGTACATGTTGTGGAAATTGTTTGTATCGCCTCTCGCTATTGGCAGTACGCAAGACGCAACACGCTGTACGCGCCCACATTGCACCATGAAACTTTTTTCACGATTCTGCGTTACTTGTGCAAAAATTCTTGCCCGATATTTTGTGATTAGCATAATTTTAGGCTCTTAAATTTTTAAGCGATAGATGAAGAAAACCACGCACACCGGAAATAATTCCTCAGCGCAAGGCGCAGCAGGAAATATTGCGTCATCTATTCTCAAAGGCGAAGTGCTTGCATTCAACTCGCACTCGTTCAATCCCATCATCCTCCCGTTTTTCATCAGGCTTTGAACCGCCATTCTCATGCACGGAAGCTGCCGGGCAGCCGCAAGTGTATCAGGTTTTCCCGCCAATGGGAAAATCCGTTTCGTTTTTTGGTTTAATCAGAAATATACGTTTTGATAAATGAACATTGAAGGATTTAATATACTGGTTGCAAGCGAAAGCCATTCCGGTTTCGCAGAAACCATTTGCGATGAGATAGAATCATCGGCCAAAGCAAGAGGCACCGGCATCGCCAGGCGCTCCCCCGATTACATTAGAAAAAAAATGAGCGAAGGAAAAGCGGTGATCGCCTTTGCCAACAGCGGTGAATGGGCAGGCTTTTGCTACATTGAAACATGGAGCAACGAAACGCAGGTGGTCAACTCAGGTTTGATTGTTGCGCCTGCATTCAGGAAAGGCGGATTGGCAAAAGCCATCAAAACCAAAATCTTCGAACTGTCACGCACCAAATATCCCCACGCTAAAATCTTCGGGCTGACCACCGGCCTTGCCGTGATGAAGATCAACTCCGATTTAGGATACGAACCTGTCACCTATTCCGAACTCACCACTGACGAGGCTTTCTGGAACGGCTGCCAAAGCTGCGTGAACTACCAGATACTGATGAGCAAAGAGCGCAAGAACTGCCTTTGCACTGCCATGCTCTATGACCCTGTCGAAAAAGAGAAGGATATGGCAATAACTAAAGAGAAAGAAGCGAAGGTTATTGAGATGGAACGCAAGTTCAACCTGTTTGACAGGCTGAAGCGCGTGGTGAATTTTATATTCTTTTAAGTAAGTAGCTGCAGACCTGACAGGTTTTCGAAAACCTGTCAAGTCTTTCTCAAACCAACAAATTCCTGAACATGAACAAAGAAAAAGTAGCGCTTGCCTTCAGCGGAGGACTAGACACCTCCTTCTGTGTGCTCCACCTGAAAAACAAGCTCAACCTTGAAGTGCATGCCCTTACTGTCAATACGGGCGGCTTCAGCGATGAGGAGCTGAAAAAAATTGAGCAGCATGCCCTTGCATTGGGCGCAGCTTCGTTCCGGTGCGTGGATGCCCGCAGCGAATATTATCAGAAAGTGATACGCTTTTTGATTTTTGGCAACGTGCTGAAAAACAATACCTATCCCCTTTCCGTCAGCGCAGAGCGCATCGTGCAGGCCTTGGCGACAGCACGCTATGCGAAGGAAATCGGAGCGCAAAATGTTGCTCACGGCAGCACGGGTGCAGGTAACGACCAGGTGCGGTTCGACATGGTGTTCAACATCATTATTCCCAATGTGAAAATCATTACGCCTATCCGCGATCTGAAACTTTCCCGCGAGAAGGAAATTCAATTCCTCAAAGAAAATGGGGTGAACATGAATTTCGAGAAAGCCAAATACAGCATCAATAAAGGCATTTGGGGCACCTCAGTCGGAGGCAGGGAAACGCTCAACTCAAAGGAATATCTGCCCGAAGAAGCCTTCCCTACGCATCTCTCCAAGAAGGAGCCGCAAAACATCACGCTTACTTTTGACAAAGGTGAACTGAAGGGCGTGAACGGACAGCGCTTTGAAAATCCTGTTGATGCCATTCAAAAACTGAATGATGCGGCAGCCCCTTTCGCCATCGGCAGGGACATCCACGTTGGCGACACCATCATCGGCATCAAAGGGCGCGTGGGTTTTGAGGCTGCCGCACCGCTCATCATCGTCAAGGCGCACCACCTGCTTGAAAAGCATGTATTAACAAAATGGCAGTTGTATTGGAAAGACCAGCTTGCCGCATGGTATGGCAACTGGCTTCACGAAGGCCAGTATCTGGATCCCGTGATGCGCGACATTGAAGCGTTCATGATTCATACGCAGCACAATGTGACGGGCGAAGTGTTCGTCACGCTCAAGCCCTACCAGTTTGCCGTAACAGGCATCGAATCTCCGCATGATCTGATGTCGGCTAAATTCGGAAGCTATGGCGAGATGAACCGCGCCTGGAGCGGTGAAGACGTGAAAGGCTTCACCCGGATTTTCGGTAACCAGGCGAGCATTTATTACCAGGTGAACGAGGAGGAGAAAGTTGTCTAAGATCAAAACCGGCATCATCGGCAGCGCGGGTTATACCGGAGGCGAGTTGATCCGCATCCTGCTGAATCATCCGCACGCTGAAATTTCATTTGCGCACAGCAACAGCCAGGCAGGGAAATTCATTGAAGATATTCACGCTGATTTGGTTGGCGAAACGCAGCTTCGTTTCACTGATAAGCCGGAGAAAGCCGATGTGATTTTCCTTTGCACCTCGCATAACGATTCCCGAAAGTTTCTCAAGGCGAATAGGATTGACGCTAAAACGAAAATCATTGACCTGAGCCAGGACTTCCGACTTCAGCCCCGCAACATTTATACCGGCAGAACTTTCATTTATGGCTTGCCGGAACTGAACCGCGAGAAAATCAAAAAGGCAAAGAACATCGCCAACCCGGGTTGCTTTGCAACCTGCATTCAGCTTGGCCTGCTGCCGCTCGCGAAAAATAAATTGCTGAAAGATGAAATTCATGTCTCGGCAACAACAGGCTCAACCGGAGCCGGACAATCGCCCAGCGAAACAACCCACTTCAGTTGGAGGCATGGCAACCTTTCCTCTTACAAAGTTTTTGAACATCAGCACCTTGCAGAGATCAACCAATCATTGAAGCAGTTGCAAAGTGATTTCTCTAACAACATTAACTTCATCCCTTATCGCGGAAACTTCACGCGGGGAATTTTGGCAAGCATCTACACCAATACGACCATCAGCCCTGACGAAGTTATTTCACTCTACAAAAAATATTACAGCGGTCATCCGTTTGTTCACATCAGCCGGCAGCCGCTGGATCTGAAGCAGGTGGTGAATACCAATAAATGTCTTTTGCATCTGGCCATGCATGATGATAAATTATTTATAACAAGTATAACCGACAACCTTCTGAAAGGCGCGTCAGGACAGGCAGTGCAGAATATGAATTTAATGTTCGGATTAGACGAAACAGCCGGACTCAAACTAAAAGCAAGCTATTTCTAAGATGAAATCATTTGATGTTTATCCGCTCTTCGACCTTGAGCCTGTGAAAGCCCAAGGTTGTTTTCTATGGGACAAAAACGGAACGAAATACCTCGACCTCTATGGCGGACATGCCGTTATTTCCATCGGGCACAGCCATCCTTATTACGTGAAAAAAATCACGGAGCAGTTGCACGACATCGGTTACTATTCCAACTCCGTGAAAATTTCATTACAGGAAGAACTCGCTCACAAACTCGGAGAAATGAGCGGTTACAGCGATTATCAACTGTTTCTGTGCAACTCAGGCGCGGAAGCCAATGAGAATGCCTTCAAGCTTGCTTCTTTCCATAATAAGCGCAAGCGCGTCATCGCTTTCTCCAAATCATTTCATGGCCGCACTTCGCTGGCGGTTGCGGCAACGGATGACAGGGTGATTCAGGCTCCGGTGAACGAAAATCCTTATGTTACCTTCCTTCAATTCAACAATATTGAAGCGCTGCATGACGAAGATGGCGGTGATGTGGCAGCAGTTATTGCAGAAGGCATCCAGGGTGTGGGCGGAGTGAATGTGCCGACTCCCGAATTTTTTCAAGGCATCCGGAAGTGGTGCGACCATCATGGCGCATTGATGATTGCGGATGAAATCCAATCAGGCTACGGCAGAACCGGCAAGTTTTTTTCACATCAATACTCCAGCGTCAAACCCGATATCATCACCGTTGCAAAAGGCATGGGCAACGGATTCCCGGTGGCGGGTGTTTTGATTTCTCCGGAAATAAAACCAAAGCATGGGATGCTGGGAACCACTTTCGGAGGAAATCATCTTGCATGTGCGGCTGCAATTGCGGTGCTCGATGTGATGAAGAAAGAGAAGCTGATGGAGCATGCGGCTGAAATCGGAAATTATTTATTAAAAAAGCTCGCTGCTCTTGAAGGCATAAAAGAACTAAGGGGAAAAGGCTTGATGATCGGCATTGAGCTGGAGCAACCCACGGCAATCATCAGAAATGAACTGCTGCAGAAGCACAAAATGCTTACGGGCTCATCATCCAATAAAAACACGATCCGTATTCTTCCTCCGCTTTGCATTAAAAAAGAGGAAGCGGATTTGTTTTTGAGGGCATTTGAAAGTGTTTTGAAAAATATTTACGCTACGGCATGAAAAGCCTCACCCCCGCCCGCTCTCCGAAGGAGAGGGGAGTCCGCGCCCTTGTTGAAAAAAGGAACAATGACAGATTGGAGAAATTTACATCTGTTCGTGATGTTGGTCCTGTTGAGGAGTTTGTGAGCGCGGCTGTACAGCTAAAACAATCACCGCTTGCTTATAATCAGCTTGGGAAAGACAAAACGCTTGGGCTGATTTTCCTGAACCCGAGTTTGCGCACACGCATGAGTACGCAAAAAGCAGCTTGCAACCTCGGCATGAATGCCATCAGCGTGAGCATGGATAAAGAAGGGTGGTCAATAGAATTTGAGGATGGCGCTGTGATGAATTCCAATAAAACCGAACACATCAAAGAAGCCGCTGGAGTCATCGGACAATATTGCGACATCATAGGCATCCGCTGTTTCCCGGGACTTGTTGATCGGAAATTCGACTATGATGAAACCGTATTGAATCAGTTCATCCGTTATTGCGGCAAGCCCGTCATCAGTCTAGAATCCGCCACGCTCCATCCGCTGCAAAGCTTTGCCGATCTTATTACCATTACCGAGCATTGGAAGAAAAAAACAAAATCGAAAGTTGTTCTCACGTGGGCTCCGCACGTCAAGGCGTTGCCGCAAGCGGTTGCCAACTCATTCGCTGAATGGATGCTTGCCGCTGATGTTGATTTCACGGTCGCTTGCCCCGAAGGATACGAGTTGAGCGAAAAATTTACAAAGGGAGCTTCCCTCACAAACAGTCAGGATAAAGCGTTGAAAGATGCAGATTTTGTATATGTGAAAAATTGGTCGTCATTCCGCGATTATGGAAAAATGCCCGAGGTGAAAAGTGATTGGCTGCTCACGAACGAAAAACTGAAAACCACCAACAAAGCCAGAGTGATGCACTGCCTGCCGGTGAGGAGGAATGTCGAACTGCCTGATGAGATTTTGGATGGGCCAAATACTTTGATTTTTCAACAGGTGGAAAACAGGGTTTATGCTGCGCAAACGGTGCTGAAAAGAATGCTTGAGAGTTTGTAGATCCCACAGCCCGGTAATCAGTTGCCGTCCCGAGTACTCGGGAGTATCAAATAGCCACCCGATGATATATCCTCCGAAGGAGTCCGGAGTCCTTCGGACCGATCATAGTTCGTTTTCACATTTCCGGGATACCTCTCGTTTCAAGAGGCAAATACTCAATATTCATATAATCATCCCCGCCCCCACCGTTTCATTCGTCCCTTCATCTACCAAAATCAAACTGCCGGTGTTGCGGTTTCTGCGGTAAGAATCGTAAAATAAAGGCGAGGTAGTGCGGATGGAAACTCTGCCGATGTCGTTTAAGCCAATGTTTAAATCCTGTTCGTTACGGTGAAGCGTGTTGATGTTGAGCTTGTATTTTATTTCCTTAATTACGCAGCGCGCTTCTTTGGCAGTATGCTTGATGGCGTATTTTCCCTTTGCCTGCAGCGGCTTCTCATTCATCCAGCACACCATGATATCCATATCCTGTCCGACTTCCGGAACGTTGTTTTCCCGAACAATCATGTCGCCACGGCTGATGTCAATATCGTCAGCAAGCCTTATTGTGACTGACATCGGGGCGAATGCTTCCAGCAAACTTCCCTCATACGTATCAATTGCCTGGATAGTGGTGGTGAACCCTGAAGGAAGCGCCATCACTTTATCGCCAACTTTATACACTCCGCCTGCAATCCTTCCGGCATATCCGCGATAATCATGATATTCGGTGCTTTGCGGGCGAATAACATACTGCACCGGGAAGCGGCAGTCAATATGATTCTGGTCGCTGGAGATGTGGATGGTTTCCAGCAGGTACATTAAAGTTGGACCTTCATACCAAGGCATGTTTTTCGAGCGGGTCACCACGTTGTCGCCTTTCAAGGCGCTGATGGGGATGAAGCGCACATCCACCACATCGAGTTTGGTGGCGAAGCCCTCAATCTGGCTGTGGATTTTGTCAAAGACCTCCTCGCTGTAATCCACTAAATCCATTTTGTTGATGCAAACACAGATGTGGGGAATCTTCAGCAATGATGCAATGAACATGTGGCGGCAAGTCTGCTCCACCATGCCATTGCGGGCGTCAACAAGAATCAGCGCGAGATTGGCGGTGGATGCTCCCGTCACCATGTTGCGGGTATATTGAATATGTCCAGGAGTGTCGGCAATGATGAACTTGCGGTGAGGAGTATGGAAATACCGGTAAGCCACGTCAATCGTAATTCCCTGCTCGCGTTCCGCACGAAGACCGTCCGTGAGCAGAGCCAGGTTCACATACTCTTCCCCGCGCTGCTCGCTGATGCGCTTGATGTTTTCGTATTGGTCTTCAAAAATGGATTTGCTGTCATAGAGCAATCTGCCAATCAACGTGCTTTTTCCATCGTCAACGCTTCCAGCAGTGGTGAAGCGCAGCAACTCCATTTTAAGGTATTGGTCTTTGTCGTATGTATGGTTTTGGTTAGTCATAATCCTCGCTCTTCATTGTTCGCTGTTCGTTGTTTCGCTGCTCACTGTTCGCTGTTAGATTTAACCAACAACCAACAACGATCAACGAACAACTATTTATTAAAAATATCCCTCCTTTTTCCGGTCTTCCATAGATGTTTCAGAACGTTTGTCATCCGCGCGCCCGCCACGTTCGGTAACGCGGGATGCCGCCACCTCTTTGATAATATCATCAATCGTGCCCGCAGTTGAGAGTGTCGCGCCCGTGCTGGTTGCATCGCCAATCGTGCGGAAGCGCACTACCATATCTTCCGTTTTCTCCTCCGGTTTCAGCCTGATGAAATCCGTCATGCCGAGGATGATGCCGTTGCGGACAAAACATTTTCTTTTGTGTGAAAAATACAAGGAGGGCATCTCGATTTTTTCCATGCTGATATATTGCCAAATGTCCAGCTCTGTCCAATTGCTCAGCGGAAACACCCGGAAATGTTCACCCATGTGTTTTCTTCCGTTAAATAAATTCCACAGTTCCGGTCTTTGATTTTTCGGATCCCACTGGCCGAACTCATCGCGGTGGGAGAAGAACCGTTCTTTTGCCCTTGCCTTTTCTTCATCCCGCCTCGCGCCTCCCAGCGCGCAATCGAATTTGTGCTCTTCAATCGCATCGAGCAGCGTAGTGGTTTGAAGGCGGATGCGGCTCGCCTCATAACCTGTTTCCTCGCGCACACGTCCTTTGTTAATGGATTCCTGAACCGAAGCGACAATTAATTTCACTCCGATTTTTTTCACTAAATCATCACGAAAATCGAGTGTTTCCTTGAAGTTGTGCCCCGTGTCAATGTGCATTAAAGGAAACGGGATGCTTGCCGGATAGAATGCCCTGCGGGCAAGATGGGTTAGTACAATAGAATCCTTCCCTCCTGAAAACAACAGCACCGGCTTTTGGAACGTAGCCGCCACTTCCCGGATCACGAATATAGATTCGGCTTCCAACTCTTTCAGGTGGTTAAGATGGTAATTAATCATTCCGATTGTTTACATGTTTACACGTTTACACGTTTCCGGTTTACGGTGTATTTTGCAAACCGTAAACATGTAAACCGGAAACCGTAAACTATTATGTCTGAAGTTTTATTCTCGGCAAAATAAATTCCATTACCTTGTTAACCGATTGCTCAATATCAAGACGGTCGGTGTTGATTTCCAAATCCGGGTTCATGGGGGCTTCAAAGGGTGATTGAATGCCGGTGAAATCCTTAATCTCACCCCTGCGCGCCTTTTTGTAAAGCCCCTTCACATCGCGTTGCTCGCAAACTTCAAGAGGAGCATTCACATACACTTCAATAAAATCTTGCGCCCCTATTATCTTTTTCGCCATCTGGCGCAATTCATTCACCGGGCTGACAAAACAATTAATCGTAATCACCCCGCAATTCAGAAACAACTTTGACACTTCAGCTATCCTGCGGATGTTTTCCCTGCGGTCTTCCTCTGAAAACCCAAGGTTGCTGTTGATGCCGGCTCTCACATTGTCGCCATCGAGCGCCATTGTGAAAAAGCCCTTTTCATGCAGACGCTTTTCCAGGTGCTGCGCGATGGTGGTTTTACCGGAGCCTGACAGCCCCGTAAACCAAATCACCTTTGCGTTTTGCTTCAGTTGCCGTTCTTTATCATTGCGCATCAGCAACTGCTCGAAAACGGGGTGGATATTGGCGGGCTTCATTTATAATGTGTGCAAAGATAAAGGTCGGTTGGGAAAGCCCTCAAGATGGGTGGGTAATCAGCTTGGCTGATGTTTCCTTATTATCGAAAAATTCACACTTGAGATCATAACCTAAGCGGCCTTGACTTTTGTCACCCTCAGTTCCGGATACCTCGGCTTCCACACCTCCTTCACGATGTCAAGGCTTTTTACATATACGGTGGTGTTCCTGTCTAGTCTGACCTTGAATTTTGGATCGAGCTTTTTAAAAACGGTAAGCGGTTTTGTTTTCGGTCGTCCCCTGTGCATTTTTTTCTCCTTTTTATGGGGATAACGGTAAAGGGGGCGGTTTTAGTTCCCGGCCTTATCGTTTAAAGTCAATCCTAAATTCCGCAAACTCAAATTCCATGAACAATCAATTTCCCGCAGATACCGCAGATTTCCGCAGAAAATATTCTTTTCTAACATTCATCTGCTTGAATCAGCGAAATCAGCGGGAGACCTGTCATTTCAAATAGTTTGCGGATTTAAGGTCAATGCTATAAGAGTTCATCATTAAAAGATGCGATTCATTTTCCGGAAAGCTGCCTGGTTGAATGAATTGTTTTATCCATCGGAGGAAATTCCGAAATTCGGCAAGCTGTCTTAATAATTAAGGGCAGTTCTAAAAATTCAACAACTTACTCCCTCTCCAGATGGCTCCAGATGGAGAGGGCTGGGGTGAGGCGTAAAAAGAGCAATTTTTAGAACTGCCCTTGTCTAATTTGTACATGCATTTGTATAGAAACAATGAAGTGCAGCGATAAAACAAAAGAACAAACAACCAACGACAAACTACAAACGGATGCGCAAAAGTTTTCGACAATCAGCCAACACTTACCTTAAAACCTTGCCCGGTAAGTATCTCAGCAATTCTTTTCCTGAAATCACCCTGTACTAAAATCAGTCCATCTTTCACAGAGCCGCCAGAGCCGCATTTCGACTTAAGTTGCTTTCCAAGCGCTTCGAGGTCGGCTGTTTTTCCGATGAAGTTTTCAACAATCGTAACGGTTTTCCCACCCCGATCTTTGCGCTCGATACGCACTACCAGCTTTTGCTGCTGAGGAGGAAGGGATCCGGATTCTCCAGCTTGTTCATGACTGTATTCATAATCCGGATCGGTTGAATAAACAACTCCGAGGCGATTTTTTGATTTTTGCGGCATGCAGTGAAAGTTAATCCATTCCCAAAAGACTTGTTGCAGGCTCTTTTTGCATTTTTATATTTGCCTCCAAATTTTGAAATCGTTGATGGCTACGACTTTTAAAACAATTATTATTTCGACCTTTTTCATCAGCGCGGCTTTCAGCGCATTTGCAAAAGGCAAATTAGTTGCCGGCCCCATGCAGGGGGCAACGGAGACCACGGGCATGAAAATCTGGCTCATGGTAAAGAATACCGCCAGCGTCACTTTCACGCTGATTGACAGCGTTTCATCAGTCAGCGCAGCGAGGCAAACATTATCCACGCAAGGAATTGAAAACTTTAAAGGAAATGTGCCGCTCATTTTTACTTTTAATGGCTTAAGGGAGAATGCTGCTTATCGCTATGAAATTGATCTGGATGGAGAAATCATCAAAGGCGACCGTACCCTGAAGACAAGCAACAGCAATCCGGATAAATTCAGTTTTCTGCTTTTTTCCTGCGCGCTCACTCCTCCGTTTGGCTTGCGATGGTTGCACCCGGGAATCGAAAACCGCACTTACAAATACATCTTACAAAAAGAATCCGATTTCACAATCTGGATGGGTGATTACCTCTATTACATGAAAAAAGATTTTGGTTCAAAAAAAGGGATGTTGCGCAAGCAAACGCGCAACCGCAAGCTCAACAAGGTTCACCGATTTCTTGTAACGCAGCCCCAGTACAGCGTATGGGATGACCACGACTATGGCGCGAACAACAAAGGGAGGGCCTTTGCCTTTCGGGATGAATCATTGGAGGTGTTCAAGCAATTCTGGCCTAATCCTTATTATGGAACTGACCAGACGCGGGGATGCTTTTTTAATTTTTCCTATGGCGATGCAGAGTTCTTTATGCTTGACAACCGCTTCCACATGACGCCTCCTGATGCCTCCGATGCCGCTTATCTCGGAAAAGAGCAGATGGAATGGCTCAAACAAAAATTGCTCGAATCGAAAGCCGCCTTCAAATTCATCGTGTCGGGAAGCCAGGTATTGAATGTGGTGACGAAGCATGAGTGTTTCTGCAAATACAAAGAGTTCAATGACCTTCTTGCATTTATTAATGAGCATAACATTCCGGGTGTCTTATTTTTCTCAGGCGATCGCCATCATTCCGACCTCATCAAAATGGAGCGGGAAAATAATTACACGCTGTATGATTTCACCAGTTCGCCAGTAACCAGCTTCCGCAACAGGCTGAAGAACAATCCTGCCGAACTTAATAATCCGCTTCGGGTGCCGGGCAAACTTGTTCCGTTCCAAAATTTTGGGAGAGTGACTATCTCTGGAGAAGCTGCTAACCGCGTTTGCACTTTGGAAGTTTTTAACAAACGGGGCAAGCCGGTGTGGCGTTACGATATAAGAGGCTCCGAGCTGTTCCGTCCGAAACTTCCAAATGAATGACTATTATCTCGCTTGCTTATTTTTCCGGTGGCCTTTCCAACCGCCCTTGCGTTTTTCACGCCAGCCTCCATGCTCAAACGGCTTCCTGTTGGAACGGTTATTATCTGATTTTTTCCTGGCACCATCGGCAACATCCACCCGCACTTTGCGCTCATTGTAAATTTCTCCTTTGAATTCTTCCAGCACCTGCTGCGCGCTTTGGCTTGTAACATCAAACCAGGTGTAAACGCCCTTCATATCAATCCTGCCGATGTCGTTACGCGGGATGCCGGTTTTTTCAACGATATATTTGAACATGCTGCCTTTATCAAAGCCATCCATCGTTCCGAGGTTGATGAAGATGCGCGTTCCTCCGCGATAGTCATTTGTCCGCGTTTGCCTTCCATAATGCGCAATGTCCACATTCAAATCCGGTGCGCTGCGGTAGTAGTCGAGAAAGCGGTTGAACTCCAAACTCGTGATGCGCTTAATCAACTCTTCGCGGCTCAGGTCATGCAGTTCGTCAAAAATCACGGGAAGATATTTTGCGATGCCCGCCTCATTCACCTGCACGCCATGAATTTTCTTGATGAGCTTCAGTAACTGTTGCTCACACACTTCCACAGCCGTTGGCACGCGTTGCACATGAAATTTGGAATTGATTTTCTGCTCTATTTGGCGGATGCGCCCCACCTCGCGCACATTGATAATGGCGAGTGATATGCCTGATTTTCCAGCGCGGGCTGTTCTCCCGCTGCGGTGGGTGTAGTTGCCGATTTCATCCGGCAGGTTGTAATGAATTACGTGCGTTACATTGCTCACGTCAATGCCGCGGGCGGCTACATCGGTAGCTATCAGGAGTTGCAAAGAGCGATTACGGTAACGCGCCATCACCTTGTCACGCTGCGGCTGCGTGAGGTCGCCATGCAGCGAGTCTGCATTGTAGCCGTCTTTAATCAGTTTTTCGGCAATGTCCTGCGTTTCCCATTTGGTGCGGCAAAACACGATGCCGAAAATATTCGGTGTTGCATCAACAATGCGCTTGAGGGCTGCATAGCGGTCGCGCTCGTGCACCACATAATAATGATGTTCTATATTATCAGCGCCTGAATCTTTTTTTCCCATCGTCAGCTCAAACGGGTCGAACATGTAATTGCTGGCAATACGCCTCACTTCCGAAGGCATGGTTGCCGAAAAAAGCCACACTTTTTTCGTGGCAGGAGTATGGCTTAAAATTTCATCAATGTCTTCCTGAAAGCCCATGTTCAGCATTTCATCAGCTTCATCAAGCGCCAGAAAGCGAATTGCATTCAGCTTTACCGCTTTTCTCTTCAGCAAATCAATCAGCCTGCCGGGAGTGGCGGCAATGATTTGCGCGCCTTTTTTGATTTGCCTGATTTGATTTTCTATCGAGGCGCCCCCATACACGGAAACGATGTTTGCCTGTCCTTTGTATTTTGAAAAATTTGCAAGGTCGCGCGTGATCTGCACACACAACTCGCGTGTGGGTGCAAGCACAAGTGCCTGCGTTTCCTTTGAATTGAAAGCAACCAGCTCGCAGAGAGGCAAACCAAAAGCTGCGGTTTTGCCCGTTCCCGTTTGAGCCAATCCTACAAAATCCCTGTCACCGCTCAATAGAACCGGGATTGACTTTTCCTGGATGGGAGTGGGCTTCTCGAATCCCAGTTCACCGATTGCCCTGAGCACGTCACTTCCCAAGCCAAGCTGTTCAAAATTGTTCATGAATTTTTAAAATGGGTGCAAAGGTAGGGATTATAAAGGCGGGGGATTATAAAAGCACAATAATTAGTTTTTTTAGCAAATTGTTTCCGTATTTAAGGTGAAGTTGATACGCGCCTGAACTAATTTGCCCGGCACAGTTTATTGAAATGCTATTTGCTGTTTTATCCGATTCAAAGCTGATGCTTTTTCCTGCTAAGTCATACAGCCATACTTCGGTTTCTTGTCCATCCCATTTTTTACCTGGGAAAATCTGAAAAGAGCCGCCATTCGGGTTGGGGTAAATCTTTACTTCATCGCTTGCATTCGCTTCAGCTAATCCGCTTGCCGTATCAGGAATAAAAAAGGAATCAACAATTTCTGCCGTACAGTGCACATACAAATGATTGGTTTGCGAAAAGGTTTCAGTGATGAACAGCGTGTCGGTGAAAACAGAATCCGTTTCAACAGTAACAAGCCCACGCACGAGTTGCGAGTCACAGTGAACAACAGTTGAAGTGATAATAAGCGTGTCGTTGATTCCCTGCTGAATAATTTTCACCGTGTCGCGCGATGAAGCGGTATCGGCAACCTCAATCAAATCTGTAATAGAGTTGGTATCACGCGCAACCACCAACTCAAACGCGCCCAAGTCGGGAGCAGATCCGCTGAAGCCATCATTTACTCCGGGAATGTAAATTCCTTTGTCTGTCATATTGGAGGAAGGCAGCAGGCGGTAATCATGCACAGCTTCATTTCTCCATCCTGCTGAGGGGTCAAGTTCGCAGCCGTGTGTTTCGATGAAAGAAGCGGAATCATTCACATCGCCCAAAATATTTTGCGACACTTCGGGCAGGCTTGAATACATTCCGTAATTGGGGCGATCTTGTCTTGCTGTGAAAGTCTGCGTGCTGTAATAGTTGTTGTAATCCAGATCAACCTTATCGGTTGCGCGCACCCAGAGCACATGCTCGTCAGACTCGACATAAAAAATATTGTTTCGTGAAACCACATTCGTCCAACTCGATTGTGCCTGCGGTTGCTGTATGTAGAAACCTCTGCCGTTTGCTCCGGCATCGCACGTGTTGTGCATAAAATACACTACGCCCGGAATATCGCAATACGAAGCGTTCAGTTTCAAGGGTGATGTGCTTACCGGTTCTGAATACAAGTGATATCCGGTGATGTCAAAGTAGATGTAGGAGTAATCTATTTCGGGCAAATCGTAAATCACGTTGCGGAAAACATACAAAGGCCCATAGCAGGGCGGAGCGGAAGAAACTCCGCCTACACCGTGAATCACGTTGCCCCATACGCGGATGTTGGAGGCATTTCCGTCCACTTCAAACGCATCATCAGAACCGTGCATAAATTCGTTGCCGTAAATATCAAAATTCCTGCACGTAGTGGAATCGCCCGGCAGCACCGGGCATGTGATGCCATCGCAGCCGCCATCAAAAATATTATAGCGGATGATGTTGCCGCGACCGGTAAAGTTGAAATCGAAATACACGCGACCCGGCTCCATGTCGCGATAGCTGAACGGAAAGTAGTTGGGATAAAACGTGTTCAGTTGACCGTAATCTTCATTGGTTTCTTTAAACTGCAAGTATGACCAGCCTCCCATATCATCGTGAAAAACGGAGTGCTGCGCAATGTTGTCATCGCTATCTCCTTTGAAAACAACTCCCCTGTCGCAAAAATTAAAACGGCAATTTTCAATGAGCAGGCTGTCGCAATCCTCAAACAACAACGCGCAGCGATACCCCGACATTTTTGCCGCTCCATAATAGCTGAATGTGATGTTCCGGAACTGAACATTGGATTTGCCATTCGCAAAAAAAGAGCACGTTTGTTTTGAAACATGAATGGATTTTCCCGTAGTGTCGCTGCCATCGGCAAACTTGATGTAGGTGTTCGGATTAAATCCAACATAAGGAAAATGATTCACGGAAGAGTTTCTGCCATCACGGAAAAATCCGCTCAGGCCCAAATCAAAATTTCCGGAAGGATTGCCGTTGCCGTCAATCGCGCGGATGGTTTGAAACAGCGACAACTCCAGCAGGTTGCGGTAGGGGTACATGCGCTTGTTGTCCACAATCACGCAATTCGTGTTCAGCGCGCCAAGATTGACATAAAACATATTGTAATCACGGTTTACGGTATCGGTTGAAACCCGCGTCCATTGAATGGCATTTTCAAATGAGCCGTCAAGAACCACACCGCTGTCGCCTTCAAAAACAATCGGATGTTGTTCCGTACCGCTGGTTTTTATTTCCAGTTCGCCTGTGAAATATGTTCCTTCAAGCAATACAACTTTATCGCCCGCGAGCAGGCTGTCAAGCAGCGATTGATTTAAACTTCCCGGTGTGTTGCTGTTCTGCGAAATTCCAGTTCCATTGGGGCTGACATAAAATATGCGCAGCGGTGTTTGCATCTGCGGTTCGTTGCGCGTAGTGATGCTGTCCGTCAAATCAAACAGCACATTGCTGTTGTTGGTCATTATCGTTCGCACGCGGTATTGCGTGTTGGGTTTCGTTTGGAAAATGCACCCTGCGTATTGCAGAGAAGTAACGCGGGACAGTTCCAGTCCCTGCTTCACAGCGTTCCAATTTCCGCTTTCAAATTCCTCATAAAACACCTGCGTAGTTGCGCTTTCCGGTACGGGCGCATCAAACACCACCATGATACCGATGGTGTGGATGTTGGAGTAGAGTTCGTAGAGCGAAACAGCCGCCCACCCGGAATTACTCAAGAAAACCAAAACCGAGATCCACCATTTCATACAGTCAATAAAGGTAGCAGAGGTTGCTGAAATCCTTATCCGCCATCATTCAACGTACCTCATATTAATTTTGCCCGGTGTTCAAGCCCGGTCAAAAACTTTACAGCATTTTGTTCAACAAATGCCCCCGATGCCACAAAGGAAAATTCTGGCCATTCAATCCTTACTACAACTTGTTCGCCAACGGAGGCAAGCTATACGAATCCTGCCCGTGTTGCGGGTTGAAGTATTATCGTGAAATCGGCTTCTGGTATGGAGCGATGTATGTTGCCTATGCCCTGAGCATTGGCGTATTCCTGACAGGATGGGCAATCACCGCATTCACTTTTCAAGATGATTGGTCGCCCTGGTGGCAGGTGGGAGCGGTTTGTTCGGCCATCATTGTTTTAATGCCCCTTACTTATTCCCTCTCGAGGCTAATATGGATCAATTTCTTTGTGAAGTACGAACCAAACAAAAAAGAACCTTTTGTAGAACCTAACCCCGCGATGTCAGGAAGCACCTGACACTGTACTTACTTCGGAGCATATTGCTGCTGCATCTGCTCCATCCACTTCTCGCGCTCTTCCGGAGTCATGTTCTGAACGTCCTTCATCATCTGCTGAACATCAATACCCGCAGGGATGATAGTTCCGGTGGTTGATTTGGTGTAACCATTAAGGCTGAAGAGGGAAGCGGAATTATTTTTCTTTTCAGCCTTCACTAAATCAATCTGGATGGAATTGCCTTGTTCCGTAGTTTTTATCCTCACCGGAAATCCGCTGGCGCCTTTCGCTTCCAATGCTTTCGCGAGGTTTTCCTTGCCGGTATATTTTGTTTTTACCCTCATCATGTCCGCATAACCCGTCACTTCCTTGCTCATCCAATATTCCTGCGGGGTGTTGCCGCCTTTGCGAAGCACTTTCACGTGTGTTGCATTATACTCGTTCACCTTTTCCTTCCCGATCACCGTTACCTCATAATCCGATTCGGGCGCATCTTTCCAGTCTTCGTTATCTCCGGTTTCTATTTCAGTGTAACTCTTGTTTTTTTCGTCAAGCAGGAACACCTTGCCGGGATTTTCCTTCAGCACCAAACTCGTTATGCTGATTTGACCGCCACCCGGCAGGTTCGGAACGGTCATAGTAATGTCGCCCCGGCTATTCTCGTTTTGTGCGTAAGTTTTCATCACGCCTGACATGTTTGCCTCCTTTCCGGCCGATGTTATTTTAAACTCCATGTAGTAACCCTGCGGAAAGACGCTTGAGAAAAAAATTGAGAATGCCAGTGCAAGAAAAAATTGCTTGTTCATGACTTTAAATTTTTAATCGTCCGAAAATTAACAGATTTTCATTATTGTCCGACTACAAAAGACTAAAAAATCGGGTGTTGGGCTAAAAACTCAGAAGGGCGCGTATCCTCTTACCCCGCGCTTCAACGCGGGGAATAAAACTTATAACCACGGTTACAACCGCAATACTTGAGTCCGCTCTGAAAAGTCATCGGATGAATGCTCTATAAAAATCACGCGATGCGTAACTGCTTCTATACCGTCCTATCAGCAATTCATCCGATGACTATATGGTATAACAACGGTTGCAACCGCAATAGCTTATTGCCTGACGATTTCCTTCGTGACGCTGAACTTACCGGCTTGCGCTGACAGGAAATATTTTCCTTGCGGCAATTCACCGAAATTAATTTCAGAGTTATTCGCAAATGAAGGAATTTCTATAACGCATTTTCCGGTAAGATCAAACACTTTAAGATTAATATTCTTTTCTGAAGGAATGCCGGAAATATTCAACCTCAAATATGCTGTTGTTGGATTGGGAAACGCTTCCGCAGCAGGCTGAACTTCGTTGATTCCCGCAGGAACCGAATCAATTTTTTCTTCCGGGCCATCAATCCTCACCACTTCATTGTTCGTACGGTTTACGTACCAAATCCTGCCATCAGGGCCGATCTTAATTCCCTGAACTCCCGGCTGCCCGGTCTGAATGCGCCCCAATTCCATCACCGGTGATACACCGATATCGTATATGATAATATCGCCATTGCTGTGATCGCTCACCAGCAGTCTATTGTCCATCACATCAATGCCGCTCGGCTCTGTCAGCCCCGAAGTGACAAGGGTTTCCTGCATCACGCCTGTATAGCGCTTGCACTCTGCGAGCGGTTCCGCATAAGGAGTGAGATTGGCTGTCGGATCACCTGTGGTAATGTCCATGCGCAAGATCCGCTGGTTGCCTCCATCCACGATATAAAGCCATTTTTTTTGCTCGTCAATAACGAGATGCGATGGAACGGTGTTGTTCAACTTCTTCACCTGCACTTCAGGGTAGCGCCACACCAACGCATCGCTGTGGTCATCATTGCCGGGACCGTGGTCTTTCCGGAAATCATATCTTACAATATTTCCCGCATCACCATCAAAAATCCAAAAAACATTTTCTCTTTCTGCAGCAATACCCATCGCGAAGGGCGACTGATGGAGCATATCAAGGTGGCTGCCATTACCTCCGGAAGGCTCCGCGTAAATGGTCATATCGCTTGACCACAGCGTGGGTCCCGTGAATTTTGCCGAGCCATGATTGGCATCAAGAACTCCGGGGGAAGTAGCGAAGTTGGTATTCTCACTGAATGCGATGCCGGTGGGAAGGCTCATGAAATGCCATGCGTTGCCGTCCCGCTTGTGAACCGCAGTTTGCGCGGACGTTCCCGCCTTGAATAACGTTACTGTGCTGCCGCCCTGGTTTTCGGTGTCTTCGTTAATGATCCACAAATCATAATTTCTCAGAACGGGATGAAAATCCAGGTCGCGCGGCTTGTTCAAGCCGCTGGTTGAGTTGCCGATCACGGTATAGGTGAGCGTATCGGTCAAATACTGGTCAATGAGATTTGGCGCGGGCTTGCCGATGATGATAGTTTTCACGAGCGTGTCATTGCCGTTGCTCATATCGGCCTGACCGTTCACGCTGCTGATCCAAACTTTGATCGCATAGGTTCCCGTATCGGTAACATTCCATGGATTGGCAAGCGCAAATTCATATTCTGCATCATAGGGTAAAATTGAAAAGCCGGTGATGCTTTCAGATACGGGCGTGCTGTTATTTGCCGAGTAAGAAATTGTAAGAGAATGAATAGTGCTCGATCCGAAATTGTAAACTTTGCCTTTCACCGGAATATCGCCTGCCGGGTAATAATTGTTGGTGGCGATCTGAAGGAGTCCGCCATTAACCGATAAAGCCGGGGAGGCGTTAAATGCGAAGACGTCATTATCGCCCATGCCCTGGAAATTATAAAGCGGCAGCCCGTCAATCATCACCGCGAACTTAAAGCCGCCATCAATGTAATCGTCAACATATTTTATAGAATAATCATTTCCGGCAACAAGGCAGTGGGGACCTGATGAAATGGTTTGGTTGCTGCCGTAGCCGTTGCCCGATGTGGCGTCCTGCTGCCCGGCACCGCTGCAACCCACCTGCGCTGCGTTGCCGCCTTCGGCAACATTGCCGGCACTGCAACTGCCCGAAGCAGGAAACAGCGCCCAGTAGCCTTCATAGCCGTAGAGGTCGGTAGCGATTTCAATGGTAACGGGCGTTTCGCCCGCTGAGCATTGAGCTGAAATTTCAGTTTGCGCAAACAGCAAGCCGAAGAGCAGGAGTGCAGGATAGCTTTTCATGAAGGGGAATTTCATTAAAGATAACCATTGAATGGAATACTTTCACTGCAGCAGTTTTTAGGTCGGGTAGAGCGGGGAAGTTTCACCCCCACCCTCTCACAGAACCGTACGTGACAGTCTCCCCCGATCATATCGGGGCTCTTGTTAATCTTAAGGGCTGTTCTAAAAATTCAACAACATACTTCCTTTCCGGATGGAGAGGGCTGGAGTGAGGCGCAAAAAGAGCATTTTTTAGACCTGCTCTGAAGTCATATCGCGCCAGCCACCATGACGGTTGACAGGTTGCCAGAATGATATATCTCAGGGTGTGACAACGTGTATTTTGGTACTTTTACCTTCTGTCTGCGTAACTGCGGGCATACATGAAAAGATAATTCCCTTTCCGGTTTATTGACCTGAAATGGTGACCGTTAAAGTTTTTCGCATGAAGAAGATGTTCAAAGATGCAAGTTTGCAGCGCCAGTTTGAAAGAGACGGCTATGTGGCAATCCCTTTTTTGTCTAAGGAAGAGGTGGCCGGGCTGCTGAAACTTTATGCTGAGTTGA
The DNA here is from genome assembly GCA_964502525.1 of uncultured Chitinophagaceae bacterium. GTDB lineage: Bacteria > Bacteroidota > Bacteroidia > Chitinophagales > CAIOSU01 > DATLYB01. Next base: position 20,046 of record CAZCXH010000040.1, read on the forward strand.
AAAATGAACATGATACCATAACGCCCGTTCATTCCACAAGCGATACCAATAAACCTGAATTGATACGCAAGGTTGACAAAGCGATAAGGGAAATTACCGGATCGCGGTTTGATGATGTTTTTTTTGAGTGCAAAATATTTCTCACCAACTTTTTGATAAAGGAACCCGGAGAAGACTCGGCCATATTCCCGCATTACGACTGGACGTTTGTGGATGAGGGCAAATATGCCTCGGTGAGCGCATGGTGTCCGCTGGTGGATGTTGACGCCAGTAATGGCTACCTCAGCGTATTGAAAGGCAGCCACCGTTTTGCCAGGACCTTGCGCGCCTCACCGGATTGTCCGTTTGCGTTTGATGGCGTGTTGGATATTATTGACCAGTATATGGTTGCGGTGCCCATGAAAGCCGGGGAAGCGCTGATTTATAACCATGCATTGGTGCACAGTTCCACGCCAAACTTGTCGGGGAAGTCGCGCCCTATCTGCGTGTTGGGAGTGGTGCCGCAGGAGGCAGACCTGTATCTGCACTACCGCCATCCCGGCCCCGGGAAAAGAAAAATTGAAAAGTTTATCGTTGATACGGAATTCTTTTATGACTACATAAAGCACGGAAGGCCGAGAGGAGCGAAAAGTCTCGGCAGCGTGGACTTTGATTTTCCCTTGCTGTCGAAAGATGAATTCCTGCGGCTGGTTGAGCAGCAAAACATGGCTGAAAAAGTTTAAAATATTCTTATTTGAATCCGCTTTTTAAAGACAAACGGCTTGACGAGAAATACAAGGCAAATGGATTTGTTGTAGTTCCGTTTGCCGGCAACGAACAATTGGATGAGTTAAGGAAGTTGTTTCAGAGCCTTTCGGAAAAAGCGAATTCAGCAAACGGATTTTATTACAGCCTGCTGACCAATAATCTTGATGGAAACATGAGGATCAGGAATGAGATAAAAAAGATTCTGGAACCCGGCTATCAACGCATCTTTGTCAACTATCAATCGTTCTCCGAATCATTCCTTGCCAAGCAGCCGGCATCGGGCGAGATGCTGCTTCACCAGGATTGGAGTTATGTTGACGAGGATAAGTACGGCATTGCCACTGTCTGGTGTCCGCTGATGAACATCACTGCCGGCAATGGCGCTTTGTTTGCCATAAAAGGCAGCCATCGTTTTTTCAAAACTTACCGTTCCGGAAGCCTTCCCACCTCAAGAATTGAAGCTGACGAAAACCTGCAAAAGCATCTTTCGGTGATCGAGGTGAATGAAGGCAGCGCAGCCATTTTTCACCCTGCTGTGTTTCACGGCTCCTTCCCGAATAAAAGCGACAAGTTAAGGGTGATTGCTTGCGCCCTTGTGAAGGAGGACTGCGCTTCCCTGACTTATTATCATAAAAAAAACGAGTTGGAGGCAGAGGCTTATTATGTTTCTGAAAAAATACTCATGGAAGAGATTGGCGCGCTGGCAGCGGGAGAACAAACCCGGAAAGGAGTTTATGCAAAAACCGTTCAGCGTGAAGTAACACAAGTTTCTTCCGAAGATTTAATGGAAAAAATTTCAACCCGGGAAACAACGGCATTAACTTAAAAAGTTCGACTTGAAGGCGCTATTTAAAAACAACAAGCTCCATGAGGAGTATGAGCGAAACGGCTGTGTTGTCATCAACCTCTTCAGCAAGGAAATGGTGAGCGAGCTGAAGCAGTTCTACTTTGCTGAATTCGGTGATCAGGCCCGGGGACTTTATACAACTCACAGCCACAGCAGCGGTGAAAAAAATGTGCAGCTCCACAATAAACTGGGAAGTATGATCCGCAGCGACCTCGAAAAAGTGTTCCGGGATTTTGAGTTTGTGGTGAACCATTATGTGGTGAAGTCGAATGTAAACTCGGAAGAGTTCCGTCTTCACCAGGATTGGAACATCGTTGATGAAGATACGACCCAGGCAGCGCACATCTGGTGTCCGCTCCAGGATACTTCGGAAAAGAACGGGGGCATGTTTGTCGTGAAAGGGAGCCACCGGTTTTTCGATAACCTGCGTTCGGGTTCGATGGGACTCAGGTTTATCAACCGGACGCCTTTGGTCAAAAAGCATCTCACTGTTTTTAATATGCAGGCGGGAGAAGCCCTGGTGTATAAGCAAGCGCTTTTTCACGGCTCTTTTCCCAACAATTCGGATTCGAGCAGGGTGGTCATGCTTTCAAGCATCAGGGAAAAAACCGGAGAGTGGCTGTACTACCAGAAGAGAAGCAACGACAAGGGAGACGGGATGGTGGATGCTTACGCAATGGATACGAAAACATTTTTGCACCAGCTTCCTGCCTATGAAAAAGGGAGCGATCCTGCCGGTATTCCGATTGCGAGTTCATTTGCAAACAGCCGACTCAGCACATTTTCAATCAACGATGAACTATTTGAAAAACAATTAAGTAAAAAAGAAATTTTTGCATAAATGAAAAACGACATCATCATTAAGGATGCAACCGTAGAAAAAACCCTTCAACAGGATGGATGGATGGTAGTGCCCGCCCTCAATGCGAATGACATGGCAGAACTGCACCGTCTGTATGAAACTTATTTCCCAAAATTCAACGTGCCCGGTAAATTCAACTTCAACAGCAATGCCGACATCCCCTCAGAAGTGCGCGTGAAAATCAGCAGCGGGGTGGAAAAGGTGTTCAGGCCTCACCTTGACAGGCTCTTCGGCAACTACAAGTTTGTGGTCGGGCTGATTTTCATCAAACAATCTTCCTCCGATCCGATGGCGGAGGTCGGGATGCACTTTGACCCCACCCTGCTTATGGACGAGCATAAGAACAGGCACATCAACATGTGGTGTCCGCTGATGGATGTTGAAGAAAACAGTGGCGCCATGCAGGTGATAAGCGGCAGCCATATGTTCTTTCCTGCGGTGCACGGAAAAACCATCCCGTTTCCGTTCTCAAAGATCACGGATTCGCTTTATGAAGTGAAGGAATGTGTCTGCATGAAAGCGGGAGAGGCGCTGTTTTTCGATAACCGCATCATTCACATGACCAAGCCGAACCTGTCCGGGAAAACACGGATTTCTGTCATTCTGACGATTGTTGCCCCGGAGGCGCAGTATATCAGCCTGTACCGCGACCCGAACAGGAAGGACGCGCCAATTGAGGTTTACTATCAGGATGACGGTTATCATCTGCATCCGCTTTTTGACAATTCATTCGAGCGGCCCAGGATAGGCAGGAGGGTTGGAAATCTGGATTATGATATTTTCTATGTGAACAAAGACGAATTTTTTGATCTCGTCAGAAATCCGCGTCCCTTTAAAGACTTCAACTACAGGATTGTCCCGGAGAAAGCGGGCGTCCTGAATGCGTAGAAGTTCATCCCTTTGGCAGAATAGTGTGAACTTTGACGAGTAATAAACGCGCTGCCGCTTCATGCCGCCTCCGGTAATTTCCGTACAGAATATATCTAAAAAATATAGAATTTCCGGTGCCAGGAACCATCCTGTGCCGATGGCAACATCTTCACCGGGGACGGGACTGAACGGACAAGACGAATTCTGGGCATTAAAGAATATTTCATTTGATGTGCATCAGGGAGAAGTTCTTGGCATTATCGGAAAGAACGGCTCGGGCAAAAGCACACTGCTGAAAATATTGAGCGGCATCACAAAACCCACTTCGGGTTCAGCAAGAATTAAAGGCACGGTTTCCGCCATACTGGAAGTTGGGTTCGGCTTCCATCCCGATTTATCCGGATTGGAAAACATCTATTTGTACGGAAGAATGATCGGCATGAGCAGAACCAGCATAGATTCACGCGTTGAGGAGATTGTGAAATACAGCGGCATTGGGAAATTCATTCACGAGCCTGTAAAATTCTACTCCAATGGCATGTATCTGCGGCTTGCAGTGGCCGTAGTCATATACAGTGATGTTAAAATACTGCTGCTTGATGAAGTGCTGTCGGTAGGCGATGCGGAATTCAGGAGGAAGACAGCGGAAAAAATCCAGTCAATACTGGACCTGAACACGGGCATAACCATCCTGCTGGTGTCGCATAGCATGAACGAAGTGCTGCAACTGTGCAACCGCTGCATATTGCTGGAGGATGGCGGGAAGGTGTTTGATGGCAAGGTTTCTGAAGTCGTGGGTAATTACATCGAAACTACGATGGTGGAAAAAGCCGATGCCATTCCCGGATTCTTGCATGAGCCTGATTCATTTGCCTGGGAATGGCATGACATGGAGCACGCCCCGGGAAATGACAGCGTCAGAATGCATAAGGTGGAGATCAAAGCAAAGAGGGATGGTGCCGGAAATGTAATATACATCGAGGATGATGTTGAGGTGGAAGTGCAATTCTGGAAGCTGCAGAAAGAGATGACTATTCAATTGATGCTCCTGTTTCATAATATGACCAACCTGCCTGTATTCTATGCGGCAACCGTTCATAACAAGTCAGGCATTGAGGTCAGCAAAAGGTTCAGGGACGATACCGGACTATTGAGCATGAAGTGCTTGGTGAACGGTAATTTTTTTAATCATGGGAACTACTCCATGCAAATCAGGTTTGGCCGCGACTCAAAGACAGAACTTTATATGCACAAGGAATTATTTCACTTCAAGGTTCAGGAAGACCCTGCAGTATCTTATTTCAACCTGCGCGATATGCAGGTCGCACTCCGCCCTTCATTTTTATGGACGTATGATAAGGTAAGCCCGTTGTAGGATTCAACTTTACTCTTCAGCCGGAGGCCGGCAACCCGAAAACATCCTTTATCAGGTTGATCCCCGAATTCCATTTTGAGGCATTGCCGCCCTGCAACCGGCACATCTCCTTCTCATCCACCTCGGGAAACTGATGAGTCATTTTAGCAACTGACTTCAGCCCTTTCGGTCCCTCGAAGATGTTTCCATAAAGAAAAAACTCCGGATTTGACTCGAAAACCTCAACCGTATGGTCGTCTGCCTTGTGATAGTAATACATCTGCGCTCCATCCGGAATGATGCCATAAACAGCCGCCAGCCTGATCTCATCCGTATTGTTTTCGCCTGAGGCATGAATGAGGCGGTGGTCGTATATCAGCGCTTCTCCAGCTTTCATGTGAAGGGATTGCAGCATTTTCCAAACGGTGTCTCTCACTTGGTTAAATGCCGAATGAATGTTGACGCTGCGGTAGCTTTTCAGCCATGCATGGCTTTTGGGGATGATCATGATCGCCCCGTTCGCTTCATGTAAATCCACCAGCGGCACCCAGATGTTGAAAGAGCGGTACTGTTCCTCATCCACGATGTTCCAATCCTGGTGGGGTTCCAATGTCCCTTTTTGTCCTTTTCCCTTGGCAATAAATGAGCCGCCCAGCGGATTGCAATTGACAAACATCTCGCTGATGGGCCTGGCGAAAATTTTTTTAATGTAATCATTCATCTTCATCCTCAGTCCAATATCAGGCACGTGCGCGGTGGCATACATCCCTTCCAATTGCCGGGGATGGCTGGAGAAGTAAAAGTCACACAGCGATTTAACCTCTCCTTCCGTGAGGAATGGCACAATCACATATCCTTCAGTTAAAAGCCTGCTGTCAAGCCCTGTGTCTTTCAAAATTTGCTGGTCAACCGCCATCAGTTGAATATTTCCGTTACTTTATTATTAAGGAAACTGTCTTTCGTGCCGGAATGATCTCTGAATGCCGGGTATCCTGCGCCCGTCCTCATCTTTGCCACCAGTTTAACCAACTCTTCCCTGCCGGGTGACGGAAGACGGTAGTTAATGAAACCTTTGCTCGCGCCCATCTTCGGGCGAAGCGGAATATCGTTGATGAAATCATCGAAGCTGATAAGGAAATTTTCAGGCATCTCAAACACTTCCAGCCTGCCGTCATTTTTCTGCGAATCGTTGTAGTGGAACATCATAGGAGCGCCTTTTGTCTTCACGCCCGCTGTGATGGCTTTTCGGATTTTATCCGAACGATTCGGGGCGGAATAATGCACCACGCTTTGATTCAATATCACGGCCTCTCCCGCTTTCACATGCATCGGCTCCGATTGCTCAATCATGTATCCGTCATTGCCTGAAAAGAAAAACGGCAGCGTTGGAGCGCGCACCACATTCAGCGAATCAAAATGGCTGCCGGGCACAACATGAAGCGCTCCATTCGTTTCGTCAATGTCATTCAGCGGCACCCAGCAGTTGAGCGCCACAAATTTCGTTTCATCCACTATCGTCCAATCCTGATGAATGGCCAGTTCGCTTTGCTGCGAAGGCAATTTGTAAAGAAATGCCGCGCCAAACGGCTGGTAGTTGACAAACAGTCTTTCATAATGTTTGCTGAAAACGCGCACCACTTCATCACTTGCCTTTTTCTTGTAGCCCAGGTCGCGCGAATAACTTCCGGATACAAACCCGCCTTGCGGATTGGGATGCAGTTCATCAAAAAAAAGGTTCAGGTATTCAACTTCCTTCTTATTGAGCAGTTGTGCCGTAAGGAATCCTTGTTTCTCAAATTTTTTCTGCAGTGCGGAATCTTTGAATATGGGAGGCGCCATCAACTGATTTTTTCCATCAAGCGTTGAAATAATTCTTTCCTGCAGGCGCATGTTCGGATTGAAGATGACCCTGAGGCACCGCATCAGCAATTAATTCGCGCGCATTCGTGCGCTTCAGATGTGTTTCCAGGTAGCTCTTGTCAATTTTCGGAAAATCGTATTTCACCAATCCAAGCGACTTGCCAATCTTGGGACGGTCATGGATGTTGCTTCCGAATTGCTCGAAGTCGGTCATGAAATGCTCGTCCTGGGCATACACTTCCACGCAGTCTTTATGATTTTCTTTATCATAATAATAGGTGCGGAATTCGGAATCCTTGTGCGTGAAGTAAGTGTTGGTGACAATACGCAATTCTTCCGAATAGTTGGGCGGTGAGAAATGAATGATGCTTTGGTCGAAAAAGACGGCTGTTCCGGCTTTGATCAAAACCGGTTGAAGATAATCTATCATTTCATCCATCACCGGGCTGAAAAATTCCTGAATGGAAGATCCCCTGTAAGTCGGGAAAAGGCGATGACTGCCGGGAATTACAAACAATGCCCCATTCTTGATGGTGAGGTCAACCAGCGGCACCCAGATATTGATGCCCGTGAAACGCGATTCATCCACCAGCGACATATCCTGGTGCACGCACATTCCGCTATCCGGTCCGGGGCTTTTCACGATGAAACAGCCGCACATCACTTTGATATTCCGGCAATATTGAGCTATCGGCCGCTCGCATATTCTGCGGATTTCTGAATCGGCAACCTGCCTGTAATTTTTGTCTTTTGAAAAAGTGCTCGGAAAGAAGCCTTTTTCATCTTTTGGATGAAGCCGGTGATACAGTTCGTTCAACTCGAGGATCTCTTCCGGATTATAAAAAGGCAAGGGAAGGTATCCGTCCCGCTCAAATTGCTCCTGGTGGGTATCATCGCGGAAAACTTTCAGCATTTTTGGAAAGGAGAACATGCTTTTGTTTTTTATTCAGCCTACACCCTTTTTTTCACTTCTTTCAGGATATTGGCGGGCGTGTACTTCTGGAAGAAATTCCGGTCATCATTCCATTCAAGCGGCTTCTCGCTGCCGCTGGTCATCACTGCTGATTCGCTGACAGGCTCGGGTTCCGGCTTCGGTTCGGGTTTTATCTCTTTTTTTGGCTCCTCCTTTTTAGAGCCATCCATGTTATAGCTGAAAAGCGCGGCCAGCTTTTCACACATAGGCGCATTAAATTCGTTTCCATATTCCTTTGCCAGTTCAATCAATTCATCGCCCGTGAACTCAGGAAGCACGTAAGGAATTTCTCCTTCCAGTTCATATCCTTTAATCAGCTCGCCTTTGTCATACATTTTGGAGAGCGTCACATTTCCGTATTTTCTGAAAAAATCTTTGTCAACTTTATATTTCAAGAGGGTATTTTTCTTCCCATCCGGTTTCATGTAATAGTGCCGCAGTTGGGCGTCCTGTTGCGTAAAACCGATGCCGAAGGCAATGCGCGGCTTGTCTGTCGAATTGGGAGGCGAGCCGTGGAAGGTCCTGTTATCAAAGATCAGGGCCTCACCGGCTTTCATCTCAATAACCTTCATGTAAGGGAATATGGTGAACATATGTTCTGCAAGGGGAACGGGCGCTTGCGGGGAAGGCGAAGGACGGTGGTTGGTAAAGAACTTATGACTGCCGCGCACCACCCCGATGGCACCGCTGTCAACCGTTACGTCCACCAGCGGTATCCAGCAGGAAACCGTGCAGTATTTGTCTTCTTCGTCAACGAATGACCAGTCCTGATGAACCGGAACAACGCCCTTCAGGGTGGGTTCCTTGATGACAAAACTTGCGACATAAGCCTTGGCATTCTTGAAGTGAGGCGCGGCTTTGGGAAGCGCCACTTCAAAAATCTTATCCATTACCTTTCCTACAAACTGCTTGTCATCGTTATCCATGCTGATATGCCAGCCCAGCCCCGCCTCATCTTTCATATTCAGAGAATAAAAAAAGTTCAGCAGCTCTTTCACTTCTTTATCACCGAGCATCTTAATCTTTACATAGCCTTCGCGCTCAAAGAATTCCTGCGCGGCAGGGTCGCTGAACAAGGGTGTCATGTTCCTTTCCCTTCTTGCCTTGGTGAGCAGATGATGCAGCTTCAAAGGACGCATCTGCTTGATTTTATAATCAAACTCGTCAACCTTTTCGCCAAATGCGGGACGCTGACCGATATTATCATATTTAAGGAACATATCATCGGGCATGGCATATTTCTCGACTCTTCCGTTTCCGTTACTGTGATACAGAAGCAATTGGGCTTGTCTCGGTATCATCCCGTATGTGACGGCCACTCTTTCCTTTTGCGTGGAGTTGGGAGAGGAGGCATGAATGAGGGCATGGTTGAAAACAAAAGCTTCTCCGGCCTTGATGGGCAACACCTCCATTTGATTCCAGATAGAGTCTTTCACATTTTCGTATTCGCTCGTTAAGGTTGGAGCGCGCAAGGTGCCGGTAAATCGGTGGCTGCCGCGCAAAACCCTGATGGCTCCGTTGGCTTCGTTAGTGTCAACCAGCGGCACCCAGATAGTTGCCGAATAAAATTTTGATTCATCAACAACGGTCCAATCCTGGTGAACGGGCATTTTGCCCTCCGTTCCGGGTGATTTGCACAGGAAACTGCTGCCCAATTTTTTAATATCCTGAAATAAAGAATCAATCTTCGGGGCGTAAATGGTTTCTGTAAAATCGGTGATTCTCTTTTTGAATTCAGGCTGGTCGCTGAATGTGGAAGAATAGAATTTCTTTTCCGGTGTTTTGGGATGCATCTCTTCAAAAAGAGCAGTCAGTTTTTTTACTTCATCGGCATTCAGAAAAGGCAGAACAACAAAACCATCCTGGTCAAATTGCTGCTGCAGTTTCAGGTCTGTGAAAATCCGGGCGGTCATTTTTCAGTTTTTAATTGACAAATAATTGACAATAATTATTAAACTCCTTGCAGTTGCGGCTCATCAATCCTTGTGGAATACAGCCTGCTTTTGAATTCTTTGACACTTAAAGGATGCTGATGATATTTCAGAGTTCCGATTTTTTTGACGCCCTGCGGCTGTTTCCATGGATTGAATTCCATATAGAAATCATGATCCACTTCCAGCACATTCACATCTTCCCTGCTGTCGGCAGGGTTCATGTGATAATGAATGGAAGGCGCCTCTTCGGGAATGAGTATGAGCTGTATGGTGAGGCGCAGGGAGTTGGTTTTATTGATGGCCGAGTAGTGCACGATGCTGTCGTCCAGAATAACCGCATTGCCGGCTCTTGTATTCATCGGCACCAAAAATTCCTTGATGATGTCGTCTTTTATTCCCTCCAGTTCCCAGGGAATCATCGGGCCGCGGATTTCACCGAAGCGCTTGTGGCTGCCGGGAACCATCTGCAAGGTGCCGTTCGCAACATTGCTGTCAACCAAAGGGCACCATATGGAGACGGACGTGCATTTGCGCTCATCAACGAACGCCCAATTTTGATGCAGCGGCACTTCACCGCCATCGTTTTTTTTGTGAATGTAATTGGCGATAATCGGCTTGTAGCCGGCCAGCCATTTTTCCACATGAGGAGCAAAAAAATCCGTAATGATACTGAAGACCTCGCGTTTGAAAGCGATGTTCTTGTCAATAAAGGTGAAATCGTAAGTGATGAGTTTTGAGTCAGCGACTCCGGTTTCCGATGCGGTTATCTGGCCTCCGCTCTTGGGCAATGTGTCAAAGTACCTTTGCTTCAGCGAAGCCACTTCCTGCGCTGACAGAAATGGAATTTCAACATATCCGTCACGCTGGAAATTCAATTCGAGCGCTTCATCGCGCATTACACGTCTCATGAGCATTTCAGGGTTTTTCTAAAGTTAAGCAAACAATGCAGCAGAAGCATGGCTTGTCAAAGATAATCAGCCATGTTGTCTTCCATTCTGATGAAAATCACCATGCCAGTGATAAAAATAACGATTACTTCGGCAAGGGCAAATAAATATCTGGCTGAAGGAAAGACGTCACTCATGATAGCCCACCTGTATAGCTCCACGATGCCTGCCATCGGGTTGGCGTAAAGAAAAAAGGAATATTGATCAGGAACCAGCGTTGACGGGTAAAACACAGGCGTAAGCCAGATCAGGAAGCCAACGAAATAGGGAATAAACTGATTAAGGTCGCGGTAGCGCAGGTTGAGCGCATTGAGCCAGAGAACAATGCCCAATCCGGTGATGATGTTGAGCAGCAGCAATAGCGGAAGGGACAGCAACCTGGAAGTAAAAGGGAAATCATAAATCGCCATCAGGGCGATAAGTATTACCAGCGATACTGCGGCCTCCACCAGGCCGACAAGGACCTTTGCCAGCGGCAGCACCATCTTGGGGAAGTAAATCTTCCGGATGATGCTTTGATTGGTGATCAGCGCGCTGCTGCCAATGCCCACCAGGAAGCTGAAATAATTCCATGCGAACAAACCGGAAAAAGCAAAGAGGGCATAGGGATAAATTTTTATAATGCGCCCGAATACAAATGTGAATAAAATGAGTATCAGTATGGGCTTTAATATCAGCCACAACAAGCCGAACCTTGTTTGCGCATAAGTAATCTTTATCTCCTGATGGGCAAAGATAAAAATCATCCTGCGGTACTTCCACAGGCTTTTCATATAGCTCACGAAGCCGGTGGGTTCTGAAGTGATGACTAGATAATCTTCGCGGGCGCCCATTTTGTGCCAAAGTTATCGCTAAACACATGCTCACGGAAGTTTCAGCCGGAGGCTCGTTGATAGCATACGCTCGCGGGGAGGCGAGCACTCACCCCCTTCGACCCCCTCAAAGGGGGATGCCTCGCGCGGTAGCAGCCTCCCTTGATAGCGAAGCATCCCGATTCTATCGGGAGGGAGGTTGCAGGATTAAAAGATGCAATTCCATCTGTCTTTTGCTCTTTAATCCAGCCTCACCCCCGCCCTCCGGTCAGACCGGAGGAGTCCGGGCTGATTACTTTGCCTTTTTTCTACTTAATCCGAACTCAGATTAAAAAGTAAAACTTGCCCCCACATTGGGGCTGAAGTACCAATCGGTTTGGTCACCTACATTAGACCACAGCACTGCCGGGTTCACATCCAGCACGATCTTATTATTCATAAATGGGAAGTACATTGAGAACCGGAAGCCTCCGTTGGGGTCGCCATTCACAAAGTGGTTGATGAAGGCTTCTTCGTAGATGGAAAACTTTTCAAACGTGATGGCGTGATTCAGGTTGGCAGAAACCACATTGGCTCCATGCGGGGCAGCCTCGCTCCCGTCAACCACTGTTTCGGGGATGGTGCGCGAGTAGCCACCGTTTACCCCGATGGTTCCCTTTTTCAGCTTGAAATCGAGGATGCCGGTTACGCCCGGCTGGGCGGCAGTGGTTGAGTTCCATGCCGGTATCAGCGACCCCATCATGAAGCAGAACCTCACCTTCGAAACAGAATCAGGCTTGAACGGCACGTGCACCCTTATCCAGGGATAAACCGATTGAATGGAAAGCTCATCCTCCCGGGCGGGTGAATAGAAGTTCAGCCCTGCGCCTACGCCCACTTCCATGAATTCGCTCAACCCGTATATCAAATTCAAGGTCGGCTGAAATCCTTTTTCCAGTTCCGATTTGAAAGGGACAACGGCATTGAAGCGCAAATCCACGACAAAATCCTTTTTAGCTACCGGCACGGTGTTAAAGCCATCCGTAGCGCTCCATCCGGTAACGCCCCCGGCAAAAGCGCCCGTTGTCGCAGATAGCGTTAAAATCAAAAAAATCGGCAAAAAGGTTGGTTTTTTGAATAGCAGTGTCATTTTTTTTTAAATTTTTATGATCAAACTAAATATTATCCGCAAATATTGATAACATTTTTTAAAAAATTTCAGCAAATTTTGGAAAAATTATCCACATATCGCTATTTTTTTGAAAAAATTCGCGGAGCAACGCAAATAACTTCACCCGCCAGAGGCGGGCGAAAGCGAAGGGGGGTGAATCATGAAATTTTGATTTGCCGCCCTGCCTTTATATTATTGTATGAATGGAAACGGTTCACACCGCCCCCCTCACTATCCGCCTGCAACTGCTGGAGCATGACGGGAAGGAGAGGATGTTTGCGGAGTTTCCGTTTAACCGGCAACTGTCCAACCGGATTAAAGAAATACCCGGAGCGCGGTGGAGCCCCTTAACTGGCGCGAGAATGTAGCCAAGCCATGAGCGTCAGGTTCTCGTGTCCAGCCAATCGGTAATAATAACTTGCAGTAATGATGAACGATGATATGGCACGAGGAGGCAATCGCGCAAATCAACGCGCCATCCTCGCGCCAGCCAAAGGAATATTTTCACGCATTAAAAAATCATTAAAGTTTCAGCGCGTTCCCCGTTCTTG
>CAZCXH010000041.1:0-32750 GCA_964502525.1 uncultured Chitinophagaceae bacterium
CATCGGCCTGCAGCCAGTGCAGCGCCTGCAGGCAGTTCAGCTGCAGGTCCTGGTAGGTGGCCGCATCGGCAGGTGCATTGCGCGTCGGCAACGCCAGCGTGCGGATCAGCCGGTTGTTGGTCTCCAGCTGCAGGGTTTCCGTCGCGCCGCTGGCGTCGTCGGCCAGCACCATGCGCAGGCCGTCGACCTGCTGGTGCTGCCAGTAACCGGGGTCAATCCGCTGCAGTGGACTATCCGCCATGCCGGGCAGGGTGAGTGATGAGCCGAATGAGGCGAGGATGCCCACCATGAAAAACAGATTCAGCAGCACAGCGATGTCTGCTATCACTCCGCTGGTAGTGTAATAGATTACCATGAAGAGTAATACACCAATCAAACCAAGCACCAGCGATAACAGCCCCGCCTTGATGGATTCGGTTCCAAGCGTAGGACCCACAATTTCTTCTTCGATGATTTTTGCGGGAGCGGGCAGTTTGCCCGATTTGATGACGCTGGAGAGATCTTTTGCTTCTTCAATGGTGAAATTGCCTGTGATCTGCGAGCGTCCGCCTGCAATTTCCGACTGTACGGTGGGCGCGCTGTAAACGATGTTGTCCATCACGATGGCAACGCAGCGGCCGGGTTGATTCCCCTTTGGCGCGTTTTCAGCGGTTATCCTTTTCCAAATTCTTGCGCCTTCGCTGTTCATCACCATGTCAATGTCGGGGCGCCCGTTGTTGTCATAATCCTGCCGGGCATCCACGATCACATCACCCTGCAGGGGAGCAACATCCTCATTGGGCTGAGTTTTGATGGCGTGAAGTTCATATAAATTATTTCCAAAAGGCTTGTTGCCCCACAGGAATTTGATGTTTTGCGGGAACAGCGCCCTCACCTGTTCATAGCCGAGATATTCCATGACCTTAGCGCGGTCTTGTCCGTTCGCATATCCTATCACCGAGCCGGGACGGAGCTGTACCTGTCCGTCTTCACCCTGGAACGTGGCGGGCAGCAGGATGGAGCTGCTCCCGAAAAGCGGGAACTGCTCCCTGTTGCTGACGCTGTCAGCCATTTCCTGAGCGGTGGTGTCCGTTAGCCCGAGAAGGTCGGTGTCGGATGCTTCCGGGGAAGGAGAATCGGCAGAAGCAACTGTTGAAGCCGTATCCGTTGACGAAACTCCCAGCAGGTCGGTGATTGGTTGATCTTGCGGCTGCCGGGCAGCGGTGGTGTCGTTTCCGGCTTTCACAGTATCCGTTAATCCGAGGATGCCGCGCAAGACGTCATTGGCGGCAACCAGCGAATTGATGATCTCGCTATTTTCCCAGGTTTCCCAAAACTCCAGCTTGGCGGTGGACTGCAGCAGTTTGCGCGCCCGCTCCGGGTCGTCAACGCCCGGAAGCTCGATGATGATCCTTCCCGCTGATTCCTGCAACGACACATTCGGTTGCGCCACACCGAACTCGTCAATCCTCGAGCGCATAATATTAAAAGAACTGCGGACAGTGGCATTCGTCTGGTCGCGTATCACGGCAAGCACCTGCTCGTTGGTGGAGTTAAAACTGATGAGTTCCTGATTTTCGGGGGTGGCGAAAATGGCAGCGAGCTTCGCGTTGGGGTCAATGCGCTGGAATGCCTCTCCGAAAAGCTGCACAAAATCTTTTCCCGGCTCCGTTTTTTGCCGCTCGCGCGCATCATCAATGGCTTTCAGAAAGGCGGGGTCCTTGCTGTAGTTGGCCATCGCCTTCACCATCTCTTCCAGCGACACCTGCAGCACCACGCTCATGCCGCCCTGCAGGTCGAGACCGAGGTTGATCTGCTTCTCCTTGATCTCGCGGTAGGTAAATTGGGCGATGAGGATATCTAAAACGGTTTCATTGGAAACCGAGTCGAGATATTTCTTTTTGTAATATTCCTGCTCGCGGTGGATGGAGTCAATGAAAGCCGCTTTGTCAGCCTCCGCTCCCTGGAAAGTCTCGGCAGGGTCAGCGCCTCCCTGCCAAACTTTTTCTATGGAATATTCGGCAGCCTTTTTCTCCACCCGCCACGTGGCGAAGGTGAACATCAGTTGGTAAAGGCAAACAACGATGAGCGCGATAAGAAAAAACCGTATCAGACCTAATCCTTTCATTAAATAGTGGTTTAGATTTTAAAAAGATGGGCAAATATAAATAAATAATCAGCCGGGTAAGGATGGAAAGAATCAGCAGGGGGAGTGTTGATAAAATGGAGTTTAATGTCTAATGTCCAAAGTGCGTCATCCTTTCTCTATCGCGAGAATGACGCGCGTTTGCTCCTGCGTGAATGCCTTCTCGTGCCTTGTTAATCGGCATGGCACGAGAAGGCTCATCTCAAAGCAACGCGCCATTCTCGCGCCAGACATGGGGCGTCATCTCCGGTGCCATCCTCACCGAATTAGGCTTGCCCGTACCGGGAGTGAAACTTCATCGGGATGAAGATGGGGGATGAGAATGGGAGCTGGGAGGAGTAGTTTAGTTTCCTTGTTTACGGTTTACCCGTTTTCGGTTTACGTTTTTAATGTTCCACCATTCCGTCTTTCAATCGAATCGTCCGATTGGTTATTTCTGCAATATCGTGTTCGTGGGTAACGATGATGAGGGTGACGCCTTCTTCCCGGTTCATGTCTTTCAACAACTGCATCACTTCGAGGGATGTTTTGGAGTCAAGCGCGCCTGTTGGCTCGTCAGCAAGGATGATTTTGGGTTTGGAGATCAGGGCGCGGGCAATGGCAACTCGCTGCTGCTGTCCGCCAGAAAGTTCGGTGGGCAGATGTTCCGCCCAATCCTTCAGCCCCACTTTGTCCAAATACTCCAATGCGATTTTGTTGCGCTTGCTGCGTCCCACATTTTTGTAATAGAGTGGCAGGGCAACATTTTCAAGAGCCGTTTTAAAGTTCAGCAGGTTGAATGATTGGAACACGAATCCGATAAACTCATTCCGGTAGTGAGCCGCCTTTGTTTGGGACAGATTTCTGATGAGCAGCGAGTCAAGGCGGTATTCCCCTGAATCGTAATCGTCAAGAATGCCGATGATATTCAGCAGCGTTGATTTGCCCGATCCCGATGATCCCATCACTGATATAAACTCCCCTTTTCCGATTTCCAGGTTAATCCCCTTCAGCACATGCAGACTCTTGTTTCCCATCGGGTATGACTTGTGAAGGTTGCGGGTGACGATCATTTCAAAGGCAGAAGACTAACGAAGCTGTGGTGCAAATCTATACTTTGATTGTTTTGCCGCAAGCGCGGTCTTTGAATTTGCCGAAAACTTTCTGAATGTGAACTTTAGAAGAAGCCGGAACTCTCGTCTGGTCTTCTTAAGCGTCTTATTTCCCCACAATCTGCCGTACCTCGCTGCCGGTCAGCCCGTAAATTTCCGACAGTTTCTGGATGATTGCAGCTTTATCAAACTTTGGCGTTGCAACGGATGTATTGTATTCGTGCCTGATCACGTAGTTCCTGAGCGTGGTGATATCGGTTACGTCATCAGCGAGCATGTTGAGGAGCAGTCGAGTGGCATCGGGTTTTCCGTTCAAACGGCTGAGATATTTCTCAGCCAGTTTCTCCAGGTCAACTTTTTTGCTCAACCCGCTGGTCATGGGGAGAAGAGGGAAGTTGCGAAAGTAGCGCTTGTTTCAAAGCGTCATTTTTTTATTAATGCACGGATTGTTAATTGTGTGCAGGTCAATACCGGCAAAGCTTTCCTGCTGACCGGATTATCTTTTCAACATTATTTTTTTGCAAGCGCTGAACCCTGCGGAGGCGACTCTGGCTAAATAAAGTCCATCCGGCAAGCCGGAAACATCAATATTTTTTTCGCAGCAACTTGTTTTCGCCATAGGGTATTCCAACATCTTCTGACCGCTGGCATTGAACAACGTGATGGTGTAATGTTGCGGTATTTCGGTTTTCACCATAAGGCTGAACATGCCTTCATTCGGGTTGGGCGATATGCTCACCTCCGCATCATGTTGAAAATGGTTATCATTTATTCCCACCGGTGTGAAGTCAACCTTGAATTCATCCACGTAGATATTGTTCCCGAAATCAGAATAGTTTTCAATCATGAACTTCACCTTCGACTGATTGATGAGGTAATGAGCGCTGACACCCTCTCTGCGCCATTCATTTGCAGAAGGAACAAATGCCTCCGTTAATTTTTCCGCAGCCGTCATCAGCGCGGAGCCTCCTTTTCCCCACATCCGCGACCAACTGGATCCGCAGTCGAGCGAATAATAAATGACGAGAGAATCCCGCGAGGCTGTGCTTTTTCTCGCATAAGCAATGTTGAATGAAACGTAAGGCGTCAGTCCGGCATGGAAATCAAATTCAGGCGTCACCAGTCCGTCACGTTTGCCGCGGCCATTGCTGCTTGCAGTGCCGGAGAAATTGTCGAACATGGCTGAGGCTGCAGTGCCGTCAGACCCGGCAGAGGCTGATATGGACCAGCTTCTGTCGCTGTTGGGATTTTCAATCTGCCATCCTGCAGGCAGCGCCCCCGATTCGAATCCTTCCTCAGCGGGAATGGCCGACCCCGCTCCGCTGCCGGCAATGTTGAAATTCAGTGACACCGTTTCGTTGTTTGGATTTTCATCAAATCCCCCGTTGGGCGAACTGAGGAAGATGGAGAGGGAATGCTGTCCGGAAGGCAGTGACAACTCGGGAAGGCTGATATATTCGAATGCGAGGCTGGGGATGCTGCCGCTCCAGGGGGGCTGGTTCAAGCCTGCGCCATCAATCTGATAGTTGATGAGCAGCGAGGTGATGGTTGCGCTGCCGTTGTTCCTCACCCGAATTACCGGCACAAAAACATCGGTGCAAATTTGAGCGGTCGGAAAAATAAGCTGCGTTATCGCCATATCGAGCTGATAAACTGTTGTAGGCGTACAGCCCGGTGATGATAATATCGCCTGCCTGTAATTGGCGAAGGTAATATCTGCAACATCTTTCTGCCCAACAGTGAACATGCCCGAGCAATCGTCATTCGTATAATCCATATAGTTCATGAACATGTCTCCGTTGGGCCCGTTATTACAGGAAACATGAGGGAAGACGGGGCAGCCGAAATTTTCCGAAGCCTGCACGGGCGTGTCAAAAACAAAATCATCACCGGCACATGATCCCGTATCATCACCCCAGATGTGATAGATGCCCAGCCAGTGACCTATTTCATGCGTGGTGGTTTTCCCCTGGTCGTAATGGCTGATGACGCTGCCGGTGGTTCCGAAAGCGGTATAGTCAATCACCACGCCATCGGTGCTGTCAGGAAAGCCGGGGAATTGCGAGTAACCCAGCGTGTTGGCGTTGGTGCCGCCAAGGCGCATGGTCCAGATGTTGAGGTAGTGGTCGGGGTTCCAAATGGTTGACGGTTTGAACTGTTCGGCATGCGTTCTGTCCCACGTCACCCTGCCGCCATGGATGCGCTCGATGCCGTTGGTGGGATTGCCGCTGGGGTCGCGGCTGGCGAGGCAGAATTCGATTTCAAAATCCGCTGCAAGCGATCTGAACACGGACGGGATGCCTGACAAGCCGGGGTTTTGATTCCTATAGTCCCTGTTGAGCGCGTCAATCTGCGACATGATCTGCGCATCGGAGATATTCTCGCTGCCGCCCACGGAGTCGCCATCGTGAACAACGTGCACCACCACCGAAATTGTTACCACCGCCCTGCCTTGCTTTTGCCCCGAAACCTGCTGCTCACGGATTTGCTGACGACTGCTTTCGAATTTATCCGCCAATTCAGGATACATGGATAACAACTCCTGAAGATGCTCCGCGGATGCGCACCACTGCCTGTTTTGCGCAGAGAGATTTGTACATATTATTGAAATAAAAACAATAAAAGTGATTTTCATGATTTGGCGGATTCGATGATTCGGTAATTCAATTCGATAGATTTTGGAAACAGTCATTAGTCATTAGGACAGTTCTAAAAATTGTTTTTTTTATCGCCTTACCTCTTCCCTCTCCAGAAGGGGGGAGCAAGTGGTAACCTTTTTTAGAACTGCACATTGGTAATTGATAATTCAGCGTTCCAACAGTTATAGCGATTTATACCATTCATTCATCATCCAATTATCAGATTATCGGATCATCGCATCACCGAATCGGCACATCATCGTTTGGTAACTTGGCTTGCGGTAAGGTTAATCAATTTTTATCACCCTGCTTGTTACGGTTTTGGCGCCAGCTTCAATCCTTATGAAATAAATTCCAGGCTCATGATTCTTCATGCCGAATCGGACATTCGCTTCGGATACATTCAAAAAACTTTCTACTTCCAGCTTCTGTCCTATTGAATTATACAGCATCAATTTCAAGTCCTGCTTCCCCTGCATGTTGACGGAGACATTCAAAACGTCAGCCACCGGGTTGGGATGGATTGCATAGTTCCAGCCCTTATTCCCCACAGATAAAATGGAAACGGCATCGCCCACTGTCACTTTGCCGTTTTGAGGCGTGATGCCCAGCATGTCGAAGTTGCCATTGTAGGATTCGCTTCCCGCAAGAGCCGAGCTGATTTCAATGTCCGTAGCAGCGCCTTTCTGACCAACGACCTTAAATTTTAATTCAAATGCAACAGCGTCCTCGTTCAGCGTGATGGCATCCGTGGTTTCGCTATACCACAAAGTGGCGAGCAATCCTTCGCCCAGTTGGTTTTCTCCGTAATAGCCATCCAGCGCCCGGTTGGTGATTTGCAGCAATGATAAAACCTCCGGATCCCATGACAACGTGAACTGATAGCCCGTCATGTTCGCGAAGTCTTTCACCTTCACCGGAACCGTTATTTCTTCACCGGGCAATACGTTGTAATTATCCATCATAAACTGAACCTCCCCTGCCCCGTGCGTTTTGGGCACGCCTGCATCCCAGCTATTGTTCACATCGCCCAGCTTCATCCCGATGAAATTTTGATTGGCATAGCTGCCGCCTGCATTGGCATAGCTTCTGTAGCCGGTGAAAGGGAATGGATTTTTGATATCCGGAAATGCAAAGTCGCTGCTGGCAAACGTCCACAGCCGCCCGTTTGAAAAAGTTGAAATATTATAAAGTATCAATGATCTCATCATTACAATATCCGCATTAGTCACTGAGCCGGAGCCATTCACGTCAGCCGCGATGATCTTGTAAGGAGTGCTGAGTTCCTGCACCAGCAGGATATGCCTTTGCATCAGCAGGATATCCAGAGTGGTGACGCCATTGTCTTTTTTAATATCATTTGCTTTGGAAGGAGTAACCGTGTAGCTGCCGCCTGAGGAAACATTAAATCCGAAAAGACCGGTAGTTGTTGTTACCTGCGATTGGCTGGATTGCCCAGTGAGGTTCACCGTAACGGAGGGCACCGGAATGTTCATCTCCGTATTAACCAGCCCTGAAATTGCAACTCCCGCTGCGATGGTTGCTGACGCGGTGGCGGTGCATCCGTTATCATCGGTCACGGTAACGGAATGAGTTCCATCGCATCCGTTAACCAAATCCTCTGTGGTTTGCGATGTTGACCACATAAAGCCATAAGGCGCCTTTCCGCCCGACACGGAAATATTGATGCTGCCCGTGCAGCCGCCACCATCATGCTGAACATTATCAACGGTGATAACCGGGTTTGAAAAAACAGTAATATATCCATTGACTGTTTTTGAGTCATTGCCCGTTGCGTTTGCCGCTGTCAACGTTACGTTATATGTTCCGGGATTACTATAAGTGACGGAAGGGTTTGGCTGAACAGATGAAGGTTGAATGCCTCCGGGAAACTGCCAGTTCCATGATGTGGGGGCGTTGGCTGACAGATCAGTGAAGTTCACTGTGAAGCCTGCGCATCCCGAATTTTGGCTTGCCGAAAAATCCGCAACGGGCGCCACACCGGCATTGTTAACAGTGTAGGCGCCTGTTGCCTGGCACCCCGATCCGTCCGTCACCGTCACGGAATAAGCGCCTGCCGTCAATCCGCTCAGCGTCAATCCTGTCCCACCGTTGCTCCATGAAGCGAGGTAAGGCAGTGTTCCGTTGGAAACTGTCAATGTGATGCCGCCAACGCCCGCTCCGCCAGTATCGTCCGTAACATTTGCCGACAACTGCAATGCTGCGCCCGCAATGAGTGTAACGCTTCTTGTTACGGAGCATGAATGGTTATCGGTGACCGTAACCTCAAAAGTCCCAGCCGTGAGATTGCTCAAGTCCTGCGTTGCAGCGCCATTGGACCATGCGTAGGTAAATGGAGAGAATCCCCCGATCACTGTCAAATCAATGCTGCCGTTGTTAACGCCCGGACAACTTGGATTGAATGTTGATGCGGCTGTGGATGGATTGGAATAAACGGTAATGTAGCCGCTCTTCGTTTCAGAATCGCTTCCGCTGGCATTCGCAACTGTAAGGGAAACGTTATATGTTCCGGCACTGCTGTAAGCAACTGATGGATTCTGCACAGGAGATGTTGAAGGAGTGCCTCCCGTAAATTGCCAGCTCCACGTTGCGGGGTTATTGGTGGATTGATCGGTGAAGTTCACCGCAACGGTTCCGCAGCCCGATGTTTGATTGGCTGTGAAATTGGCTACAGGCGCATTGGAATTGGCGATGCATCCCGTAAGGGAAATATTATCAACATAAATATTATTCCCATAGTCGTTATAGATTTCAAATTTCAGCCTTACATTGGATTGTCCGCTGAAGGCATCGAGATTGATCACCGGGCAGGCAACACCGGTAGCGCTTGCCGCGCACCAGTCCGCTGATGATGAAGGCACAAAGTCGGTGGTGATCAGATTGCCCGTTGCGAAATTTGCGCCTGCCGCATTGTCCTCGGCATTGGCATAAACCCTGTTGGGATAAGTGGTTCCGCCATTGGTTGAAACATATACAATCAGCGAATCATGCTCATTCGCAGAAAACCTGCGATGCGCATAGTTGAACGTGAGCGAAAGCTGAGATTTTCCCGTGAGGTCAATCACAGGCGAAATCAATCCATCCCGCATCCCAACGGTCTGGTAATTGAAGATATTGACACGCGCGGCTTTCGTTCCTGGCGAGCTTCCTGAAACTGACACCGATTCCCATGTCAAACCGCCATCAGGATTGGAGATGCTCCACGAGCCGGGAAATGCTCCCTCGAAATCCTGCGACAAAACCGTTCCTATCGAACCATTTAAAACAGTAATGTATCCCGTTTTGGTTTCGGAGTCGGAGCCAACAGGGTTCGTTGCGGTGAGCGTGACATTAAAAGTACCCGCTGTATTGTATGTTATGGTCGGATTTTGCTGCGTTGAGGTGCCGGGTGATCCTCCCTGGAAAGTCCATGACCATGATGTCGGCAGATTCAATGAATTGTCAACGAAGCTGACTGAACTTCCCTGGCACACCGTGGTGGAAGGAGCGCTGAAATCAGCAACGGGAGCCACATTAACGCCCTGGCATCCGGGATTGTTGGTGGTGAGCGATGCCCGTATGCCAGCAAGCACCGTTCGCATCACATTCTTTTGCATCACCGTGTACATCGCGGGACAGTCGGAATAATCCATATAATTTTCAATCATATCCGGGAGGTCGCCCGCTCCGGTATTGCAACTGTTTTCACTGTAGTCGCATCCGTAATTTGCCGTGAAGCTTTCCGGAGTGTCGCTGATGCCGTCATCATCGCTGCATCCTCCCGAAGCTCCCCATGTGTGATACAAGCCGAAATAGTGCCCCATCTCATGAGTCAGCGAACGGTTGGTTGAGCCGAATCCCAAAGAATAATCAAGAACTATTCCGTCAACGCTGGATCCATGAACACCCGATGAACCGATATAAGCGTATCCGGCCGTTCCGCCAAACTGAGAGCCTGCAATATCCACCACCCACACATTTACATATTTATTGGTATTCCAGGCATTGTGCCCCCCGTTGGCTGCGCTTTTCATATCATCTCCCTCGGTGTCGGGGTCCCAGGCGGCATGAGTGGTGATGGTTTCGGTGTAGCCGACAGCGCCATTGCCGCTGGGGTCGCGCACGGCAAAGCAAAACTCAATCTCAACATCGGAAGCCAGCGGCTTGAAAGCGGTGCGAATGGTTGAGGTATCGCTGTTCTGCTTGCGAAAATCCCTGTTGAGCGTTGCAAGCTGGGCATTAAGCTGGTTTTTCACCGCATTGATTTGCGACTGCGATTGAAGAATAATATGAAAAACAATCGGAATGGTATAAAGCTGTCCGCGGCTGCCGGCAGCCTGCGGTGTCTGCATCGCCATTTGCCTGACGTTTGCTTGCCACGCAGCCATCTCTGCATCATAAGCCGGGTTGGTACCGCGCAAGCTTCTCACCATTTCATCAGTGTAGCACCTGTCAGCTTGCGCGTTCAGCGCGGCATTGACAACCAGCAGGCACACTAAAGGCAGATAAAATCTCTTCATAACCGCTTTTGGGATACAAGCAAAGATAAGCAGATATGATATTGGGGATTATTAAATTTGGATCATCGCAAAAACCCGTGCCTATGGTATCAAAGCCCCAAAGGGACGCCTTATGGTAGAAAATTGATAACATCCGGACCAAAAGCGCCCTTCCGCGGAATGACGGAATCCGTCCTTTGGCGGATAGGCACGACCTTATTATGGGCAGTTCTAAAAATTGCTCCTTCTACGCCTCACCCCAACCCTCTCCATCGTATGTGTTTAGCGCTAATGAGGCATCCTTTAACCCCAGCATTCATGCTGGGGAAGAGAATAACCCAAACATCCCAATGGCTTTTAGCCATGATTGAATGATTACAACTTTATATGTCAGGGCTAAAGCCAACCGAACCTGCAACTCAAGTCCCCGCGATAAATCGCGGGGTTACAAGATGCATACTTCGGAGCGCTAAACACATACAAATGCCGGGGTTAACCGATGCGCTAAACACATACTCACCATCTGGAGAGGGAGTAAGTTGTTGAATTTTTAGAGCTGCCCGTAAATATTACTCCCGATCACAATTCGTTTTTCAAGCTTGTTTCGCGATATTTTGAAAATATCCTCTCCATTTTTCAAGCAGTTGCTGAAAATCACCGGGCAGCGGACATTCGAAAAACATCTCTTTTCCCGTTGCAGGATGGATGAAGCCGAGCGTCCTTGCATGAAGCGCATGTCGCGGGAAGATGGAGAAACAGTTTTCGACAAACTGCTTGTATTTGGTGTAAACCGTTCCCTTAACAATCTTATCCCCGCCATACGTTGAATCATTGAAAAGCGGATGTCCGGCAAAAGCCATGTGGACGCGGATCTGGTGGGTGCGCCCGGTTTCGAGTTTGCAGTCAACGAGCGTGACATATCCCAAACGTTCCATTACTTTGTAATGCGTGATGGCTTCTTTCCCGTGGTCGCCTTCGGGGAAAACGTCCATCTTTTTGCGGTAGCGCAGGTTTCTGCCAATGTTGCCGGTGATGGTTCCCGCATCTTTCTCGAAATCGCCCCACGCCAATGCAGTATAGTTTCTTTTAATAGTCCGGTTGTAAAACTGCTTTGCAAGATGCATCATGGCAAATTCTTCCTTCGCTATCACCATCAATCCGGATGTGTCTTTGTCAATGCGGTGCACTAATCCGGGACGCATGGCTTCGTGTCCGGGCAATTTGGAGCCGGGAGCCGGGCGTTGGGCGTTGGAAAGCGTCTTGAAATGATAGAGCAGCGCGTTCACGAGCGTTCCGGTATAATTGCCGATGGCGGGATGAACTACCAACCCCGCTTGCTTGTTCAGCACAAGCAGGCGCTCATCTTCATATATTATATCAATCGGGATGTTTTCCGGTTCCGCCCAAAAATCCTTTGGCGGCACATCAAGCACGATGGTAATGACATCGCAGGGACGCACTTTATAATTTGATTTCACCGGTCCGCCATTCACTAAAATCGAATCCGCCTTTGCCGCATTTTGCAATTTGTTCCGGCTGATGCCTTCGATCCGGTTCATCAGGTATTTGTCAATGCGCAGCGGCTCCTGCCCGCGATCCACCTCGAAGCGGTGGTGTTCGTAGAGATCTTCGCGGATTTCGGAATCGTTTTCGTGCCGGATTTGCATGGAAGGGCAAAGTTAGCAGAACATGCAAGCGCTCAGGCAATAAACATCCGGGTGCATAACAATGCACTTTCGGTGCATAAATATTTATGTTAAAAATGTTAAAATTGTTGACAACCATCCGTTCGCAACTATAAATTTACCTGCATTGTTTCACCTAAAACATATACTATGAAAAAATTAATCGCGATGGCAGTTCCTGTACTGCCGGGCAAAACAGAGCAATGGCGCAAGTTTGCCAATGCCCTGAAGAAAGAAAAGTCAAACGACCTGAAAGCAAGCCGCAAGCGTCTTGGAGTGCGTGAGCGCGCTTTCTTTCAGCATACTCCCAATGGCGACCTTGTGATATTGACATTTGAGGGGGAAAATCCCGAAAGCGCTTTTGCAAAGTTCGGTTCGGGCAATGATGCCTTC
The DNA here is from genome assembly GCA_964502525.1 of uncultured Chitinophagaceae bacterium. Lineage (GTDB taxonomy): Bacteria > Bacteroidota > Bacteroidia > Chitinophagales > CAIOSU01 > DATLYB01. Next base: position 12,433 of record CAZCXH010000041.1, read on the forward strand.
ACCCAATGGTTTGTGAAGGAAGTGAAAGAAATACACGGGGTTGACCTGACGGTTCCTCCTCCCAAAGATGGCATGCCGGAGCTGGTTGTTGATACGGGAGAACTTAAAGCTGAGATGGCGTATTAATTCCATTTTGAGTTTAAAGTCATCTTATTGCCAAAAGGCAAAAGGCAATTGGCGAAGGGCAATTAGCTCACGGACTTGGGTATTGAGTATTGGAGAAGGGAGGTGAATGACGGATTATCCCGCTTTGCGGGAACGAATGACGGGTTAAAATTTCCAGAGAGCGTGTTTCCTGATGGCGGGAGCGTGGTGACGGATTCCGGGAGTTTGGTTTCGGGGGACGGAAGCAGGGGTTCTGATTCCATGAATGGGCTGGCGGATGGCAAGGGTGCGGTGACAGGTTCCAGGAGTTAGCTATCTGTTTCCGGGAGTACGATTTCGGATTCCGGGAGTTGGTTTCCTGTTTCCAGGAGTGCGTTTTCGGATACCCTGAGTGGGCTGCCGGATTCCAGGAGGGCGTTTCCGGCTTCCGGGAGGGCGTTGCCGGATGGCGGGAGTGGATTGTAAGAGGCTGATACCATCGGGGACTATGGAGTACAAGTTCGGAAACCTGTTTACCGATGGCATACCTTTGCAGCATGTGGCGGGAATTTGAGTCGTTGCTTTCGGATTTTGAAAAAATGGAACTTCAAAAAGTGGTTGATTTTGAAGAGTTCAGCCGCATTGCAATTACCCATCACTCCACTTCCATCGAGGGAAGCACGCTGACGCTGGAGGAAACAACGCTGCTCATCACCGAAGGCATCACCGCCAAAGGCAAGCCGATGAGCCATCACCAAATGGTGAGCGATCATTACAACGCATTGCTGTTTTGCTTAAATGAAGCGAAGGAGAAAATCAAAATCACTCCTTCCTTGCTTAAACAGATTAACGCGCTTGTCAACAAAAACACAGGGCAGGCACGCAATACAGCGCTTGGCGCTTGCGATGATACGAAAGGCGATTTCAGGCTCGGAAATGTTTCTGCAGGAACAACCTATTTTGTCAATTATGACAAAGTGCCGCAGTTGGCGAGTGAGCTTTGCGAGAAGCTGCAATCAAAAATTGACCTTGTGAAAACCGTTCAAGAGGTCTATCAGCTTTCCTTTGACGCTCATTACTATCTTGTTGCTATCCATCCCTGGTTTGACGGCAACGGACGCACCGCAAGATTATTAATGAACTTTATCCAGGCATATCATGGCAAGCCGCTGTCGCTTGTCTTTACCGAAGATAAAGCCGACTATATCAGAGCGCTGAACAGTACGCGGACAGAGGACGATTTGGATATTTTCCGCAAATTTCTTTGCGGTCAGCATATCAAATATCTGCAACAGGAAATAGAAAAATTTCAGAAAAAAGATAAGGGAATTTCCTTCCTCCTTTGAGAAGTCCTGATATTATACCGAAACAACTCAGGTTTTCGAATAATTGAACTGAGAAATATTCGGCATCAACGAAGAGTACTCCTCTTTCCTTCGGAAATTCGACTACTCTCGATATATCAATAATTATCGAATTATCGGATCACTTCGAACTCTCCGGATACATCACTATCCTTGCGAAATTGGAAGACAGGTAGCGCCTCGCAAATGCGGTGATGTCATCTTCACTGAGGCGGTCAATCATCGCCTCTTTCTTTAGCGCGCCCGATAAATCCAGGTTGTTGTAATAAACGCTGTTCAGGGTGTTCAGCCAGTAGCGGTTTTCCTTCAAATCAACCTCGTGCTGCCTGCGGGCTTTCTCCTTCACTTTGGCAACATCATCATCGTCAATTTCACCCCGCTGGATTTTTCCAACTTCAGCCAGCGCGATGCTGATGAGGCTGTCAGCTTTTTCCGGATTGCAACTGAATTCAATTTCCACCTTGTAGTCGGCATCAGGATATTTGCTCATGCCGGCATCAACGTCCACGCCATACACCCCTCCCTGTTCTTCGCGCATCTGCTCGCGCAAGGTGATCTTCATTAATTCCACCATGGAACCCAGCTTGAAATTGTTTTCAGGCGAATATTCATATTCTCCCGTGTAGTTCAGGCTCACCCTGCATTTTGGTTCAACTCCCTTGTAAATTTTTTCATCAATTTTTCCCTTTGCGTATCTCATGCCGGTATCCTTCCAGCTTTCCTTGCCGGGTTCCGTAGCAAGGCTGCCAAGATATTTTTCAATCAGTTGTTTCATGCTTTCAGCTTCAAAGCTCCCGACAAAAAAGAATGTGAAATCAGCGGGATTGGAAAACCGCTCCCGGAAGACGCTGTTTGTTTTTTCAAAATCAACTTTTCCGAAGTCATCCTTGCTCCACAACCAGGTGCTCCTCAGGTGTTCCTGCGACAGGATCTCCGCTACCCTGTTGAAGAAATAATAATCGGGGTTCGATTTCAGATTCTCAAATTGCATCATTTGTTTCTGCAGGTAGCTTTGAAAAGCGTCTGCATCCTTGCGCGGCTGGGTGAAAGTCAGGTTGATCAGTTGGAAAAGCGTTTCGATGTCTTTCTTTGAAGCGCTGCCGCCCATGCCCTCGCTCTCATCGCCCACGTAAGGGCTGAAGCTCACCACCTTGCCGGCAAGCGCCTTGTCCAATTGAACTTTTGTGAAGCCGCTAATGCCTGCCTGATAAACAGCCTGTCCGGCAACATCTGCAGAATAGTAGTCGGCATCATCATATAATGAAGAGCCGCCATAGCTGAATGCGGTAAACAGGATTTCGTCATTCCTGAAATCGGTTGATTTAAGCACAACCTTTACCCCGTTGGCGAGGGTTATTTCCGTTGCATCCGCTTCGGGAAGTTTCTTGCCGGAAGCAATTTTCCCTGCGAGGGGGGTCTGCATCAATGCTTCCGCAACCGCATCATCCTTGTAAGGTTCAAGCTTCGTCTCATTCATTTTTTTAAATATGCTTACCAGCTTCTCTTCATCCGGAATCGCCACTCCCTCCTTTGCGGGGGCTGTCACGATAATCACCGCGTTCTCGTCTTTAATCCATTTAGCGGTAATTGCATTGACTTCATCCAGCGTGATTTCCGGCAACAGTTCCTGAAACATTTTATATTCCCATTCAGTGCCGGGCAAAGGCGACTTCCTCAGAAAAAAGGCAATCAAATTGTTGGTCAGCGACCTCGACTCCGTTTTGTCCCGCTCCTCAAACGCCTTTTCCATGTGGCGCAGGATCTTCTTTTTATTGCGCTCCATTTCTGATTGGGTAAAGCCGTGCTGCTCCACGCGCCCGGTTTCCCGCAGAAGGTTTTCAATTCCGCGCTCCACTCCCGTTTCACTCACCATCGCACCGGAAGTATATGCGTCTTTCGTTCTCGTCATTCCGGACACTGACGACCATGCCGAGGAGAATGGCGGATCGGGCCTGGCTTTTAATTCCTCCAATCTCTCGCCCATCATGCTGTTATACAGCCTTTGCACTAGCATCGTCCTGTAATCGTTCACCGTCAGATAATATTGCTTATCATTCTTATAGCTGATGCGCACCTGCGTGAACGTTGCCTCCTTGTCGGTTGCCACTTTTGCCAGCACCTCCTTGTGGTCGGGAATGGGATAGTATGCTCTTTCCTTTTTGCTCTTTGCTGCCGGCACATTGTTGAACCGCTCCCTGATTTTCTTCTCCATCTCAGCAACATCGAAATCACCGACAGCTATCACCGCCATCAGTTCGGGGCGATACCAGTCATAATAGAAACGCTTTAAAGTTTGATGATTGAATTTTTCCAATATTTCTTTTTTGCCAATCGGCAGCCGCTCCGCGTACCGCGAATCTTTGTACAGCACCGGCAGGTATTCGTATAACATGCGCGTTTCACCGCCCAGCCGCTGGCGCCACTCTTCAATCACCACCCCGCGCTCCTTCTCTATCTCCAGCGAATCGAAAGTCAGGTTGTGCGCCCAGTCTTCCAGCACCTGCAAGCCCTTGTTCACGATCTCTTCGCTGTCGGTGGGCAATTGCAGCATGTAAACCGTTTCGTCAAAGCTGGTGTAGGCATTGAGATGGGGACCAAATTTCACTCCCACCGATTCCAAATAATCAATCAACTCATTCCTGGCGAAATTTTTCGTTCCGTTGAAAGCCATGTGTTCCACAAAGTGAGCCAGCCCCTGCTGGTCGTCATCTTCCGCGAGCGAGCCGATGTTGACCGCCAGCCTCAGTTCAGCGCGTTTCTCGGGCTTTTTGTTTTGCAGGATATAATAGGTGATGCCGTTGCTCAGCTTGCCCGTTACCACTTTGGGGTCGAGCGGTATCTTGTCGTCCGATGAGGCTGCACCGCTGCCGGATGCGCTGACGGGCTGAAGCAAAAACAAGAATAAAGTGAACAGGAATATATTCATGGTATTTCCCTCAGATAATTTCATGACTCAGGATTTAAAAGTGAAATGATGCGAAAGGTAGGAAATTGGGGTTAATCAAGTATATTAATAAGATCATCATTTAGTGCATATTTTTCAGGTATTAGCTTTAAGCCACTGGCTTCAAGCCTCAAGCTGGCCAAAACTTGCAGCTTGTAGCTTGCGGCTTGAAGCGGAATGAATTATGTACTATTTCTTGCTCCCATTAATATCAGCGTCATCTGTGTTCTATTCCTAATTTTAAACAGTCTCTTAGACATTAGACATTAGACATTAGACTTAACTGTTTTTCATGCAAGCGTTATCTCCTTCGCCAGATAAACATCCTGAATCGCGTTCAGCAACTCCACGCCATCTTTCATGGGCTTCTGGAATGCTTTGCGCCCGGAGATAAGTCCGCAGCCGCCTGCGCGCTTGTTGATGACCGCAGTGGTAACGGCTTCAGCTAAATCGGATGCGCCCTTTGATTCGCCACCGCTGTTAATCAATCCAGCGCGTCCCATGTAGCAGTTGGCAACCTGGTAGCGGCACAGGTCAATCGGGTGGTCGCTGGTGAGGTCTGAGTAAACTTTTTTATGCGTTTTGCCGAAGTTCAGCGCGTTGTACCCTCCGTTGTTTGTTGGGAGCTTTTGCTTGATGATGTCAGCCTGAATGGTAACGCCAAGGTGGTTAGCCTGTCCTGTCAGGTCGGCTGAGGTGTGATAATCGGTGCCGTTATGTTTGAAGGCGCTGTTGCGCAGATAGCACCAAAGGATGGTAACCATTCCTAATTCGTGCGCCTGCTCAAAAGCCAGCGACACTTCCTGGATCTGGCGGGTTGATTCGGCAGAACCAAAATAAATTGTTGCCCCGACCGCCACCGCACCCATGTTCCACGCATCCTTCACGGTGCCGAACATGATCTGGTCGTATCTGTTCGGATAACTGATAAATTCATTATGATTGAATTTCACGATGAACGGAATCTTGTGAGCATACTTGCGCGAAACCGACCCGAGCACTCCGAATGTTGATGCCACCGCGTTGCATCCGCCTTCAATGGCGAGCCTCACGATATTCTCGGGATCGAAAAATTCCGGATTAGGGGCAAACGATGCGCCAGCCGAATGTTCGATACCCTGGTCAACGGGAAGGATTGACAGATAGCCGGTCCCCGAAAGCCGCCCTGTATTGTACAGCGCCTTCATGCCCCTCAGCACATGCGAACTGCGGTTGCTGTCGAGCCACACGCGGTCAACAAAATCAGGACCGGGTTGGTGAAGCGAGTCTTTGGAAATCTTGCATTGATGATTCAAAAGGCTGTCAGCCTGGCTGCCGAGCAGTTCGGCTATCTTGTCGAGTTTTCCTGCGGTCTTTGTAGGCATAAGAGCGTTTTTTGCGGCAAATATAAGATTGGAATTAGTTGATGGCAAGGACGTTAATCACAACCGGAAATATATTGAACCGTATTATCCCGAAACAACTGTAAAAAACAAACTGTGATCGGTCCGAAGGACTCCGGGCTCCTTCAGAGGATATACCATCGGTTAATATTTGGTACAAGTTAGGAACCTGTTTACCGATGGTATAATTCCATCTTTCTTTTCCCCGGGTTGTGAAACATTATTCATCATTGATGCTCAGCATTAAGCGAACATAAACTTATCGCTGCGGTAAAAAATTAATTTCGTTAATCAACATTGAAGCTCCCTTATTTTAGCACAGAATTGACCCAGCGCTGATCACTCAGCACCGGGCACCAAGAAATCATGACGCGCACTTCCCAACTCGTTCAAATCGGCAAGCGTAAAATTGAGCTTTCCAACCTCAATAAAGTTCTTTATCCCGATGACCACATCATTAAGGCTGAAATAATCGAATACTATCTCACGATTGCCCCAACAATTTTATCGCATATAAAAAATCGCCCTCTTTCGCTTGTAAGATTTCCAGACGGCATCTATGGCGAAAAGTTTTTTCAGAAAAACCGCCCTAACTGGGCGCCCGATTGGGTTGAATATGTGACGCTTGGGGGCGAAAAAAAGGACTATATGCTTGCAACGGAAGAAGCCGTTCTCGTTTGGCTCGCCAACCTCGCTTGTTTGGAGATGCACCAGATTCAGGCTTACAAGCCGCATTATGAATTGCCTGACTATTTTGTTTTCGATCTCGATCCTCCCGAAGGTTATCAATTTAAGAAGGTGGTCGAAATCGCTTTTGATTTGAAAGAACATATCGAACAGTTCGGCTATGTCGTGTTTGCAAAAACAACAGGTGGCAAAGGAATCCACCTCGTTCTTCCCATTGAGCCGAAATGCACTTATGACGAAGTGTTTGAGGCAGCGCAGGAAATTGCAAAACCTTTCGTTGAAAAATTTCCAGCTACCACTACCCTTCACCTCAAGAAAGAAGCCCGCAAGGGTCGCGTGCTGATTGATATTTTCCGCAACCGCAACGGACAAACGATCGTGTGTCCTTACAGCCTGCGCGGAAGAAAAGGCGCGCCTGTCTCCATGCCGCTCGCGTGGGAGCAATTGGAACATATATCCGATCCGGTTTCGCTTAATCTGAAAACCGTTCTGCAACAAGTGAAAAAAGAAGGCGATGCATGGGAAACGTTTGCCGCACATGCCGTTGAGTTGCATACAAAACGAAAAACGGCCATCGTCAAAAAAGAACCCGAGCCTTCCCGCAAGCGAAAGACTCCTGAACAGTTGGATGCATATTCAAAAAAACGCGATTTTGAAAAAACTCCTGAACCCCGTGGTCAGACGACTTCAAGACGTCAGACCACCACCTTGGGAACAGGTAACGGCTTTGTTGTTCACCGGCATCATGCATCCCGCCTGCATTATGATTTGCGCTTAGAGCAGAACGGTACACTAAAATCATGGGCTGTTCCTAAAGGCATGCCTCCCGGACCGGGCATTAAGCGGCTGGCAGTTCAAACCGAAGACCATCCACTAGAGTATTTGAATTTCGAGGGGACTATTCCGAAAGGACAATATGGCGGTGGCGATATGTGGATTTATGCCAACGGGAAATATGAAATCACCAGGCAGAAAAAGGACAACAGTTTTTATTTTAAACTGAGCAGCAAGGAATTGAACGGTGAATACCGGATGTATCCCATCAAGCGCGACAAAAAGGAATGGCTGCTCGAGCGCATTGATAAAGCGCAGGTTGACTGGCTGCATGATCCAATTGAACCGATGCTTGCGGATACAAAAAGCGAAGTGCCTGAAGGCGATGAATACATTTACGAAGTGAAGTGGGACGGCATCCGAGCAATGATTTCACTGGATGAAGGTAAAATCATCATCCGCAGCCGCAACCAGCGCGACATCACACACATATTTCCGGAATTGAATATTCCGGAAAAAACATTCCGGGCTACCTGCGGGCTGTTTGACGCGGAAATCGTTTGCCTGGAAGCCGATGGCCGCCCCAACTTCAAAACCATCATCAACCGGCTCATGCAATCCTCTCCGGACGGCATCGGGCGCGGCAGCAAAAAACATCCCGCTTTTTGCTATGTGTTCGACTGCCTGTATCTCGATGGGCGCGCGCTCATCAACGAGCCGCTGGCCCGCAGGCGCGAATGGATGAAAGACGCGCTGCGAATCAACGCCAACCTGCCCTACCGCGTCAGCGAAGCCATTGATGAGGGCAAAGCGCTGTTTATCGCGGCTCGGGAAAAGAAGCTGGAAGGCATCATGGCGAAAGTGAAGGACAGCAAATACCTTCCCGGCAAGCGCACGTCAAACTGGATAAAAGTCAAAGTGCGCAACACGGCTGACTGTTTCATCATCGGCTACACAAAAGGCAAAGGTGACCGTGAAATGTTGTTTGGCGCTATGCATCTCGGAGAATATGTGAATGGCGAATTGATTTATCGGGGAAAGGTCGGCACAGGGTTCGATGAGAAAATGATGAAGGAAATTTTTTCTCAATTGAAAGAAATCAAAACAATCAAGCGGCCGGTGAAAGAAAAACCTATTGATGACAACGTCACCACCTGGATCGAGCCGAAGCTGATATGCGAGATTCAGTATTCAAGCCTGACGGAAAACGGAATATACAGGGAGCCGGTGTTTTTGAGGATGCGGGAGGATTTGATGTGAAATCGGGAACAGAACGCAGATGACGCTGATAATGGGGATAAACGCGGATAGAACCCGCGAGATTCCATCCAAACTGTGTCATCAGTGTTCCATTTGCTTCAGTTGATTTTTCCCAACTGCGACCGCAGCGCGCTGACAAACCGCAAATTCTCAATGGAGTAAAACGCATTCGGATTGTATTGCCGGATCACTTTTTCCAACTCAGGAATGTCTTTTCTTTTCGCAGGCAGAAACACCACATTCACATTGCCTTCATTATTTTCAGCATCCACCACCGTGGCAAGGAAATTATTTTTTCGCAGGTAATCCACCAGCGCAAGGCTGTCATCCTTCACAGTGATGATGCGCATCAAAACAATCCCAAAAGCCAGCCGTTTCTCAAACACCATCCCGATGTAGGTGCCTGCGGCAAACCCACCGGCATATCCGATGTAAGCAAACGGGGTTGAGAGATTTTGCAGCGCCTGCCCCACCGCGATGAGCCAAATCAGCACCTCCGCAAATCCGAGCGTCACCGCCATGCCGCGCCTCTCGTTGATGGTGTACATCATGCGCAGCGTAGAGATGGAAACGTCAACAATGCGCGCGAAGAAAATCATGGCGGGAATCACGATCCATTCCATGTAGTTGAAATCGGAGAAGACGAAAAGGTGCATGCTGAAATTTTTTGGCCGAAGTTAGGATCCAAGTCATGCAGTTTCGCGATTTAACAGCGCATCATTATGAAAAAAATGACAAAGAACATCCAAATCTATTTTTTTTTGCGCAGAACCTTGCGCGATGGGGCGATCAAAAGGCGATGTGGAAGTGGCTTACAAGATGCTGTTTCCGCTGCTGAAGAAGAAGCGGTAAGAATAAAACCTGACAGGTTTTTTGAAACCTGTCAGGTTTATGCCTTACTCCCCCGTCTGCACTTTACCGTTGATGATAACGGTTTCAACAAGGTTGCTGCCGAATGAATAAGGCAAATAAGCAATGGAAGGGATCGGCTTGGTGATAAAGACATTCGCTTTTTTCCCCTTCGCAATGCTGCCCAACTCATCCTGCACGAGCATGGCATGGGCGCCATTGATAGTCGCTGCGTTAACAGCTTCCTCCGGCATCATTTTCATTTGGATGCAAGCGAGGGCAATCACAAACTGCATGTTACCTGAGGGCGAGGTACCGGGATTGTAATCAGAAGCGAGCGCCAGAGGAAGTTCCGCAGTGATAATTTTTCTCGCATCCGCATATTTCATCCCGAGAAAAAATGCGGTGGACGGCAGCAGTGTTGGTATGGTTGAAGATTTTGCGAGCGCTTTCAACTCGTCTTCACCGAGGTGTTCAAGGTGGTCAACTGAAACAGCTTTATGTTTTACTCCTGCCTGCACCCCTCCGCTCAGTCCCAACTCGTTTGCATGAATTTTGGGCTTCAGTCCCGCTGCCAAGCCGGCTTCGAGGATGACTTCGGTTTCATCTGGCGTGAAAAATCCCTTGTCGCAAAACACGTCAATGAAATCAGCGAGCCGTTCTTCCTTGATGACCGGAAGCATCTCCTTAATAATTAAATCAATATATCCCTTTCTGTTTTTTTTGTATGCTTCCGGTAATGCATGAGCGCCAAGAAAAGTTGCTTTGATGGTGAGCGGTGAAAGCGTTTTGATCTTTTTGATTGCGCGCAGCATCTTCATCTCGCCTTCCACCGTAAGCCCGTACCCGCTTTTGATTTCAACCGCACCGGTGCCGAGAAGCATTATTTCCCTGAGCCTCGGCAATGATTGCGCAATGAGTTCTTCCTCAGAAACATTGTTCAACTTCTTCGCAGAATTGAGGATCCCCCCGCCCTTCTTTGCGATCTCCTCATAGGTTGCGCCCGCGATGCGGTCAACGAATTCGTGCTCGCGGCTTCCGGCATAAACAAGATGGGTATGCGAATCGCACCAGCAGGGAAACACCATCTTGTCTTCGGCATTGAGAACGATGTCGCCCGTTTCAGGACATTCGTCCATGAATCCGAAATCTTCAATCAGATTATCGTTGATGAGCAGCCACGCATTTTCCATTGAAGGCAGCTCGCGCATGTGCTCACCCTTCGCCAGTTGGCGCTGTTTGGTTTCGACCTGAACAAGTTGCTTAATGTTTTTGATGAGGATTTTCACGAAAGCAAATCTATGGAAAACTGCCGCTGTTTTGCGGGTTACGCCTTCCCGCTGAACAACTTGTACTATTCTGTGGCTGTTTAAAATCAGAAATAGAACGCAGATGACGCTGACAAATATGATTTACCCGGATTAATAATCTGCGATTATCTTAACAACGTCACGCTTCCCTTTATGCGCCTCGATTCGAGATTGAAAAAATCCACATCCAGATAATAGGCAAAAACATCCGGCTCAAGCAGCTTGCCTTTGAAACTGCCGTCCCATCCTCCGCTGAGGCTGTGCGTTTCGAAAATCAGCGCGCCCCATCGGTTGAAAATCCTGAATGAAAGGTTTTTCACGCCTTCATGATATACAAGAAGGATGTCATTGATGCCATCGGTATTCGGTGAAAAGGCGTTCGGAACAACTGCGTAAAAATCCGCATCTATAACAGTGATCAAAACAGAACTCGTGTCAGAACAGCCATTATTGTCGGTGTATCTCAAAAAATATCTTATCGTGGAATCAGGCGAGGCTGCCGGATTTTGACATTTGACGCAACTTAAGGCAACATCCGGTGTCCACTCAAAACCGGAAGTATTTACAACCCCGCTCACTGCCGGTGAAAGCGCGGCACTTTCGAAGTTGAAGATGGTGGAATCAAGCCCCGCATCAACAGTCGGGATTGAGTTCACCGTCACGCTTGCTGTGCTTGAATCGTAGCACCCATCGGCATCATAAACGGTAACAGAATAATCTCCCGGCTGCCTGACAACAATTGAACCAATCGAATCTCCGGTTGACCACACATATTGAGCGAAGCTGCCTGCGCCTAAAGCAACACTGTCACCGATGCAAAAATCAAACGGTCCACCAAGGTCAACAATAACCTCAGCGGGTTCGGTGATGGTTACCGAATCCTTGCGCTGGCAATTAAGCTGATCCGTTACGGTTACATAGTATTTGCCGGGGGCGAGGTTGATGATGGTTTTGCCTGTCGAGTTGTTTGACCACTGAATGTTCAGCGGAGGATTTCCACCCGAAGTATCCACCTGCGCCATGCCATCATTATCACCGAAGCATGTAATCGGATTTGATTGCGTGGAAATGACGATCGTGTTGTTTGCTTCAACGATGGCAATCGTGTCAACATCCGTACAGCCGTTTGCGTCCTTCGCGGCAGGATAATAGGTTCCGGGTGAAAGGTTGGTGAATTGGTTGGCGCCCGCAAAACTGATGGCGTTAATGCTGTATTGAAATGGCGCAGTTCCGGAAACGGGATCAACCGTGATGGTTATTGCGCCATCAGCCGCATTGCAGGCCGCATCAACTTTTGTCGCTGACGACTGAAGATTGCAGCATACCGGACCAATGGTCAGCGTATCGGATCCAAACGCCTGGCATCCGAGCGTGTCGCTGACGGACACGGAATAAGTGCCGGGCGCAAGCCCTGTAATTGTTGCGGTGGTGTCATTGTTGCTCCACAGAATGGACAGCGCGCCATTTCCACCGGATGCAAAAACTGTCGCAGCGCCATCGTTATCGCCCGCGCAGGGTTCAACGGTTACAACGATGCTGTCAATGACTGGCGCGTTCGCATTCGAGTTGGAAAGGTTTACTGAAATCGTGCTGCTGCAATTCTGGCCAATGTCATTGACGGTTACTGAGTAAACTCCTGCTGAAAGATTTGCAATGTCTTTTGTAATGGCGCTGTTGCTCCAACTGAAAGAATAATTGCCTGAACCGGCAACCGTCAGCGTTATCGCGCCATTGCTTTGCCCGCAGTTGGGCTGCACCACGGAATTTGAAACCTGCAGCGTGCAGCAGAAAAGTCCGGGATTAATGATGAACGCATTCACATCGAAACATCCGCTGGCATCGGTAACAGTCACGGAATGCGCGCCAGGCGGAACATTGGAAATGGATTGGCCGGTTTGCGATGTGCTCCATGAATAACTCAGGCTGCCGGTACCTCCCGCAGCGCTGGCGCTGGCGGTTCCATCGTTGTAGCCGTTGCATGACTCATGCGTCACCGTGACGTCAATAATTTGAGGACCAACCGGACCGGTGATGATGAAAGAAGTGTCACGCTGGCAATTTTGCATCGTGTCGGTTACGGTTACCGAATAGGTTCCGGCTGAAAGTGCAGTGCGATTTTGTGTTGAAGCGTTGTCATCCCATGCAAACAAGTAACCACCCGAGCCAGAATTAACCGTGATGCTGATGCTCCCATTCGGAGTTACGCATGAGGTTGCATTCACCGATGTGCCGGTGAATGAAAGATTGCAGCAGGTTTGCGTGACATTCACCGCAACTATATCGGACTCGATAACACATCCTGCAGTGTCTTGAGCAGTGAGCGTGTAATTCTGAGATGAAGGCGGACAAACGGTTGGAGTCAGTGTATTGGAGTTGGTCATGTTGGCGGTGGGACTCCATGAAAAATCAGCCGGGTAATTTATTTCAATATCATTAAATGTGATGGACCATCCCTTGATGATGGCTTGTCCGAAGATGCTTGAAATCCTGAGCTTCCAGATGCCGTTTGCCGTGCATCCGTTCATATTTCCAAGCGATTGGCCGGGATTGAAATTTCCCGTATATGGCTCGCCCGATGAAGTAATGGCAGCGCCTCCCGATGGCACAAAACATGTTCCGGCAAGGTCATTGCTCGTGGTATCCAGCGAGCTTGCAGGAATAAGCGTTACCACATTGCCGTCAGGGCAAAGCAACTCGAATGAGAACTGGCTCAAATTATAATCAAGAATAATTGGAGGAATCAGCGGAGGCAATCCCGGGAAGATTACCTGATCATACGCTGAGGCGGAATCAATGCAGACCTGAACAATGCCATTGGCTCCCGTTATATTAGTCATGTTCAGCCTGGTAACATTGATGTTTACTTCGCCCGGAACCAAGCCTCCGAATGCTGAAGTAATCGTATCCGGCTCAGTGGTGACATAAGTTTTCGGCCCGCCCGGGCTTCTGATCACTTTAGCCGTTCCATTCAGCGTTGCGCATTCACCCGCGCAAAGGGTTGTATCATTTCCCGCATCAACAATCACTATCGGGCTTTCCACCACCACCCTTACCGTGTCCCTGCACGTATGGGTATTATTCGTCATCACCAGGGGGTAATCGGTAGTTGCGCGGGGGCAAACCGGTGTGGGATTAACCCCTCCGGGCGCAGGAATGCTATAGCCGTCATGAATCCAGGTGATGACATAGCTCGGATCATTATAATAGATCACCACGTTGTCAATTCCCCAATGATCGTAGTCAGCGCCCGAATCATTATCCTGGAACCAGCGGATGGAAACGTTAGCGGTGATTGCGGCAGGAGGCAGTTGAAAACACCAGTTGTTCCAATTAATATATTGAGGATCATATCCACCGTTCGGATCAAAATAATGAATGTTGATCCACGGACCGCTGCCAATCCTGTACTGAAGATACACGCCCTCGTCAGGCTCATCGGGACCTTCGCACGGGGCAGTCATGCCCTGCGTGGAGAAGAGCATGTCGAAGCAAATAGAAACTCCGCTTGTGGCAGTCGAAAAATTATAAGCAATGGTTTCCAGCGAACGGGGAACAGCAGAAGTGTTGCCCATCCAGATGTGGGTGGTTCCGTCAACCCCCGATGGGCTGCAGGGATTGTCAAAGCGCCCCTGCTGCGTGAAATACCATCCGGTTGGAGCGCCTGAATTGAAATTTTCCTGGAAAACGATCTGCCCCTGCCCGCGTCCGTTAGCTGACAACTCTGCGCAATCACCGCAGACAATAATATCGGGCAATGCGGAGCCGGTGACAACGCATTGCGGCAAAACAGGCTTGCCCAGCAGGATTGACAATGCAAAGACCGGCAGGAACTTTTTCATTGGTTTACATTTACAAAAGCGGACGTAAAGCTAAAGAATTTAGCCAGGATAAGATGCTGATTTACGTCCGTTCAATCGAAACCTTTCAGGGTTTTGCACAGACCTGACAGGTTTCAGAAACCTGTAAGGTTTGACCGTTACAACCTCTGAAACTCAAACTTCGGATACCCTTTCTCCCCGGTTGTGCTGTAGAAGTCAATGAACTGAAGCTTGTACAAATATCCTTCTGTATCGCGGATAATGTAAGCCCGGTTTGGCAGAACATCGTACGTTACCGCTTCGAAGTTGAAGTATTTCCAGTCGTAGCCAATCACGTCAATATTTCCTTCCACGAAACCCAGGTTCATCGCTTCATTCAGCGTAATATCGGCAAACGGCTTGTTGAAGTATTCCGCCACCGCAACACCATCGGGATTTTGAAGAACTCCCGTCACCAGGTAAGGGATGAGCGTGTCGGGCTGCTGGATGTTGTCAGGAGTTTCGCTGAAGATGTGAGTGTAAACGGTGAACTCGATATCCCATGCGTCTTTTGCAGGCTCAATCGTTTTTATCTCTCCACCATTATCGAAAGAGAAGTAAACCCGGCTGAAATCATTGTCCTTGCTGATTTCCATAATATGCTCGTCCGTGCCGTCAAGGTTGGCGAATTTGATGGTGTATGTATCATTGAGCAGCGAGCCTAAAACCAATTTCTTTATTCCAATATCGCTGCCGGCAGCATCCTTCCCGCGGTGGATGAGATAAACATGACGATGGGAAATCACGTTCCTGTCGGCATAATTGCCCCACTCCCCTATTGCGGTGGAGTCGGAATTGCCGGAAGCAACATCCCACGTCCAGAGCAAACTGTCAGCGCTTGTTACCAGCGTAAAATCCGTTTGGAATGTGTTCGATGCGAACATGAGCTTCGATGAGTTCAGAAAGATGTGGTAGTCATCCGTGCCGCATTCAAACGCAAGGTCCCAATCGGTTTTGTTATTGGAGCTTACAACGCTATTCGTTCCAAGGTCGAAAAAAAACTGCTTGCTGTAATCTTTACCCATCGGGATTTGAGCCGTTTCAACATTGCCCTGCATGTTTGGAGGAGTTACCGGTTCTTCCTCCTTGAGGCAAGCGCTGAAAAAAAGGAGCATGAAAGCAACTAAGGCAACAGTCTCCGGTTTACGATTTACGGTTTCCGGTTTACGGTTTACGGTTTCCGGTTGAAACCAAAACCAATTGTTCCGCACAAAGTGATCCGCAAAATGACGGATTCCGTAACTCCGTTCGGAACGGAATCCGTCCTTCAGCGGATAAACCGTTCGCCACCGCGAATCCGTCCTTTGGCGGATAAACCGTAAACTGTAAACTAATTTTCTAACATCTAACATCTCACGTCTCATATCTAAGAGGCTGTTTAATTTTAAATTAAATTCATAATAACAGAATGATAATAGAACGCTGATGACGCGGATTATGCAGATAATCGCTGATTGTTTTATCTGTGGCCATCCTATTTTTCTGCGTCATCTGCGTTCTATTTTTAATTTTAAACAGTCTCTAACGTCATTTCTTTTCAAACGTAAATTTCAGCGAAGCAAAAAACGATCTGCCCCAGGCTATGCTTGTGAAGTCGCCCGGTCCGCTGTGGATGCCTCCCCCGCCCGTGCTGCCGACATTGTTCACATCCAAAATATTTTTCACTCCGGCCGTCAGGCTGATCCGCTTGCCCCAAAACTGGCGATTGAGCGACACGTCCAAAATATTATAGGAATCCAATTCCTTTCCGGCAATGCCGCTGTCTTCATCAAAAATGAAAAATGTTTGCTTCCCGTTGAACTTATTGAAAACAGATACCGTGATCAATGCTTTTGGGATGAGGTAGCCTGCCTGTGCTGACACTTCCGGGCTGTAATAAAAACTTCCGCTCTCGTCCTGCTTCTGGCTTGAGTATCCCGCGTTCACAAGAAAGTTAAAATCATCATAGCTGTATTTTAAGCCGAGAAATGATCCCATGGTCATCATGTTTTCAACGTTGACGTAGGTATATTCCCAGATCCCTAGTTCCGCCAGCGCAATGAGGTTGTTGACGTCATTGAAGTAAAACGAGGGAGCGATACCCAACTTATGCTTGTTCATCTTATGGTCATAGCCAAGGCTGAAACTCACGTTGTGCGAATTTTCCGCTTCAAGGTTGGGATTGCCGTGAATGTCGTGGTTGAGGTCAACGAAATCGAGGTACAGCTCTTTAAGCGAAGGCGCTCTGAACCCGCGCGCATAGGAGGTTCTGATGGTTAACTCCTTCGTTGGCGACCACTTGAGATTGAACGATGGCGTGACAGGCGCCATGTAATCGGTGTTGTATGACCAGCGGATACCCGCCTGCAAAGCAAGCTCTTCCACCGGCTTGAAGTTGAAGCTCGAAAAAATCGCGTAGTCTCCGATCATCTGGCTGCCCGCTTCCATTTTGCCGCCTTCGCCATAATCAATATTAATGTCATATCCTATCTGGTAATTGAAAATTTTCTCCGGCTTGTTGCGGCTTACGAACCCCCGGACGAGATATGAGCTGAACCTGGTGGTGTCCTGGTCACCGGGATTGGCGGTCATGGTGTTTTCAAGCGTCACCAGGTCTTTGTAGTAGGAGTTTCTGATTCGCGAATAATATGAATAAGCAAACACCTGGTCGAGATAGTGGTTCTCGAGGATTTCCCCGTCAAGGGATGCGGCTCCGCTGTATCGCTGCGAGTAGTAGTAGTCATCAAAAGCCGAGATGTCGTATGGCGGACGGGGCTTGCCCCTGTCGGTAATTTTTTCATAGAAGGCATTGCCCGTAAGGCTAAGATTAAGCCGCCTGAGGCTGTAACCGTATTGGAGCATCCCGAAATATTGCTCTTTCGGCTTCCACTCCTTGAAGCGCATGGTATCCACTTCAGAATATCCGTCAAAAAAATTTCTGCCTCCCGACAAGTCGAATGAATGTTTTTTCTTCCCGAAACCGAATCCCGCATCGGCATTGTAAACACCAACGCTTTCGTAGTATCCATTGAGACGGGCGCTCCATCCGTCATTCCTGCTGTGATCGGTAATGATGTTCACCACACCGCCCAGGGCATTGGTGCCGTATTGAACCGAGACAGGACCTTCTATGATTTCAATCCGCTTAGCGTTATTCAAATTCAACTGGCTGATATCAATGTTGCCGTTTTCCCTGCCGATGACGGGGATGCCATCCATCATTATTTTGATCTGCTGTCCTCCCAGCCCCTGCATGGTCATCACGCTTCCGAGGATGTTGTCCTGCGAGATCCTGATGTTCGATTCCTGCGCGAGCGCCTGGCTGAGATTGGCGGCTCCCCTCTTTTCAATCGCATCTTTTTTAATCACCTCCACCGGATACACGGAATGAGCAAGATCGCCCGGAGTGTATTGAGCCGTAACCACCACCTCTTCGATAGGAATGTTGAAAGGATGGATATAAATAGTTTTTGATTCATTAGCCAGCAGCGTGTCGGTGGCATCCTTGAAACCGAGCAGGAAGATTTTCACAACCGCTTCATCCGCAAATGGCGCTTCAGCCTTTCCATCCGCTCCGGTGAATACCGCAGCTTTTTGTTTTTTTTCCCCTCTTTCAATTATTTCCTGGAAAATCACATACGCATCTGAAACCGGAAGGCTGTCCCTGACGCTCAGAACGGTGAGCGTGCGGGATTGTGAGCATGCAGAGCTAAGTCCGAAGAAGCAGTGAACTGCAATCAATCCAACCAATACAATTGCCGCAGATCCAAACCTGACAGGTCTTAAAGACCTGTCAGGTTTCCGGTTAATTCCTGACAAACTTGCAAGTGATCCTGTTGTTTCCATCGTCCACCGAAAGCAGGTAAAAGCCCTGTGCCAATGCTTCCGGGCGCAAAGTTAGGACGTTGAGGCCCGCATGCGCCAGAGGGTGTGCCGTTAAATGACTTTTTCCTGACAAATCGAAAATCTCGATGGTGACTTTAGTCTCCGATTGCAGCGAAAAAATTGCCTGCACATCGTCAATGGCAGGATTTGGATAAACCGCCAGAGTGCGGATGTTTGAAACCTCAGCCACAGAGGTGGCGTAGGTATCTAACTGCGTCTTGCTGAAAACCACCTTGCCGTTGCCTGATCCCCCGAAACCGGTGAATGCGATCTTGTAAATATATCCATCCTGCGCTTTCACGAAATAAGCAAGCGAATCGGCTAATTCCCACCCGGGCGGATTCACATTCATATTGAATATTTTCCAATCATAGCCGATTGCAGCGGTGTTTGAATTAAAGGCAACATTAGAATAATCATTTGAGGACACACTCACGCCACGCGCTTCGGCTACCAGCACGTCAGGATGAGACAACGCCCCGGCAACCACATAGGCGGTGTCAACCGCCCAGTATCTTCTGAAGACAATATCCCAATCGGTGGTGGGAGGCTCCACATTCTTCACCTGCATGGAATCAAGCGAATAATAGATAAATGCTTTTGATGAAAAGCCGGTCTTCGTTATAGTGAACGTGGTATCATTGGAGCCATCGAGGTCGGCTACTAAAAACTCATATTCATCTCCGCTGACGAGCCGCTTCACCCATATTTTTTTGAATTTTTCGTTTGGAATTTTTATTACAAAAATCTTTACGCCCGTGAGATTGCCCGCCCCGGAATAAACTCCCCATCCGTAGTTGGGATGCCCGGTTTGGTTGGCGTTGAATGCGCTCGCTTCCCACGATGTGTCCGTATTGTAAATAGGAACCATGCCGTTGGTGTCAACCGTTGACCATGCGGAGGTATCGCTGTTCTGCAACTGGTAGAGCTGAACGTCCGTGGCATTGTTGTCATTGGTTCGGATGGATGCAGACATCAGGTTGGTCCAAATCTGCAGGTCCCAGCCCGTTGCGGGCGCTGAGGCTTTCGCGCCAGAACCTAAGCTGTAGTAAACCATATTGGCATAACCGGCTCCCATGCTGATGCTGTCATTCACCGCTGTTTGCGCGTTGAGGAAAAGAAAGGTTGAAAGCAGGATGTTGGATGCAATAAATTTTTTCATTTTAGGTTTTGAATTTTATTTTAGGTTTTAAATTATTAATACGGTGCAAGTTATTATGCAGCAAAGCGGTTTTTGAATAATCTTGTGTTTATGACAGAATTATTACAAATAGCTTGAAAGCTGACATTATTTGTTATACCATGAGTAGTCGAATTTCCGAAGGAAAGAGACGTACTCTTGGTATAACTTCGGATATGTAAAGAAATGAGAACATCGCTCTGGGTAATAATCGTCATCTTCATCATCCTCCTCCTTGGAGTATTGACGTGCAACCTTGCCGTCACGCAGAGCTACAGCTCGCGCATTTACGACAATCTTGACAACCTGCCGGAAAACCGTGTCGGGCTGGTGCTCGGCACGAGCAAATACCTGAAGGATGGCGGTGAAAACCTGTTTTTCAAATACCGCCTGCAGGCGGCTGCAGACCTTTACATTGCCGGAAAGATTGACCGCGTGATCGTGAGCGGTGACAACCGTGTTGCAAGCTATAACGAGCCGCGCGAGATGAGAAGGGAACTGCGCAAGATGGGCGTCCCCGACAGCCTCATCCATCTCGACTACGCGGGGTTCCGCACGTTTGATTCGGTGATACGCTGCAAGGAGGTTTTCGGGCAGGAGAGATTTACCATTATATCGCAGAAATTCCACAACGAGCGGGCGGTGTTTATAGCGAGAAAAAAAGATATTGACGCCATTGCCTACAACGCGAAGGATGTTGACCTGCGGTCAGGCTTTAAAACCCAGATGCGGGAAATACTCGCCCGCGTGGTGGTGGTGTTCG
>CAZCXH010000042.1:0-32599 GCA_964502525.1 uncultured Chitinophagaceae bacterium
CTGCATCAAATCCTGCGTGTCTTCATGATTATAGTTGTACGACCTGCCGGTTTTATACAGATAGGGGTTAAACCGCCTTACGATGATTTCGTAAAGCGATTTATCTCCCTTCAAATGCGTTCAATAATTTCCGTCTCGGTAAGTTCTTTATTGAGTGTCATGTTTACCCTGCAATTTTAGATAGCCTTGCCATGGAAAAAGCCGCAACCGCCATCACCAAGTCGCGCACCGCCACATCCGCGTAGGTGAAACCCGCCAATAAAGATAGCGCGATTGCCGTGAGCCATGCTGCCACAATATAGCCGCCAATTTCAGTTTTTTTCAGCACAATGACTCCGGCAATTATTTCAATAACTCCCGCAATCATCATGAATGTGGAGGCTGAAAAAGGAAGCATTTCTGCCAGCGTGGGGTTCAGATACTGCTCCCAGTTGGTAAGCAGGTTGGTGAATTTATCCGCTCCCGCAGCAATCGGTACAATTACAAACGTGTACTTCAGCAGGTTGAACACCTGATTTAAAATTTGTTGCTGATTTGTATTTTTCATTTTATGCATGTTTTTGTTTTTAAGAATTTGATTTTGAACATTTTCCCGTCAGAATTTGTCAGGAAACTGCAAAGCGATTCCTTTTGCAAGCAGGTCTGCCGTTTCCATCATGTGATTATGCGCTTCGTCAAAATGAATAACGGCATTGGTATAATCCTTCCCCAGCAGGTCAACCGCGTAGGTGGTGGTTGTTTCGATGTGATGTTCCATGGAATGTTCCATATCCTGCTGCGGCCAGTTGGAAGGATTTGCCGCAGATAAAAAATCTGCTATTTCTTTCGCATTGGCATACCAGTTTGCCGATGCCGCGCTCAATGCTGTGTTGTCGCCATTTTTTGCTGCTTCCAAAACCGGCACAGCCAGATTGATATGCTCGTTGAGCAAGGAGGTCAGCGTGTCGCCTGCCGCATCACCGTAATAAGGTTTAATGGCGTTGCCGATATCCGCCTGATTCTGCAGCAGCCTGTCAAGCTGCGCCTGAAGTCCGTCTGGATTATTAAAGTAGGCGTCAACGGTGGCATAGGTCCATTGCATGTGGTCAGACCACAGTTTCCGCATGGCGCCATTCAGCGCGACATATTCCGGGCTGCTGAGCGGGTCTGCGGCAACTTCATCTTCCTTGCAACCCTGTGTCATAAATAACACAGCGGCAAGCATCAGCATGACTGTCATTTTCAGCTTGAACCGTTTCAGCACTGTCATTAACTTATTCTGTTCGTGCATGGTGGCATTAGCCGTGATGGTTTGATTTGAATTTGTGTTTTTCATTTTTTGAAATTTTGGTTAGTTAATACATGGTTAGAGAAGACGAGGGATGAAAAGGTTACAAAAATTCTTTTGCCCTCAGCGCAGGTATTGTTTCACGTAAGCGCGGTTTTAAAATTTACAGGACAACATTTCCGCGAGACACCTCCGTGCCGGCAAGGGTGTTCATTGCCGGCTATCTGCCAGCACTTGGCTCGCAATGCCGGAGGATTAATGATGAATGGCTGCAAGGCGCAACCTTGCAACACAAAGGGCGTGCCCCGCCTTGCAGGCACACAAAGTCAGCGCGCTGCCGGGTCGCGTGCTTCATTACAACTCCTCGCACCAGCGCTCAATGCCAACGCTGCGGCTGCGGGGTTTCCACTTCGCCCGCTCACGCGGCTTGCTCAGTTATTAAATTGTTCCTCTGAGATTGAATGAGAATCAAATGAGTTATTAAAGCCTGATGAAACAACATCAAGCTCCAACCGATGGCTTGGAATGCTTATTTCTTGCTCTGTTTTAGCGATTGAAAAATCTAAAACTTCCTCACCAATTGAGTAAAGAGGGTTTCTTAAAAATTTTCCAAGAGCATCCCCGCCCCGCGCAGGGCAAAGGCGGATGGCATGGGCGGGGGGCAGTAAATCAAACAAGAGGGAGCAATCACAAACGCGAAACAATCTTCATCCAATTCTGCCTGTTATCCAGAATTGCAGCAATAAAAATTTGATTTCTGTTGGCATTATAGAAGACCGAAAGGTTCTTATGGGCAGTTCTAAAAATTGTTCTTTTGACCGCTTCACCCCTTCCCTCTCCAGAAGGAGAGGGTGACAGCGGTAGAATTTTTAGAACTGCCCTTATGCAAAACTGCCCTTCGCATATTTTTCTTTCTATGAGTTGAGGGATAACCCACCCCTCACTTCCCGTTCACAAAGCGACTTTTGTCAAAGCAACATGTCATTTGATAACGATGCACTTCATTTTTCCCCTCCTCGGATCCTCGGAGGGGTTGGGGTGGGTGCATTTTTCAAAGCGAAAATTCCATCTAAGTCCTGCCTTTTAATCTTGCCTCACCCCCGCCCCCTCTCCAAGTGGATCTTGCCAATGCACACATTTAATTTTTTAGTAATAATAGCCCTCATCCTTGCCGGGCAAGCCTCATCCTGCCCTTCTCCAAAGCCCGCCTGCCGGACGGGCAGGGAGAAGGTGTCAGGACAGTTTTCCTTATCCCGGCAAAAATTACTGATTCCTGTTCTTTGGCAAGATGGCTCGGACACCCCTCTCCTTCCGGAGAGGGGGCGGAGGTGAGGCTGAGACAAAAGAAGGGCAAAACCTTTGTCCACTGGATATTCTAAAAAGATGTGTGCACAGGCAAGCACCAAAAGGAGAGGGAGTAAGTGGTAGAATTTTTAGAACTGCCCTTACGTGAGTAAAAAACGCAAGGCATTGATTTTCATATCCACAAAGGGGCGACCTTAAATGATTTAATCCATAACTCACCCTAATTTATCCCGCTGAAGCATTCTCAGACTTCATGTTCTCTAAATACTTCGCTTTCCTCGTCACAACCTGCAGGAAGGTTTGCTCGATAAAATTATCAAACGGCTCCACATCATATTCGCGGTGAAGCATTTTGGCAGCGTTGTAATAGACATCAGCAAGCCTCAAATTATCTTTATGAAGATGATACTGGCAAAGCACGGAGCAATAGAGCATCATCTCATAGACCGTAAATTTCTCCTTGTCAGGCAGATGCTCCAAATCAACGGCATTATTCAACACCGCGGGTATTTCATCGGACGTTTTCATAAGAATATGAAATGTGCAGCATTTCAATTTTGCCAGATAGCAATCCGGGAACCTCCGCATCATTTCGCGCTTAATTTCCAGCGCGGCTTCCTTGTTGCCTGAAAAGTAAGTAGCGTTGCCCAGTAAATCATAGTAAAGCGGATTATGCGGAAACTTCGCAAGGCGCTCATTCAGCATGGCGATATGCTTCGGAGCATCTTTTTCATCTCCGCCTTCCATTGCTGCAATCAGTTCTTCCATGTCCCGCTTCTCGTCCGCTCCCGCCTTATAGCCAATGTCCACCGGCTCATCAACGATAGTGAACTTATCCAAAAATTCTCCCGCAAGATATATGCTGTCGGGCATGTTGTCCTTTGCGGTGACGATGCCGAAAATCGCGTCAACCATCACAGGCACGTATTTCTCAGGCACCTCTTTTTTCCGGTCAATGTAATCCTGCCACTGCTGCTCCGTCCAGTTCGCAAAATCAAACTCGTCATCTTCATCATATTCATCATATTCATCTTCTTCATATTCTTCATATTCTTCCTCCTCATCCAATTCATCCAACTCATCATCATCATCATCATCCTCATCATCATCGTCCTCCAATTCGTCCACATAAATCACCTCGAAGTTGCCCTTGCCCGCGGTTTTCTCCAACTGCGCAATGACCGCCTTCTGCGGATGTTCCGCATCCGCGAACACGCACGGCTTGCCGTCCATCCCGAACTCGTATTCAATCAACTCCACCCGCTCGTCATCTTCCTCGAGGATGAATTTGGTGACGGCAAACTCTTTGTGCGGCTTGAAGCCGTACTCCTCCGCAAACTCGATGGCCCCGTAAATCACGTTATGCGCCACGGCATAATCACAGGGATTCATTGCCAGCCCGTTTGATTGGAATCTTTCCAGAATTTCATCCAACTCGTCCTTTCCCGTGTTGAAATAATAGCCGGTGTCTTTCACTCCGAAGCAATACAAATCCACTAAATAAGTGCCGATAGTGAAGTGACCGTTGGTGTGGCGCCTTGCCACCACAATGGTCGCAATGCCCGAATCATGCCAGTTTGCCGTGATGTAACATTGGTGAATAGGCAGCGACCGCGCGCGGGTGAGGATGTATTTTTTCGGAGAGTCGAACATGGCTAATTGGTTAATTCGGTGATTTGCTGATTTCGGATGCTAATATACTGATTACTGAGCACTGAGATGCCGATTACCCGCCCTGACGTAAAAAAACCACCGAAGTATTATCTTAACAATCTTAACACATCATATGGAAATAGCGCTTGCATGTCTCCATTCTGCCATGTGTTTTGAACTAGCAACGCCCGTGTCGGAGGTTCAGCAGCAATCTGTTTTCCAAAGCCCCTTGCCATCCGCCCTTAAACTTTCCTTCAATTTCTTGCCTGCCCGTTATAAATATTCTTTCTTTATGTAACCAAAACCTTGCTGGTAAAGCGTTCCAGCAGCAAATGGACCTTTATATCAACACGCCCGGCACTTACGTCCATATCAAAGATGATATGTTTGAGGTGCGTGTGCCTTCAGGAAACAAAGAAACACCCTACAATAAGCATCATTTTGCCGCACATAAGGTAAGAAGCATCATTATGCCGCGTTCGGCTGCGTTCAGCACGGATGCCGTGTTTCTTGCTCTGCATAATAACATTGATATCCTCTTTATGGAAAATAACGGTTCGCCTGCAGGACGCGTGTGGCACAGCAAGCATGGCAGCACCACCAAAATACGCAAGCGCCAGTTGGAAGCAAGCCTGAATGGAGAGGGTGTTTTTTGGACAAAACAATGGATTGGAGCAAAAATCAACAACCAGGTTGATCTGCTGAAAGACTTGAAAAAACACCGCTCACTTCAGGGTGAATTGATTGACAGCACAGTAAATGAACTACTCAGCTACAAAACAAAAGTGGATGAAATCACCGCGACAAAAATTGACGATATTGATGAAACACTGCGCGGGTGGGAAGGCACCGCTGGCAGGCTCTATTTTCAAACGCTCAGCGAACTGATTCCTCCTAAATACAAATTTAACGGGCGCAGCTACCGCCCTGCCAAAGACGCTTTCAATGCCTGTCTGAATTATTGCTACGGAATTCTTTATGGCAAAGTGGAAAAGGCGCTCATCATTGCGGGCATTGACCCTTATCTCGGCTTCATGCACCGTGATGACTATAATCAAAAAAGCATGGTGTTTGATTTCATCGAGCCGTTTCGCGCTTTTGCCGATGAAGCCGTTTTTAAATTCTTCTCCTCCAAAACCGTGCGCGACAGCTTCTTTTCGCCCATCGCCAACGGCATATCTCTGAATGCAGAAGGCAAGCCGGTCATCATAGAAACATTCAATCAGCATTTTGATGAAAACCAGGTGCGCTTCAAGGGGCGCAACCTTACGCGCCATCACATCATTCAACTGGAAGCTCACTCATTTGCCAATCAACTCATCAAATAAAGTCATGGCTGAAGCCCTTATCATAGTCCATGCTCTCCCGCCTTTAAAGGCGGGGTTAATCCAACCGCCACCCACGCTGGAATTTAGCCCTGACATAAAATTCAATTAATCATGATCATCTGGGTCATTTATGACATACAGGAAGACAAAGCCCGCAGCAAGGTAGCCAAGGCGTGCTTGCAATCAGGGCTTTATCGCGTTCAATACTCCGCTTTCATCGGCAGGCTCGATCGCCATCAGAAAGATTCGCTCAAGTTAAAAATGCAGGACTTGATTGATACTGATAAAGACAAAGTCTATATGTTTCCCATGAGCAAAGACGAATTGGGGCAAACCGTTTTATTGGGGCAGGCATTCGATAAAAAATTCGTCACCGATGAGGTGAAATCATTGTTTTTTTAATTCAACAAGATTCTATTGGCAGCCTTCGACTCCGCTCAGGCCGACAACATAGATTGAACAAGATAAAAGCACTTTGTCATGGTGAGCGGAGTCGAACCATGTATTCTAAAACTCGAAACTCTCAAACCCGAAACTCGAAATTAAAGTGACCTTAACCCCCTCCCACATCATCGAATACCTCTACTGCCCCCGTTTCACGTATTTTGAATATGTGCTTGGCATCCCTCAATACGAAGAGAAGCATTACAAAGTGATGCGCGGTCGGGAGATGCATGATGATAAGCTGGAGCAAAACAAAGACTACCTGCGCAAGCGGCTTGGCGTGAAAGAGAAGTGGCTCGACCAATACCTCACTACCGACACACTGCGCGGAAGGATTGATGAAGTGCTGCTGCTTGATGACGGCACCTACGCCCCGCTCGACTACAAATTTGCCGAATGGAAAGGCACGTTGTTCAACACCTACAAAACACAGGTTTACTGCTATGCCCTGCTCATCGAAGCCAACTTCAAAGGAGCCATCGTAGAGCGCGGGTTCATCGTTTACACGCGCTCGCAGCACAGGATTGAAACCGTGTCAGTGAAGTTTGACGACATCGAATACGTGAAACACAGCATCGGTCAAATCCAAAACATCATCGAAAGAAATTTTTTCCCTGCGGCTACCAAATACAAAGAGCGGTGCGTGAACTGCACGTACCGGAACATCTGCATTAAGTAGTAAACTCTCTCTTGGCGCGAAGCGGTATATTTGTTTTCTTCAAATGAAATACCAATTACCGGAGAGAGAAGGTGAATTATTACCGAACCTGCTGGGGTTGAAAACGGTTGAAGAAATTTCTTTGTCGGAATTTGAAGGCTTCCTGAAAGCCGAAATCATGCTGACGGAGCAATTAACCGCCCACACAAAATTTGACGTCAAATACCTTCAGAATATTCATAAGGTGGCGCTCGGCCACCTCTATTCATTTGCCGGTAAATTCCGTGACGTAAATTTATCGAAAGGCGGATTCGCTTTTCCTGCCGCCAAATTCCTGCCTCAAACGATGCAGGCTTTTGAAGCTGATGTTTTATCGAGGCTGCCGGACCACTACGCTTCAAAAGATGATTTGATAAAAAACATCGCCATCGTGCATGGCGAATTGCTTTTCATTCATCCGTTCCGGGAAGGCAACGGGCGCACGGCAAGAATTTTAGCCAACCTGATGACGCGAAAAGAAAAATATGGTCCGCTGAAGTTTGAACTGATTGATGCCTCGCGGTTTGATTTTTACGTATCGGCTGTGCAACAGGCAGCCGACAAGGATTACAGCAGGATGGCAGAACTCATCCGCTCTGTTTTCCCAAATTAAGCTCTACTTTTCTGAGCGCAGCCGCTGCCGCATCAGGGGGAATGTGGATGCCTTCTATCCTGAAAGATGACAGCATGGATTGAAGTATTTGTTCTCTCAATCCATTTTTCGCTTTGCCGTTCTTTTTGGGTTTGCTTTTCATTGCTATTCACAAAGTTAAGCTCTGTCTTACAGATTCTATCCCTCGCAGGGATGGAATCTGCTTAAGCAATGTAACAAAACATCATCGAAAAAAATTATTCTCCGCCCGCCACGAAATACAAAGAACGCTGCGTGAACTGCACGTATCGGAATATCTGTATCCGGTAACCCGTCATTGCGGGCGAATAACGAGCGACCTGTCCCGATCATATCGGGAAGCAATCCCCTTGTTCCGGACAACCTCATTTTTTTTACTGCTGATTTTTTGAAATGTGCGGGGGATTTGTGATATTGGCGCAGTGATTTTAAGATGATTGCCACATTCTACCATCTCGGGAAGGCTCTGGAGAAAAAATATCCTGAATACTTCCATCCCTGGCAAAATCCATTTGCTGGAAGAGAGAGCAATACCAAAGTGCTGGTGTTTGAAGTTGAAAACGGAAAACTGAAAAGCAGTGAGCCGCGAATTGAGAATTTTTCAAAAGAGCCTTCTTACTTAAAAAAATATTTGTTTAGAGCCTACTCACCTAACGGAACTAATATCGTTCCTACAATCAGATTAAATAATAGTGCAGCCAAAAAAATCAAGCAATCCATTGAAAACTACGGGCACAAATTTTTAAACAAAGACCAAATACAGCGAATTGAAAAATCTCTAAGTGAATTTGAACCGGCAAAGGGAACAGGTTATCTCATTACGTTCAAAGTAAATGGTGAGTATCTTGGCGAAATTGATGAAATGAAAGAAGTTTTCATTGAGAATGCCTATAAAGATTATTACAACAAAGTCTATGGAACGGCAAAGAAAGATGAAGGTCTATGTTCGTTGAGTGGAATAAAGGGAACGGTTTATGGATTCGTTGACACGCTTGGGTTTACGGTAAATGACAAAGCTTTCATGCGTAACGGGTTTGACCAAGATGATGCCTATAAAATGTTTCCGGTTTCACCAGATGCAATACCCATACTTGATGGCGCAAAGGCTTTTGCAGATGAAAAGCTAAAGCAGTGGTTTTTTGGTAAGGTAAACTATTATGTTCTGCCGCATTTCATCGCCTCCATTGATGATAAAACCACAACAGAAGTCATTTCGCTCTTTGCGGAAAAAAGCATTGACTCACTCAAAGCTCCGGAGAAATCGCGCGAAAAAGCGTTGATGAGCAATGAGAAACTATTGAATGAAATAAGCGGGGAAGAAAAACTGGGGCTACCCGGTATCTACTATGAATTTCTGTTTTACGAAGACCGTCAGGCGCAAACTGCCTTATTGCTACACATGCCTGACGTGATGCCTTCAAGAATCAGGATGCTCTTTGAAAAGAAAAGAGAAGTTGAAAGGGCTTTTGAGCATCTGACCAATCGTGAGAAATACAAGTTCTACATCACGCTTTCATCTATCAGAAGTTTTTTTGCAGATGAGGAACTTACTCATCCGTTTTTCTGGAAGCTTATGGAAGCCGTTTTCTGTAATGGACGGGTGAATGAGAAAGTCTTTAGAAAATTTCTGCTTGACAAATGGAGGGTACTTTTTAAAAGAAGAAACGAAGACTTTTGGAAGTACGATTCTTCTGTAAAGCAAGGCTTTGTTACTTACCTCTATTTAAGGAGCATCGGATTATTCAGTTCAAACGATAAAAATGAAAGCGCCATGAATAAAACAAATGATAAGAGTGCAGAAAATGCTTTGGATTTTATTGCACAACACGAGGGTTTCTTTTCCTCTGATTACAAGAAAGCTGTGTTTTTGACCGGCTGCCTGACGCAGAAACTCGCATCATTTCAGCCTAATCAGGCGATACTTAAAAAAGTAAACAACCTGCATATTGACGACAGGGTGTTGAAGAAGTTGCTGCCCGCTGTTGTAATAAAACTCAAACAACATGATAAAGAATATCCCGATGTTAAAAAACTGGAAGAATCTGCAAGCAGTTGGATAGTTTCCAATCAGGACATCGAGAATGATGAAATCTCATTTACCTTCACGCTCGGCTTGGTGTTACAGAGAAAGTTTGATGAAATTGCCAGCGTGAAGAGAAAGGAAAACAAAGATTCCAATTCTTAACGCATAAAAACTACTATTATGAAAACCGACATTAAAAACCGCAGCGAAATTGTTTTCCTGTATGATGTAACCTTAGCTAATCCTAATGGCGACCCGATGGATGGCAATCGCCCTCGCATGGATGAGGATACACGACATTGTCTTGTTACGGATGTGCGCCTGAAACGAACCGTCAGAGATTGGTTGATGGCGCAGGGGTTTGATGGCTCAGGCAAGAATGGTGACATCTTCATAAGGGATGAAGAAGGTATGCCGGTGACCGGAGCACAAAGAGCAAAATCATACAAAGACAAAGCGGAATTCATTGAAAAATTCATTGACGTGCGTTTATTTGGCGGAGTCTCAGCAGTGGAAAAAAAGAAATTCAACCTTACAGGACCGGTTCAGTTTGGAATGGGAAAGTCATTGCACCCTGTCCAGGAAAATTTCATTCAAGGTACCGGAGCGTTTGCAACAAAGGAAGGCGCAGAACAAAGAACCTTCAGGGAAGAATACAATATTACCTATGGTCTGATAGGCTTTCATGGAGTTATCAATGAAAATGCGGCTGAACACACATCACTTAAACAGGCAGATGTTGATTGGTTAATAAAAGGACTATGGAACGGAACGCAAAGCCTGCTTTCCCGCTCTAAAAAAACCCACATGCCCCGATTGCTTTTTAAAATTGACTATAAGCCCGGGTTTTTCATTGGAGATTTACTCTCTTCCGATAGGATTAAGCCTGATGCTGTGAACGGCAAGAAGCCTGACCAGTTTCAGGACATTTCAGATTTGGTTTTAAACATTTCTGGGTTAAATGCCGCTCTGAAAAAACATGAAGCGCAAATAGTAAAGGTATCGGTAAAGCAGGATGAGCGCCTTAAACTGAATGAAGCAATTTACAAAGCCGTTACTCTTAACATTTGAGTGATGAACCGTGTTCTGATTTTTGACGTGAAGGCAGACTATGCGCATTACAAGCAGATTTATATGACTACGTCTGCCCTTACCTATCCCCTACCCTTCAAAACTGCAATCTATGGGCTGGTTGGCGCAATCATCGGATTGGAAAAAGAGAAAAACCAATACCTGCAATCATTTCAAAATGGCAACTGCCAAATTGCCTTGCAGCTTTTAGAACCTGTCAGAACGCAACGCATTCCAATGAATCTATCCGGTGAACCCGGGGCGATAAAGGGAAACCGTAAGCCTACGCTCATGGAATTTATAAGCCGTCAGAAACTCAGGATTTATTTTCAGCATAAAGACAATGAACTGACCAATAATCTTTCCCAGCATTTGAAAAATCATACCTCCGTTTATACCCCAACGCTCGGGCTTGCTAACCTGCTGGCAGATTTTAATTGGGTGAAAGAGTGTGAATGGCAGGAACAATCCAATACCAAACAAGCGACCGAGATCCATTCTATTATTCCGAAAAATTCGTTCGTAAAATTTGACACCGATTCCACTTACTATAAGGGAAATCAAATTGTTGAAGTGAATCAGTATGCTCTCGAAATGGACATGGAAAGAAATGTCACCGAAAGAGATTCTATGATTTTCGACCGTGCAGGAAAGTCCATTACGGCATTTGTCAAGAAATATTGGAAGGTACAAACCGCAGAGAATCCCAACATTATTTTCTTTTGATTGTCTCAACGTTATTATCGCATCCAGACCGCACACTACAACAACATTTGGAAGGGCTGAAAAAAGTTGCGGATGGCATTCTTCCGGGTAAAAAACAATCGCTCTTTCCCCCTGATGAACTGAAAAAGATTCTCTATAATTTAATTGCATGGCATGATGTTGGAAAATCCACTGCCTTTTTTCAATACAAAATCAGAAAAAGAATTCTGGATGATAATCAGCAGTGCATTATCAAAAGGGAGGAACTAAACGGTTATCTCAGCCAAAATAAAAAAGCCGGTGAATTACTAATAGCAAAAGATGAACTTGGTCACCATGCCCATTTCGGTGCTCTGGCAATGCTCGGTGCCGAAGGTGCAACGGAAATTGATATGGACATGCTCATACGTTTCCATGTGATTCAAAAACATCATGGCAATCTTGGCAACTTCGGCACCCATTTGTTTTGCTTTGACACCGATTCTCCGGATGACGTGAACAGGATGAATATTTTCAAAATCCAAGCTGAAAATCTTCATTTAGAAGAGTTCGCGGAGACAGTCAATTCGTTCAACGCCCGATGGAGCACAGAAGGATATTTATCAGTACTTGAAAAATTAACACGACAGCGTAAGATCAATAACCATATCACGCAGCTTGGAGAAGAAAATACCATAAAATGGTTTTTTAAGTGTGTGTTTCTCTACTCCCTTTTGCTTTCTGCTGATAAGGGGGATGTGATGCTTGCCGATGAAAAGAAAGAGTTTGAGGTGATTACTATTCCATCTTCTGTAATTGAGGATTACAAGAAGAAAAACCTCAAAGACTCGAACCCTGTTGATGCGTTGAGAGAGCAGGCTTATCAAACCATTTTGTCAAACCTTGTTCAAAACCCGGAGCAATCATTTTATTCCATTACCTTACCAACAGGATTGGGGAAAACATTTGCTGCCCTGAAGGCAGCGCTTATCCTGCGAGAGAACTCCACTGACCATCATTGCCGGATTATTTATTGCCTGCCTTTCACTTCAATTATTGACCAGAATGCAAATATCGTTTCGCAAATTTTGAAGGAAAACGGAATTCCTGAGAAAGCAGTCACCGTCCACCATCATCTTTCAGAGAACTATAAAGAAAGCCTTGACGAAATATCTTTTGCTGAGACTGAATACATGGTGGAAGGATGGCAAAACGAAATCATGGTAACAACTTTTGTTCAACTGTGGGACAGCATCTTTACCAACCGTAACCGCCAGTTCAGAAAGTTTCACAATCTTGTCAATAGCATAATCATCTTAGATGAAGTACAGAATATTCCACCCAAATACATTAGGGCATTTGAACATGTTGCAGAAGGATTAAACAAATACTTCGGCACACGGTTTTTGTTTGTCACTGCCACTCCACCGGTGATACTTCCGGAAAAACAAACGCCATTGGCAGTCTTTGGAAACGAAAATGATTATTTCTTTCATCGGCTCAATAGGATTGAAATTGATCTGTCGCTCTACGCAGCGGGTGAAATCAAATTATCAGAGTTGCTTAAACATGTTAAGGATGTTCTCTCAAGTCAATCCGATGCCTCCATCCTTTTCATCTTTAACACCATTCGCAACTCACTGGAATTTTATCAACTTATGAAGGATGTTGCAAATGAAGATTCCTTATTCCACCTTTCGGCTGGTCACATTCCGATAAGAAGAATTGAAATCCTGAACGCCATACGGGAACGACTCAAAGCAGGGAAACAAGTCATTTTAGTTTCGACCCAAGTTATAGAAGCTGGCGTTGATGTTGATTTCAATATTGTTTATCGCGATTTCGCTCCTTTGGACAGCATCAATCAGGCGGCAGGACGTTGCAACAGAAATGGAAAGAGGCTCAAAGGGAAAGTTTTTCTCTTCAATTCAGCGAACAACAGATACATCCAGCGAATTTATGATGAAACCTTACTTGATATTACAAAGCACCTCCTTCAATCGTGCGCTAAGGAAATTGGCGAACCTGCAATTGCAATATTAAACAGCCAATACTTTGCTGAAGTAAAAGTAAAAGCGCAGGATACAAGTTCAGAATCTCCCAAAATCCTTGACCATATTAACAAATTGCAATTCGAGAAACTTACAGAGTATCCTCTGATTGACGATAAGATGCCGAGACACAACGTTTACATACCATTTACAGATGATGCTGTTAAGCTATGGTCAAATTACCGGGATAGCTTTAAAATAACTGAACCGTTCAAACGAAGAGCACGATTAAAGTCGCTTCTGCCTTTAATACAACAATATGTAGTGCGAATTCCAAAGTACATCTACAAGCCAAGTTCTGATAATGCCGATAAGTTTATTATTTATGAATCAATTTGGGAACCGGTGTATGATATGAACAGCGGATTCAAACTGGATAGCAGTAAAAATTCAGAAGCAATCGTACTTTAACCTTGCTTCTCTCCGCTTTCCGAAATCACGCTGCAAGGCGTGATGTCCGGAACCGCGAAGCTTTGCGCAAAGGATTTCAAGCAGTTTTCTAGTATCTTTAAATTAGAATAACTCTGTTGGAATGCCTGAGATTTCCCGTTTTTTCGGCATCATCATCCGTATGTTTATGGAGCCTGCCGTAGGGCACAATCGCCCACACTTTCATGCTTACTATCAGGAGTATGTAGCCGTGATTGGCATTGACGAAATAGAGTTGATTGCGGGCGAGTTCCCGCGTAAACAACAGCGATTGGTCATTGCCTGGGCTGAACTTCACCAGGCTGAGTTGAAGCGGGATTGGGAGAAATTGCAAAGCGGGCAACTTCCATTTAAAATAGAACCATTAAAATAATCACATGCAACATTTCATTATAAAAGTTAAAAACGTATCCGTGCCTGAACTCTACAAAGTACGTGTGCAGTTCGATGACGGCAAAACGCAAACCATCAACCTCGAGCCGCTGCTGCACGGGCCACTTTATGGACCGCTCAAAGACCCTGATACTTTCAGAAAGGTGTTTGTGGACAATGAAGTTGCCACCATCGCATGGCCCAATGGCGCTGACTTCGATCCCGCTACGCTTTACCACTGGGAAAATTATGCTGCCGAATTGGAAAAACGCGCCCTGCAATGGAAGTG
Source organism: uncultured Chitinophagaceae bacterium (assembly GCA_964502525.1). GTDB lineage: Bacteria > Bacteroidota > Bacteroidia > Chitinophagales > CAIOSU01 > DATLYB01. The sequence continues at coordinate 14,245 of CAZCXH010000042.1, forward strand.
AATTTGAAAAACGATATCCTCCTCCACACCATCATCCGCTTCCCAGAAATCGCGCTGCAAACACGAGATGCCCACAAGCTACGCGGCTTCTTTGGCAACTACTTCAAAGAACACTCGCCCCTGCTCCACAATCATTATGATGACGGCACGCTGCGCTACAAGTATCCGCTCGTGCAATACAAAGTGATTGACAACATGCCCCTGCTTGTTGGCTTCAACGAAGGCGCGCGCCTGCTCACCGAACTGTTCCTTGAAATGAAAGAACTGAAAATTGAAGGACGCATATATCCCGTCAACACCAAAAACATCTCGCAGCAAATGTTTGAAGCCGGGTTAGCTGACTCACTCCTCTCCTACCGCTTCGCAACCAACTGGTTCGCGCTCAACCAGGATAATTTCAAAGAGTACGCTTCGCTCCATGAGCCTTCTGCAAAACAGCAAAAGCTGAATACGCTTTTAATTAACAACATCCTGAGCCTGTTCAAAGGCATTGATGTATGGCTCGAAGGCAAAGTGATGGCTAAGGGAGAATTCAGGGAGCGAACAGTGCAGTTTAAAGACCAACACATGCTTGCATTCTCAGGAGAATTCGTCTGCAACGCAAAGATTCCTGATTACGCGGGAATAGGAAAAGCGGTGTCAAGAGGGTTTGGAGCTATTATAAAAATCAGCTAAATCAGCTAAATCAGCTAAATGAGTTAATTCCGCATGGGAATTTATTTTGAAATAGTTGGAAAACAACCATTTCCAATTTGAGAATCAACTTATTATATTTACGACTGGAAACAAGAAATGAGAAAAAAACAGTTCTTTGACATGTTGTATTCAGCAAAAAGAGAAGCTGGGATAAAGTTTCAAAGTATTGGTTATCATAAACATAGAGGGAAAAACGGAATTGGTGAGTAGAATCCATCACAACAAGGATTGAAACGATTTATTCTCACTAGTAAGCATTGGCGGCACAGCTATTGGTGAGTAGAATCCATCACAACAAGGATTGAAACCGCGATGCTCTTTCCCGATGCTTTCGGCTCAATAAATAATTGGTGAGTAGAATCCATCACAACAAGGATTGAAACTCAACCCCACAATCTTACCGTTTGGTATGTACGCTAATTGGTGAGTAGAATCCATCACAACAAGGATTGAAACAGGAAGAATACAAAGCAGCCGAAGCGCGGCTGTTCGATTGGTGAGTAGAATCCATCACAACAAGGATTGAAACTTTAAAATATGATAGTCAATGACATCTTTTGCCTGGAATTGGTGAGTAGAATCCATCACAACAAGGATTGAAACGGTTATTGATGTTTGCGTTCAGTCCGACCAAAGCGCAATTGGTGAGTAGAATCCATCACAACAAGGATTGAAACTCTTCCATTGACCGCAAGCTGAATAACAACATACCCATTGGTGAGTAGAATCCATCACAACAAGGATTGAAACAATGGAGCCGATATAGTGCGCGTGGAGGAGGTTGATAATTGGTGAGTAGAATCCATCACAACAAGGATTGAAACGCAATCGCTGTTAAGTGGTGCTAACATTGAAACACGAATTGGTGAGTAGAATCCATCACAACAAGGATTGAAACTGTCGAGCGACTGTTTCGAGGTCGCCTGCGAAAGTTAATTGGTGAGTAGAATCCATCACAACAAGGATTGAAACGGGTTATTAGACGAAAGCGAACTCGACACCATGCCGTAATTGGTGAGTAGAATCCATCACAACAAGGATTGAAACATATAACCTTTTTTGTAATCTTGCGCACCTTCGGAAAATTGGTGAGTAGAATCCATCACAACAAGGATTGAAACACGATGTGGAAGGGAGTTTCGGATGGCAGAACATCAACATTGGTGAGTAGAATCCATCACAACAAGGATTGAAACAGGGTGAAAATATTGCAACGACTTAAACATCTTCCATTAATTGGTGAGTAGAATCCATCACAACAAGGATTGAAACTATCAGTAAGGTTTGTCGGGTCGGTGTCCTTACTCAAAATTGGTGAGTAGAATCCATCACAACAAGGATTGAAACCTGATTTTTCTGATTGGTTTCTTCGTCAGTTCGTTATTGGTGAGTAGAATCCATCACAACAAGGATTGAAACCTTCTACATTAACGAGCCTTGACGATGCGTTCAGTATAATTGGTGAGTAGAATCCATCACAACAAGGATTGAAACATAATACTGCACCCTCCCTGCACTTACACGGCACTAATTGGTGAGTAGAATCCATCACAACAAGGATTGAAACAGAGTATGCACGGATTACACAGCACCAAACTTGACAATTGGTGAGTAGAATCCATCACAACAAGGATTGAAACAGTCAAGCTCCGGCAATGGCGGGATGATGAATGATTAATTGGTGAGTAGAATCCATCACAACAAGGATTGAAACCGTATAACCATTACCGGAACCGGAATCACGATAGGTAATTGGTGAGTAGAATCCATCACAACAAGGATTGAAACAGTTTGGCAGCACTGCGTTTTCATCGGGTTCGGGAGAATTGGTGAGTAGAATCCATCACAACAAGGATTGAAACAGATTAAACATTCATGGATAATAAAAATAACGGAAGAATTGGTGAGTAGAATCCATCACAACAAGGATTGAAACGCCATATTATTTCGTTTCTCAATATCCAATTCCTGTAATTGGTGAGTAGAATCCATCACAACAAGGATTGAAACTTTTCATCCCAATAGGGATTCAGCCTGTGAATGGAAAATTGGTGAGTAGAATCCATCACAACAAGGATTGAAACCTACAATCGTTCACGTATTGATCGTCTTGGGCGCAAATTGGTGAGTAGAATCCATCACAACAAGGATTGAAACGAATATTCTCCCGCTTGTCCCCTGGGAGCATAGATAATTGGTGAGTAGAATCCATCACAACAAGGATTGAAACATTCTGATGTAATCGCTCACCATCTCAAACATCAGAATTGGTGAGTAGAATCCATCACAACAAGGATTGAAACTTATTACCAACATGAAGAAGCATTTCTTCAAATGCAAAATTGGTGAGTAGAATCCATCACAACAAGGATTGAAACATGAGGTGTCGCACCTGTCAATGGTACATTCTGATAATTGGTGAGTAGAATCCATCACAACAAGGATTGAAACGGCCATAGTAATAGCCAATCAGCTTGTGTAATGCCAAAATTGGTGAGTAGAATCCATCACAACAAGGATTGAAACCCTCGTTATTGAGCCTGTTCATTGAGTTCTGTATGCATTGGTGAGTAGAATCCATCACAACAAGGATTGAAACCGAAATGACAGCTTAATGTTATTCAGCTTCACTTCTTATTGGTGAGTAGAATCCATCACAACAAGGATTGAAACTAGGAACTGGCGGGGTCAACTATGTTACTGGCATTGATATTGGTGAGTAGAATCCATCACAACAAGGATTGAAACATTTCAACGCCTGCTCGTCATTGTGAATCCATCCTGATTGGTGAGTAGAATCCATCACAACAAGGATTGAAACAAGTTACGATGGCGGGAGCCAATAAGCTGTTAGGTATTGGTGAGTAGAATCCATCACAACAAGGATTGAAACACACTATAAGGGATGAATTTCCTGTTGCGATCAAGCATTGGTGAGTAGAATCCATCACAACAAGGATTGAAACGCCCGCCTCTTTTCAGCCTCAAAAGCAGTTTCTTCCAATTGGTGAGTAGAATCCATCACAACAAGGATTGAAACTTTTCACGCTTATCCAATTCCCTGCGGATTTCTTATTGGTGAGTAGAATCCATCACAACAAGGATTGAAACTTGCGGATTGGGAGGCAGCCTACAAGACGCGCATGGATTGGTGAGTAGAATCCATCACAACAAGGATTGAAACCCTCCGGAACACTCTTGTATGTCGCAACTGTAAGCAGTATTGGTGAGTAGAATCCATCACAACAAGGATTGAAACCTCTGTATTCACCAGAAGCCCAAGAGTATCGCCCGCATTGGTGAGTAGAATCCATCACAACAAGGATTGAAACACTGATTCTTTAACTGTTTGAGTTTCGCAACGCTATATTGGTGAGTAGAATCCATCACAACAAGGATTGAAACTGTTACACAGATTGCACGAGACTCAATATCACAATATATTGGTGAGTAGAATCCATCACAACAAGGATTGAAACCCCCGGATCGCAGAACGCCCGGAACTCAGGCTCGGAATTGGTGAGTAGAATCCATCACAACAAGGATTGAAACAAGTCATGCTGGACAGGATTTAGTCCGAAGGTATTAGGCATTGGTGAGTAGAATCCATCACAACAAGGATTGAAACTAACTCTACATTGAATTTAGGCTGTTACAAGCTCTGATTGGTGAGTAGAATCCATCACAACAAGGATTGAAACTCATCAGGCAAAGAGCTTCTACTTTCCCAAATAGGCAATTGGTGAGTAGAATCCATCACAACAAGGATTGAAACGTTTTTGGTGTTAATTAATGCCTGCAAGATAGCACTATTGGTGAGTAGAATCCATCACAACAAGGATTGAAACCCGGAGCAATCCAAACGGCTCAAATAGAAGCAAGCATTGGTGAGTAGAATCCATCACAACAAGGATTGAAACACTCTTATTGCCGCCTTGCTGTTTTCGCAAGCGGTGTATTGGTGAGTAGAATCCATCACAACAAGGATTGAAACTATCACAATTCCATTTTCGCGCAAATCCTTCACCCTGATTGGTGAGTAGAATCCATCACAACAAGGATTGAAACTGGGAGCCGTAATCATAAAATGCACTTTATTAGGAATTGGTGAGTAGAATCCATCACAACAAGGATTGAAACTCATCATTGCTGATGCTCCATAGATTCTACCCCAACTATTGGTGAGTAGAATCCATCACAACAAGGATTGAAACAAAAACTATCGAAAGCATGAACACCCAGCCGACATTGATTGGTGAGTAGAATCCATCACAACAAGGATTGAAACTATGCTCCGACCGATATGCAAACAATTTTGTGATATATTGGTGAGTAGAATCCATCACAACAAGGATTGAAACAGCTTCACCGTTTTGATGTGACCTTGAGATGAATTGAATTGGTGAGTAGAATCCATCACAACAAGGATTGAAACGCGCTGCATTGGTAGCTACTGTTGGCGGGGTGATTATCATTGGTGAGTAGAATCCATCACAACAAGGATTGAAACATTAATAAAGTTATTAATTATATTGAGGGAGATGAATTGGTGAGTAGAATCCATCACAACAAGGATTGAAACCCCTGCCTGAATATCTCAGTGTGCCGGGACTTGTCAAATTGGTGAGTAGAATCCATCACAACAAGGATTGAAACATGATTAGCTCCGCATGGGCTTTCATTACAGTCTGGATTGGTGAGTAGAATCCATCACAACAAGGATTGAAACATAAGAAGGCTAAGAGCAAATGGGGAACAAACCAGATATTGGTGAGTAGAATCCATCACAACAAGGATTGAAACAGCAGCGCAACGTGTCGCGCCTCGTGAAAAATGCCTTATTGGTGAGTAGAATCCATCACAACAAGGATTGAAACAAATTTTCTCCAAATAAAGCAACGACTTCCTGATCTATTGGTGAGTAGAATCCATCACAACAAGGATTGAAACAGCGAATCCACCTCTTTCTGCGTCTGCTGCCCGTGATTGGTGAGTAGAATCCATCACAACAAGGATTGAAACATAGCGAATGGATGATCGGCAGCCAGGTGTGGACGGGCATTGGTGAGTAGAATCCATCACAACAAGGATTGAAACAGCACTTCGAGGAGTTGGGTCCACCATGTCATTTCCATTGGTGAGTAGAATCCATCACAACAAGGATTGAAACAGAAACTTTTTTGCACACGACAGCTCAGGTCGCATGGATTGGTGAGTAGAATCCATCACAACAAGGATTGAAACCTCATGACGCATACGGATATGACGATTACCACGATTATTGGTGAGTAGAATCCATCACAACAAGGATTGAAACTCAAAAGCCTTGCGGAGCTCATTCAGCCTGCACATAATTGGTGAGTAGAATCCATCACAACAAGGATTGAAACAACATTAGTTGCTGTTCAAATGGATTTTCCGCAACATTGGTGAGTAGAATCCATCACAACAAGGATTGAAACAACCTCATTGTATCCTCATGATGGCTTCCTGTTTCAAATTGGTGAGTAGAATCCATCACAACAAGGATTGAAACTCGAACATTGGTGCGTAGCCATTATCATCATAAGAATTGGTGAGTAGAATCCATCACAACAAGGATTGAAACTCTACACATCAATTCATAAAAGGGCAGCAAAGGCTTATTGGTGAGTAGAATCCATCACAACAAGGATTGAAAACCTTGTTTCAAAATGGTACGGGTCGGAAAAACTTTATTGGTGAGTAGAATCCATCACAACAAGGATTGAAACCTGGAGCGCTCTTGCAAAAAAGCGATGCGAAAGACTATTGGTGAGTAGAATCCATCACAACAAGGATTGAAACTCTAAGCAATACGGATTGTTCCAGGTGCCTTCGAATGATTGGTGAGTAGAATCCATCACAACAAGGATTGAAACTTGAAATCCTGGACCACATCCTTGCAACTGACAACTATTGGTGAGTAGAATCCATCACAACAAGGATTGAAACTTGCAATTCTCCCCATTGTCGCGCACATCCGGCACCGTCTGTTAATAACTGCGTTCCCGCTTTTTTATAAAATAAATTAGATTAATGGCTGGCGCATTTCCACCGAAATGCATGTTCAATGAATTAGTTGACTGACAAGGCTTTTCGGGCGATAGGGATGCCTTGGAGGGAATTCAATGCAATAAGACAATCTCAAAATCGCGCTGATCATTAAGCGGTTATTTCAAATTACAATTTGCTTCTCACAACAGGGCATATTTTGAATAAAAAATTGTACACGAGCGGCAAAGCCGGAATCTTACTTCTTGCATCCGTTATTTTTCTAATCAGCACACCCTCCGCTTTTGCCCAAAACAGCTTTGGCGTCTTGTTCAATTTTGTCAAACCCAACACGCAGCAGAGCCTCGAAGAAGTGGCGTCCAACGTTTTGAAGTTAAAAAACACCACGCGGCAAAAGCAGGAAGTCGTCATCAACATATCCATACCTGATGGATGGCAGCTTTTCAGCAAGGCAGGCCAAACGATTGCATTAAATCCCTATGATTCCGTTTTCGTGCCCGTAAGAATCATCCCCTCTAAAAAATCGCTGGGGAGCGTCAATTACGTGATCAATGCGTTCCTGACGTCATCCACCGGATTCCAGCTTGCCAATGACTATTGGTATATTGACATTAAAAAAATATCAAACTGGATGGTGCAGATTCCGAGGCAAAAGATATACTTCGTCAGCGATTCCAATACCACGCAATTTGACCTCATCATGCAAAACCTCGGAAATTCCGATGAAGTGCTGACCGTTGACCTGATGCCCCAAAAAAATCTCCAGGTCATTGACTCGATGGGGAAGCAGATGCCTTATTCGCTGACCATTCCCATCAGGGCGGGATCGGACTCGGTGATAACCTGCCGCGTGAGGAAAACGGCAGAAACAAAGCCCATTGCAAAGATTGAAGGCGGTGAAGATGACGCAAAGGAAAAATATTCCCTGAAAATCAGCGTGAGGAATGAGAAAGGCACTGCGCAGGACTCCAGGAAGCTTTGGCGCGGCAACATTGATTTCTTTGAATTGAGCAATGAACTCACCATCACCGGGCACGGTTATTCAAGCCTTCCCGTCACCGTGGAGTTAAACAGCTATGACGTCCTCGATAACACCACCCTCTCGCTGGACATTTACGGCAGCGCCTTTTTCAACAAAGACCGGTCGCTCACCTACCGCTACCAGACCAATTATGTCAGCAACTTCGTGGAGCCAAACGCCTATATCGGCACATATCATTACCTGGGCTACTTCTCGCGGATGGGAGCCATTGAAATCGGCAACCTCAGCAGCGGCAAGCAGGGCGCATTCATCGGGGGCAAGGGCGCCAAGGCATCGCTGTTCACCAAAAGGAACCAGTTGAGCGGCATGTTTGTGCTGAACCCTGAAATTTTCAGAGGTCATTTCCAAAAAGGACTGGCAGTGAACAATGTTTTCCGGACAAGCAAATTCTCGAGCGACACTTACTTTCAGCAAAAATGGGACGACCAGTCGAAAATCAATTCAACATATGCAGGAACAGCGACCACTTTTCAAATTACGAGAAAACATATAGTCAGGGTTGCATTGGGAGGAACGCATGACAAGCACTATCTGAATCCGGCAAGCCGTTTGAGCCTGTTCGGATTCGGCTATGAACTGGGCTATACGGGAAGCGTGAAGAAAATTTCATTCGGGATCAGCCACCGCTACGGATCGAAAAAATATTCCGTCAACAGCGGAGTATTGGCGTTCTCCCCCACCCTCACTTATAACTTCACCGGCAAATACAGCCTTTCATTCATCTTTGATTATTACAACCGCGAAGCCGAAATGTATGCGGGCGGTGTTCAACTGCCGCCTCCACCGCGCACGGAAAGGCAGCGCTATGAGCTGCGGCTGGCGGCAAACACGCGGACGGCTAAAATCATCCTGAGGCCTTTTTATATGTACCAGGATATTTATCTGCTGCGCACCGCCACCAAAGCGGTCGGGCTTGATTACCGGCCGACAACAGAAAACGCCCTTAAGTTCTACTCAACCATTGAAGCGGGCTTTGTCAAAGCGTATGACACGGGGCTTTCCGATTTCTTTTACCTGCAGTTTTTTGCCAATCTCAAATACCGCCAGCTCTCCTATTCATTCAGATACTTCTACGGACCTTACCAGACCATCGAACAGATAAGGTTTATTCAAACCGGAGAGAACCCGCAGAAGCTGGTGATGTCAGGCTACTATGATTACTGGATCATCAAAAGCAAGCTGCAGTTCAAGACCAACGCCACTTTCAACTATGACACCTACTTCAAGCGGCTGGGCTTCATCCTGCGGCCCGAGATGTTTTATTACACCAAAAGCGGGTTTGCCTTCAGCCTTTATGGGGAATACCTGCTGAACTCCCAAGCCGCGAGAGCCAATGCTGCCGGTGCCGATATCAGCGATGAACGAAGCACTACGCATGATTTTAATTTCGGAGCAGGCATTAAAAAGACTTTTAACATTCCGCTTAATCGCAGGAAATTTCATGACGTGGAAATCACGGTGTTCAAAGACCAGAACGGCAACGGGGCGATAGACGCGGGGGAAGAAACGGCTGAGAACGTGCTTATCAATGTCAAAAGCGACATTCAGGCGGCACCGGACACAACCGGAACGGAGGAATCTTCCAAAGCTGTCAACTATGAATTACTCTCCAGCCGCGCGGGCAAGGTCAAATTTGAAAACCTTCCCACCGGAAACTATAACATCAACCTGATGCCGCTGGTGGAAATGGGCGGCTGGTTCCACGAGAAACAAATCACCTGTATCATTGACGGGAAAAAGAAGATTGACATTCCTTTGATTAAAGCCGCAAGGGTGGCCGGCAACATCGCGCTTGAAATGGACAAATATTCAAGATATGAAGGAACCATTGACCTGTCCAGAATTAGAATCACCGCAACAGGCGCTGGCGGAAACACCTATAGCGTGCTTACGGGAAAAGATGGTCAATTTTCAATGTTTCTCCCCATCGGGGAATACTCCGTTGAAGTCAATCAATCGGCACTGGGAGGCGCTTTTGAATTTGTGAAAAATTCAGTGAAAATAAATTTGAATAACCCCAATGCGAGCTATAACGTCACCTTCTATGTGCGGGAGAAAAAAAGAACAATGAACATCAAGGAATTTAAAGAATAAACAGTTTGAATATGAAAAAATCGCCCCTCGCTGTTGCGCTGGTTCTTTCCGCGGTTTATTTGTCTTTTTCCCAAAGCGTGGCGGTTTCCCCTTCGCGCGTTTATTACAAGGTGAATATCGGTGATTACAAAAACCAGGTTATCCGCGTGACTAACAATTCAGATGCCACCCAATCATTCGCGTTAATGTTCGGTGATTTTGAAGCGCCAGGCTCCGAAGGCAAAAGCACGCTGATGGAGCCGGGCACCAGCGAGCATAGCTGCGCCAACTGGCTGAGCGCTGATCCTGCCTTCTTCCAGCTTGGCGCTGGGCAAACGCAGGAGGTAAGGATACTGCTACAGGTTCCCAACACGCCCGAAGCCAACACCGTGCGCTGGGCTACCGCCATCGTGAAACTGGTGAAAGAAAAGGATGCCGAAAAGGAAAATGCAACTGACGGGGTTGGAATGGGCATCCTGCAGACATTCCAGTTTGTGGTGCACATCTTCCAGACTCCGCCATCGGTCACTTACATGAATGCCGAAATACTAAGCTTCAGGGAAATTACCGCTGCGGGCGACACAGCGAGGCGTGTTTCGCTTCTTGCTAAAAACATCGGTGACGCCATCCTCAACTGCGCGTCATATATTGACATCACCTCCCTTAACACCGGTGAAGAACAGCGCCTGAAGCCGTTTGCATTCACCGTTCTCCCGGGAGGAAGCAGGGACGTGAAATTCACCTTGCCTAAAAACCTGAAATCCGGAAAATATTCGCTCCTTGGCGTAATTGACTATGGCAGCGAAACCGAAGTGCAGGCAGCTGAAATGGAAATTGAAGTGAAATGAAAAACGGCAACTGTATAAATACATCGGTATAATTTGAAATCCATTCTGTCCATATACAAAAAGACAAAAGGCAAGATGCAAAATGCAACTTGCTCTTTGCCTTTTGCCTTTTCGGCAGTAACATCATTTATCCTGCTAATGATTTGCAGTATTTTACCTTCTCAAAGAAGCTATGCCCAGATTTCCGATGAAGAATACGCTTACATCACCCTTGACCTTCAGGGAATCCTGACCATCAAGATGACCACCGACCCGCAGATTGACTTCTCCTTCGCCTCCATCCAGGAATATCAAAATGGAATCACACGGTATAATGCAACGAGGCTGGAGATTGACGCCACTGTTGCCTGGGACCTGTTCGCCTACGCAAGCACCGACAACTGGACTCAGGGCGACTCTTATTCCTCCAATGGCGAATCATCGCTGCCTGCCGAAATCCTTGAGATACAGGCTGTGAACCCCAACACCAGCGCTCCGTTGGGCGGCACTTTCAACACGTTCGCGAGCCTCAAGGGACTGACCAATTCGGGTGTCGTAGGCGGCACACCGAATGTGAACAACACCCAATTCCTTGCCGGGATGGTTGGCACGTCTGCCGGGGAAAGCTATGACCCGGGAGCATCAGAGGCAAACCCTGCCACCCACCAGTTTCGCGTTCACTACAAGATTGTACCCGGCATTCCCGCCACTTTCCCAAACTCAGCACAAACCCTTCCCGGCACCGGTGTGGCACAGGCAGGTTTCTACTCGCTCGAAGTGATCTATTCGCTGGTGGAGGATTTGTAAGCGCGCTCTATTGGTTCCGAACTTATGGGCAGTTCTAAAAATTCTACCACTTACTCCCTCTCCTTCTGGTTCTTGCCTATGGGGTGTAGGACAAACTGCATCTTTGAATCTGTCACCCTCCAACCTCCCTCCCGATAGAATCGGGATGCTTCGCTATCAAGGGAGGCTGCTACCGCGCGAGGCATCCCCCTTTGAGGGGGACGAAGGGGGTGAGTGCAATTTGTCCTACACCCTGCCTATGTGCACATCTTTTAAGAAATACAGAAACCGCTGAGGAGCACAGAGAAATACATCACAGAGGTAAAGGAGCATACAAAATCCTCCTCTGCTTCCTCTGTGTAAGCCTCTGCGCATCTCTGCGGTTTCTGTATTTTAAAGAGAATAGTAATACATTTTTAGAATATATTGACATGAAGTAAATCCCAGCCTGACGCATATTCCAGAGACTTGTGTGCATAGACGAGCCTTGGAGGGGAGTGAGGGGTGGGCACTGGGAGCAAAGCGAAAAAGTGACACCCGAGCAAATTGCACTTTGCCTTTTTCTTTGAGCGGATTTCAATTTCTTATGGTATTAAATTTGGTTTCCGTGATACCGCTGCTTAAATTTTCCCTGCCGTGTACCTGAAACTGGCGTGGCGCAATATCTGGCGCAACAGAAAGAGGACCAGCATTACGCTTGCCTCTGTTTTTTTTGCGGTTGTTCTTTCCACCTTGATGATGAGCCTCAAGGAGGGCACCTATGCGAACATGATTGATTCGATGGTGGGTTCGTTCACCGGTTATATTCAGATACACAAAAAAGGATATTGGGCGGAAAAGACTTTGGACAACGGAGGACAGCCATTCACCGATGAACTGAAAGCAGCGCTTGAAACACAAAAGGGAATAGAATCCTATTCCGTGAGGATAGAAAGCTTTGCCTTAGCCGCTTCCGGTGAAATAACCAAAGGGGCGATGGTGGCGGGCATTGATCCGCAAACGGAGCGCGCCAACGAAGCCCTTGACCAGCGGGTAGCGGAAGGCAAATATTTCACCGCTGAAAGCAGAAGCGTGATGATCGGGGCAGGACTTGCGCAATATCTCGAACTGGGCGTTGGGGATACCGTCATTTTATTAGGGCAGGGATACCACGGGGCGAGCGCAGCCGGAAAATATCCTGTGCAGGCCATTGTGAAATTCGGCTCTCCGGAATTGAGCAACCAGTTAGTGTTTCTTCCCATGCAGGAAGCCCGCGCGCTCTACGGCATGGAAGGGCTGTTCACCACCATCATGGTCAAGCCTGATGACCCGGACGATGCAAAGCGGATTGCAGCCTCCCTTCAGCGCGCATTGGGCGATGAATATGAAGTGATGGACTGGGAAGCGCTGCTGCCGGAATTAAAAAACATGATAAAGACAGACCGGGTGGAAGGATATGTATTCATGTTCATATTATACATGGTGGTTTCCTTCGGCATTTTTGGCACTATCCTGATGATGCTGATAGAGCGCTACCATGAGTTCGGGATTATCATCGCCATTGGCATGAAGCGCGTGAAGCTTGCCTATGTGGTGTGGCTGGAGACGATGATGATTTCCATCATGGGGGCGCTGATTGGGATTGTTGGCGCGCTTCCCGCCTGCGCGTATTTCCATTTTTATCCGATCAGGTTCGGAAAGGAGATGTCGAAAATGTATGAGGAGTATGGCATGGAAGCCATCCTGAGAAGTTCCATCAAGCCGGAGGTATTCCTGCAGCAGGCGGCAGTGATTGCTCTGATAGCATCTGTCATAGCGATTTATCCTTTTTTAAAACTCACGGGCGTCAAGGCTCTTGAAGCCATGAACAAATGAGGACTATCCTGAAGATATCATGGAGGAATATATGGCGGCATAAAGCCAGAAGCTTTGTGCTGATAGCCGCCATCGCGCTCGGGCTTTGGGCGGGCGTGTTCGCCTCCGCCTTCGTGATGGGGATGATGAAACAAAAAATTGATGACGTCATCAAAACCGAATTATCCCATTTTCAAATCCATGCGCCTCATTTCATGGATGATCTCCGCCCGAAATACTTCATCGCTGACGCGGAAGCCATTCAGAAGACAATAGAAAATGATGAAAGAGTGCAGGGCGTTTCGGGAAGAATAGTGACGATGGTGATGATGGGCACCGCCAGTCAATCGGGTTTTATAAAGCTGACCGGCATTGTGCCCGGAGAAGAGTCAAGGGTGACTGAGGTGAGCGGCATGATGGTGGAAGGAAAGTATCTTGACGGGAGCCAGAAGAAGCCGGTTATCATCAGCCAAAAGCTGGCTGAAAAATTCAAGGTGGGGCTGCGTTCGAAAGTTGTATTAACTTTTTTAAATGTAAGCAATGAAATAACATCCGGAGCATTCAGGGTGGCGGGCATCTACAAAACCGGCAATCCCCGCTATGACGAAGACAACATTTTTGTGCTGAGGAATGATATTCAATCTCTGCTGGGAATTGAAAAAGGGGTGCATGAAATAGCGGTGCTGCTCAAAGGCTATGACATCACCGACTCGCTTGCGGTGAAATATCAGAAAATATATCCTTCGCTGGAAGTAAAATCATGGATGGATATTTCATCGGGCATGCGGTTCATGCTGGAAGCATTTGACACCTACCTGTACATCATAGTCGGCATCATTTTGGTGGCGCTGCTTTTCAGCATCATCAACACGATGCTGATGGCGGTGCTGGAAAGGGTGAAGGAGATTGGCGTGCTGGTTGCCATCGGCATGACGAAGCAGAAAGTTTTTCTGATGATTATCCTTGAAACCACTTTCATCTCCATCATTGGCGGTTCCACCGGGTTGCTGCTGTCATGGGCTTTCATCGCTTATTTCGGAGTGCATGGAATTGACCTCAGCGGAGCGGCATACGGTGAGTTGGGGTTTGGAACGGTGATCTACCCTGTCCTTGCCGCTAAAAATTATGCAAGCGTCACGATCATGGTCTTCACTATGGCTTTGGTTGCGGCTCTGTTCCCCGCCCGCAGGGCGCTGAAGTTGGTTCCGGCAGAGGCGATAAGAAAAATATAGGGTGCGCCTCTCATTTTTACAAATGCTGCGGCAATTTTTTTCTGATAAAATTTATTTGACTTCCACATTTCTTTTCACCACCTTGCCCCTATTGTTGTTTAAATCTGAGGGGTATGGTAAAGGGGTCGTTGCTTGGAATTCTCATCTTTCTTTTCTCACAATTATTTTCTCAAAGCCTTAAAAAGGAAACTTCTTTCGTCAGCGCTGATTTTCAGAGCGTTCTCAACCTCACTGTTTCCAATCCGCAGGTTGACTTCGATTTCCACTCCGTTGAAGATTACCAGAATGGGCTTGTAATCTATAATGCCGTAACGCTTCAGGTTGATGCCACCCTCGGCTGGGATTTGTTTGCCTATGCCGCAACCGACCATTGGACGCAAATTCAATCTTATTCATCTGACGGAGAAGCCGAACTGCCGGCAGAGATACTTGAAATAAGGTCATCAGTCGCCAACCGCTGCGCTCCGGCCGGAGGAACATTCAATTCATTTGCAAGTTTGAAAGGTCCCTCCAACTCAGGAGTGGATGGAGGGGTACCGGACGCAAGCCGGACGCAGTTTCTCGCTGGCATGGTCGGGAAAGAGCCTGGTCAGCAATACGATCCGGGTTCAGCCAAATCAAATCCGGAAACCAATTTATTCAAATTACACTACAGGATCGTTCCCGGCATTCGGGCTACATTCCCCAACTCAAGCCAGCCGGTTGGCGGAGCAGGCTTTGCACAAAAAGGGAATTACACGCTTGAAGTAGTCTTCGCACTGGTCGAAGATTTATAATGCCGCATGTAAGGAAAGTTTTTCTATCTTTTCTCCGTTAAACATCATGCGCTTTTCTCAAATTCTATTTACTGTCGCGCCCTTTGTTCAAATATCCTTCGCCCAAATTCCCGATCGCTACCAGTATCCCGTTTTCGACAGCGTAACCATTCAAAAAAACATTCAATATGGCGAAGCTGATTTCTATGACGCCAACTCCAACCACGACCTGGCTCCGCTGCATCTTGATTTTTATGAGCCTTATGGCGACACGCTTTCCGCACGACCGCTGGTGATTACTATTTTCGGGGGCGCATTCCTTGGCGGCAACAAAGAATGGGACGACATGGTTGCCTGGTGCGACAGCCTCTCCCGCTTCGGGTATGCCTGCGCCTCGATTCAATACCGCCTGCTCTTCAACCCCGCTAACCAGGAGAGCATCATCCGCGCGTCATACCGCGCGGTTCAGGACACGAGGGCCGCCATTCGATTCATGACCGCGAATGCCGAAAATTACCGCATTGACACAAGCAAGATTTTCCTAATTGGAAACAGCGCAGGCTCTATCACAGCCCTGCTCGCAGCATTTATTTCAAAGGATAGCGAGCGCCCGTCATCTTCTTTTGGGTCAGGCTCGGCTTCCGATGCCGATGACCTCGGATGCCTCGATTGCTCCGGAAATAATTTCAATCATGAAGTGAAGTTTGCAGGCATTATTTCATTATGGGGCGCCATGTGGAACCTTAATTGGATTGAAGCCGATGAAAAGACTCCCGCGCTGCTCATTCACGGCACCATGGATGGCACTGTTCCTTTTGACACCGGCTATGCTTTTGGGGCCTCCTTGTCTCCGTTGCTCTATGGATCCCTGCCCATCCACCGGGAGATGACAAGGCTCGGAATACCGCATGAGTTTCATCCGTTTGACAGCCTCGAACATTCTTTTTACATGGGAAACGGGGGCTTTTTCACCATGAATGAATATTGGGATCCCGTGTTTACGCTCGGGCATGAGTTTTTATACAAAATCGTTTCTCCGGTAATTAATTATGTTTCTGATGACTTCGCAAATAGTGAAGTCAGCATCTACCCTAATCCTGCCGAAGGCTCAATTTTTATCAGCTTCCGGAAAGAAGTTTCATCATCCTTTGATTGCTCAATCACTAATATGCAGGGTAAGAAGATTCAATTTGGGCAAGTTTCTTCTCAAAACACCACCCTTGATATATCCGCTATCCCTCGGGGAATTTATTTGCTGATAGCGCAGTCAAGCAAAATTCGCTTTACAGAAAAGATTGTTATTTATTGATCAACAACTTATCCCGAAACAAGTGTGAAAAAGGAACTAATGATCGGTCCGAAGGACTTCGGACTCCTTCGGAGGATATACCATCGGGTGTTATTCAGTACAAGCTCGGAAACCCGTTTACCGATGGTATAACAGTAAATCTCCCGCAGATTACGCTGATATGCGCTGATTGCAATTATCCGCGAAATCAGCGGGAGAAATATCTGTCAATACAATTTTATCCCTTTATTGAACCACCACTTTCCTGTTCAAACTGTATGAAGCGGTTGTGATTTGCAGGATGTAAACTCCCTTCGGATAAGTTCCCAAATCAATTGTATTGTGATATTCGGAATTATCATCAAGAGAATTATTTTCATCCATATAAATCATTTTCCCGCTCGCATCAAAAATCCTCAACTGCATAGCCGTGACGCTGTTGTCAGCGAATTCAACTTTGATCCTTCCCTCTGTCGGGTTGGGGTAAACATCGAGTGAAACTTCATGCGTTTCTGTTTCAATGTTTGTAGAATTATCTCCCATCTTGCAAGGTCCGAGTATCACGGTCACCGGTGTTCTTGCACCTGCGCATCCTCCAATGGATGCTTCGGCATAGTATGTTGTTGTTGCAGTTATGGGAGGCGTGGTGAAAATCAATCCTGTTCCAAGCAGATTGCCTCCGGTGGAGGCATCATACCAGTTGATAGTTGCGAGCAACGGGAAGCTCACTGTCAAAACAGACGACCATCCGGTGCAAACAATCAGCGGCAAGGGCGCGACAATAGGCGCAGGCGCCTGCGTCACTGAAACGAAGACAGAACTTCTGCCGCTGACGCACCCGTTCACGGTAACTGTTGCATAGAATGTCGTGCTTGAAGATAAAGGCGGAGTTACGAAACTTGTTCCGGAAGCAATCGGCACGCCACCGGACGGTACGTTATACCAGTCAACCGTTCCACCGCTCACGATTGCATTCAGCGTGGTTGTGCTGCCCGGGCAAACCGTATTAGGCACAGCAGTTAATTTCGGAGGAATAACCAGCGGATCAACATTAATTACCACTGCAGTCCTCGGGCTGATGCACCCCTGCGAATTAGTTTGCACATAATAGGTTGTTGTAGCGAATAATGGCAGCGTGGTATAGTTAGCCCCAAACCAAATTGGAATTCCTCCCGTTGGAACAATGTACCATGTGTAAAACCCGCCCGGAGCAGTGGCGTTCATTGTTGCAGTCGTTCCGTAGCAAATGGTTGCCGGTGCCGTAACTGTAGGCGCGACCGGGACTGGATTTACGGTGATGGTGATGGAAGATCTCGGTCCCGTGCAGGCTCCAAGCGTAATGTCAGCATAGAATGTGGTAGTGGCTGAAAGAGGAGGAGTGGTGAGAACCCTGCCGGTGCCAACGAGATTCCCTCCCGCTGCCGCATCATACCAATTGATGACTCCGAGCGGATTGCGGGCAATCAGAATTGCCGTGTTACCCGCGCATATCGTTGACGGACGCGCAGCCAATGACGGTGCAAACGGAGTCCTGCTGACCGGCACTGTCACTGCGGTGCGCGGACTGACGCAACCGTTGGCATCGGTGGTCTGCACCCAATAGATGGTCGTGAAATTCAGCGCTGGCGTAGTGAAAGAAGCGCCTGTGCCCAATGAAACCCCTCCGAATGGAACATCAAACCAGTCGTAGGTTCCACCGGGCGCAGTCGCTGTTAATGTAGTTGTGTTTCCTGAGCAGATTGATGCCGGTGATGCAGACGCGGTTGGCGCAGCAGGCAGCGGATTTACCG
>CAZCXH010000043.1:0-31963 GCA_964502525.1 uncultured Chitinophagaceae bacterium
CGCCCATTGACGGCATGCCCCTCTGGGCGCAATGGATAACAAAAATCAACCCCGTTACCTATTTCATCGAGGTCGTCCGCATGGTCGTCCTCAAAGGCAGCGGCTTCGCTCACGTCAAAAAACATTTCGCCATCATCGCGGGCATGGCGGTCATCTTCAACACATGGGCGGTCATCAACTACAAGAAAACTTCTTGAAAATCCCTTTTTACTTGGGCGTGTCCCCCGACATGGCTGGCGCAGCCAGCCATTATTCGGGGGTCGGGCTGTCCGCTCCAAGTCCTCGCCCGGCACGCGCGTCATTCTGAGCGTAGCAAAGAATCCCCCGTTGCATGAAGTTGCAAACTTGCCGGAATGACAAGCCACAAGAAGGCTCACCGCTCAGTGCCAACCCCTCATTCTTGCGGCAGCGGGGGGCACCGAGCGCTTCGCTATTCCTATAGGGCGCGCCCAACCCGACAATGAACGAGAGGAAGATTATTTAACAATCTTTGCTAAATCTTCCATTTCCATTTTCAAATCGTTGCGCACGATTTTTCGCTATAGCCCTTTTGGTAAATCCTCGTTCTTATGGACGGGAACCGTGGTTACTCTTCCATCGGGGTGCCTCATGCGATGATGCGAGCCATTGACGCGCACTACTGTAAATCCTGATTTTTCGAGCAGCTTGACTAACTCCTTCCCTGAAAGCACGGGCTGCTTTTCGCTCATGCTACTTTGATTTCAACTTCACGGAAGCCGATGAACTTGTTGAGTTCTTTTGCGGGAGTTTCTTCGATGCACAACTCGATTACTTCGCGGATGTTTTTAAGCGCTTCATCAATGGTTTTGCCGTAGGAATGACACCCCTGAAATGACGGGCAGGATACGATGTAAACTCCATCTTCGTCCTGCTCGATAAGAATGGGGAAATGGTATGATTTTTTGCCGCGCATTTTCATAATGCTAAGATACATAATAACTGACATTTAGCTGATTGCCTGCACACCGAAGTCGAAAGACTTCTGCCGATTGTAGCAACTCCCGCAAGTGCAGGATGCAGGCGCACAGGGCAGCGCAGAACTTGATTGAACGAGGGGGGCTTTGCGCTTCCATCCCTCACGCGACCAAACCGTATCACTTCACCAAACCCTCTTTCCTGAATCCCAAAGGGATGACATGATTATAGAATAAAATCCCGAATGTGAACCCAACTCCGAAGGAGTGAAATAATGCTCGCTTATCCCGAAATTATCGGGAAGGCTTCGTATTTCTAAAATCTAAAGTCTAAAATCAGGCTTATGCTCCTAAATTCTCCCACCTCATTTTATAGCGTCCTTCAACTGACAGAACCTGCAACAATTTAATGTATCTTTTCGTTAACAGATGCAAGGACTAAACCGAGAGGAAAAATTGTAATTTTGGCTTAAGATTGCAAACTTGTTCCCACAAAAATCAGAGTCTATGAAATCAAAAGAAGAAGAAAAAAAACAGAAATCTTTTGAAAAAGACTACAACGAAATCATGAAGGAGGCGTTGAAACAAACTGCCCCTCCGCCAACTCCGCAATGGACTAATCCCGGTGATTACATTGTTAAATTCTCCCTGTACGAGGAAACGCCCAACAGCATCACCTCCACGGATACCTGCATCGTTGACTGATTTATTTTCCTGCCATGCCGAATTGGAAGGAGGTTTTAGAGGAAATTCAGGCTGAATCGAAGAAAGGAACCTCAAATGCGCTTGATGTAGTTCGCAGAAAGTACATCCTTGAAATTCAAAAGAGAACTGGTCGCAACGTAATAGCCTATTACTCCGGTTGGTTGCAGCGAGGTAATGCGATTGACGTTATTGTAAATGACAAGGATAAAAATGCCTTCATGGTTAACATCCACAAACTGGACAGAACCAAAGGGCTTGATCTAATTTTACATACTCCGGGCGGAGACCTTGCGGCAACTGAAAGTATCGTTGATTATTTATGTTCCATGTTCGGCAATGACATTCGCGCTATTATTCCGCAGATTTCAATGAGTGCGGGTACGATGATGGCTTTGGCGTGTAAGGAAATCCTCATGGGCAAGCAATCCAATCTGGGTCCCATTGACCCGCAAATGGGCGGTGTTGCTTGTCAGGCGGTGCTGGATGAGTTCAATACCGCAAAAGACGATATTAAAGCCAATCCACATTCAGCTCCCTTGTGGCAAGCAATTATTTCAAAGTACCATCCAACTTTTCTCGGAGCCTGTCAGAATTCTATTGATTGGTCTGAAAAGCTGGCTTTTGATTGGCTGAAAAGAAATATGTGCAATGGCGATGCCGACAAGACTAAGAAAATTCTGAAAGAGTTTAGCGACCACAAAACGAACAAGTCACACGCCCGCCACATCTCAATAGCTAAGTGTAAAGAAATCGGCCTGTCAATCATTGATATGGAAAGCGATAATGATTTACAAGATTTGATTCTAACCGTTCATCACTCATTCATGCACACTTTCGCACATAGCACCGCCACTAAAGTTGTGGAAAATCATTTAGGAGTTGCTTATGTTGAGAGCTTGCCGATACCAATGCCAAAGGCAGTTCCGGTAGCTCCGCCACCTCGTTAACGAATGAAGCCCATACTCCTCTTCGCCTTAATTCTTGCTTCGGGTTGCGTGTTTGCGCAATCATCGCAGGACTCGCTGCCCGCCCTCCCCAAATACCGCAACATCATCCGGTGGAATCCCACACCCCTGATTTTGTTTGGTCCGCATTATTACATTTTCGGTTACGAGCGGATTTTAAATCATAAGCAAAGTTTTTCATTCAATACGGGGTTCACGCAGATGCCCACCATCGAGCCGCTGGATTTTGACAGCATCGAGGTGTTTGACCGGGGCAGAAAAAAATATGGCGCTGCTCTCGCTTTTGATTACCGCTTTTATCTGCTGAAGCAGAATAAATTCAAAATCCCCGCAGGTCTTTACATCGGTCCTTACACGGGATATTACTATTATCATAATGAGTTGGAGATTTCTTATACCGACACCTCCAGCGTTACCACTACAAGCAACCGCAACACCAGCGTACATATCGGGTTGCTCGGCTTTGAACTCGGCTATCAGTTCATCCTGTGGAAGGACCGGCTTGCGATTGACCTGCTGCTGCTGGGACCTGCGGTAGGCGTGTATAACGTTCAGGTGGAACTGGACAACGACATTGACATTGAAAATGACCGGCTGGAAGAAATCCGTGACGCGCTGCTGGAGCAGTTCCCGAAACTGAAGGATGTTGTTTCAGACGGCTCGTTCAGCAACACCGGAGCCTCGTTTAATCTTGGAGTGGGCTTCCGCTATGCGGTGCAGATTGGATTTTGCTTTTAGTCACCCGGAGCCTACGCTTCATTTTTAATTGTTCTCCTGAATGAAAATCTGAAACTCAAGAGCCATTCCTTACTGCACTGAAGTCTCCTCATAACTCCACTCCTTCACCACGGGCTGCACCACCATTTTCGGCTTCACTACTGCATTGCCAAGTAGTGCAACGCGGTCACCTGACTTTAATCCATCGGTAATCACCCAATTGCTGCCGATGCGGAAGCCTGTTTTAACGGGGCGGGGCACCACGCGGTTGCTGTCGTCCATTACGAACACCTGGTAGATGTTCTGCAACTGATTCACCGCCTGCTGCGGTACGAGAATCGCGTTGGGCACTTCATCCGTTTTGAAGCGCACCTTGCCGTATTGACCGGGCTTCAGGATTCCGCTTTTATTCTCAAACAAAGCTTGCACAAGCAGCGAGCCGGTGGTGGGGTCAACAGTGCGGTCGGCAAAATCAATCTTCCCTTTTTCAGGGAAAACCTGTCCGTTGCTGAGAATCATTTCCACTTCAATTCTGTCGGTGGTTGCGCCCGCTTCAGCTTTCTTTTTAAATTCGAGATAATCGTTTTCGCTGATGGAGAAACGTACGCGCATAGCGCCCACCGAGGAGATGGTGTTAATCGGAGTCGCGCCTGCTCCTTTCGATACATAGTCGCCTTCCTGCACCCGCGAAACGCCAATAATTCCATTGATTGGCGCAGTGATTCTTGAATAACCCAATTCCACCTGCGCATTCGCGAGCAACGATTTTGCCGAAGCCACATTCTGAACCTGCGCATTGTAATTCGCCTTTGCCGCATCAAGGTCGCGCTGGCTGAGGGCGTTCATTTTCGCGAGCGGCTCCACGCGGTCGAGGTCGGCTTTCGCTTTTGCCAGCAGCACTTCGGCTTCCGTAACTCTTGCCTGCGCGGATGAAGCACGGTTGCGCAACTCGACATCATCAATCGTATAAAGCAACTGCCCTTCTTTCACCGCATCGCCTTCCTTGAAATGAATGCCGGTAATCCATCCCTCTACACGCGGCTGTATTTCTATATCTTCCTGACCATACGTCTGCCCGACATATTCAGCATAGACAGGAACCGTCTTCTGTCCTGCCTGCACCACGCTCACCTCGGGAACAATGGTTTTGACCGCTTGTTCTTGTTTGCAGGAGTAAAACGTGATGATTACAAAAAATACAATTGCACCGGATTTCAGCAAACGCATATTCGTGAGATTGAATGAAACGAAGGTACCAAAGTACGAAGGATTTCTTACTTGTAGAAACCTGCGGAGGTAATGAGGGTTAATGACTTTTGTCACCGGAGTGAACAATCACTACTAATATCCTGTAAAGCTGAGCGAGATTCCCAACTCATCATCAAACTGCCTGAGGTTGTTAATTTCCAGTTTGGAAATGGAAATACTCCCTTTTGACATCACGGAAAAGCCGAGGTTGTTGTTGGCGCTCATCCGCAAGATAGAAAAACTGAAAGTGGTGGGATAATCAATGTTGTTGAAGTTGGAGGTGATCTCAACATTCAGGTTCATCACCGTATTATTGTTGTTTATCACATCGTTGATGGGTATGATTCCCGTTAGCGTAAGCAGCTTTCCCCGATTCTCCCCGGTATATCCGGTGAAATCGGGATTGGTGAGCGCGAGGTGAAGATTATCAACCAAAATTGCCGCGGAGAATTCACCTGTCACTTTATTCACATGTATCTCAACCAGATCGGTGGCCCACGCCACCGGCTTGTTGTTCAGCGAAGCATAAATCTGCATGTTTGTGTTCAGGACGACTGCTTCTTGAGCGCGAGCTTGAATAGAAATGAATGATGTGATTAAAAAAGCGGGGATGATTCTCATGCGAATTATTTTGTTGCGAAAGATAGCAAACAATAGCCGCTTGCTTCGCCTTGCCAGACCGCCCGGCACCGAATATGTTCGTTGGAATGCATAGAAATCTTACGGATTACTTCAATAACCGAAACAATTCCCCGTAACTCTGATTTCCGGGATTCAATTCTTTCAGTTTCAGAATACTGACCAAAGCTTTCTCCTTTCTCTTTGTTTGCAGAAAAAAATATGCCGCTCCGTAATTCAAAGGCTCAGAATCGGGAAAAAGTTTGAGTCCTTCGTTGAATAGCAACTCTGCCTTCTGCTTGTCGTCAAGTTGCTGTTGATAGAGCGCATAATTGTAGTAAAAGCGGTCGTAAGCGTAATTCAATTTCCGGGTTAACTCAAAATATTTCAGAGCTTCTGATTTCTCACCAAGTTCTGCATGCAGTAACGCAAGGTTGTAACTGATGCGAGGGTTTTGCGGGTCAACTGCAAACGCTTCACGGAGAATAGCGAGCGCTTCAGCATTTTTCCCCTCTGCATTGTAAGCGCTGGACAAATTCAGCCGCGCATAGTTTGCGAGGCTGTCAATCTTCAATGTGCGCAGGTAGTATTTTTCCGCATTCTGATTGTCACCCGTTTTGAAATAATAATCACCGAGCATGATATTTCCCGTGGCAAAGTCAGATTGGTGATGCAGAAAATCCATCAGCTCATTATGTGTGGAAGCAAAAGATGGGCTGCTGTTTTTGTCAAACGCGCTTTGGGGCGCTACGCTCAGCGCATTTGCTGCAGAAATGCGCACTGCACGAACGGGGTCATTGAGCAGCGGAGTTATATCGCTCACCCATCTCTCATGCGGAAAATTGGAGAGTGCCGTCACCGCTTCATAACGCACCATCGCGATGGTATCATGCAGGCATGTTTTGATAGCATGGATGCTTTCATCCGTTAGGATTTCTCCTAAATAATTTATGGCAGTGGCGCGAACCATTTCCGTTGCAGATGTATCGCCAAGCAATTTTTGCAGATGCGAAAATGAATTTTCATGCAACATGCTTCCCGGAATCAAATCATCGGAGTAATGATGCTTGCGTTCTGCGCCATACCACTTCACGACAGCATCAGCAGCCCATTTCGCTGACCTATCGGCATGACATTGATTGCATGCGTTTGGAGTATCGTATTGCGCGCTTTGGTCAGGTCGCGGAACGCGGAAGCTGTGGTCGAGCCTTGAGTCATTGCCCATATACACATGCGCTGGCATGTGGCAGTTGACGCATTGCGCTCCGTCTGTATTTGCAGCGTGAAAATGGTGTTGCGGTGAATCGTAATCCGCTTTATGGCATTGCAGGCAGAGTTTGTTTCCGGCAAGCGAAATTCTTCCTGTGTGCGGGTTGTGACAATCGCTGCATTTCACCCCGCGGTGATACATCTTGCTTTGCGTGAACGAACCATATTCGTACGCTTCCTCGCGGATTTGTCCGTCAGGGTGGTAATGTTCAGTGGTGGGCAAATTCGGAATGAAATTGTCGAGCGCTTCCGTTGAAGCAATAAAGCGCTGTGAGATTTCCATTCTTCGCGCGTGGCACTGCACGCATCCGCTCAGTTGTTCTTCATTCCTTTGCCCTTTATGCAAAAGCAGATAAGAGCCTTCCACTTTCCCTCCGCTTTGATAGGCTGCCGAATTGATGTACTCCGCATGATTCTTTCCCATGCCATGACAACTCTCGCAACTCACGGTGATGTGCGAGTAAGTGGTGTGATAGCTGCCTGTTGTCTCATCATAATTGCGCTGCAAATTGGTGGAGTGGCAGGTGGCACACATGGAGTTCCAGTTTTGCGACTGTTTCGTCCAGTGCAGCCAATCATGATGCTCGATTTTCTGACCGCTGTATTGATGAAACCATTGCCTCTTCACCACGTCATACGACACGCGCGGCACCTGCATCTTTTCGCCCGGAAACTCAACCAAATATTGCTGCAGCGGATAATATCCAAATGTGTATTTCACTTCGTAATCGTGGTTCTTCCCGTCACCACCTTCAGTGTTGATGAAAAATTTTCCGTTTCGTTTGAAAAATCTTGTAGTAACTCCATCAGCTTGCAGTTCTTTCTCATTAAAATCACCAAGCACCGTAGAGTCATTTGCCACCATCATCGCTTTGAAATGATCTGAAAGCAGCCAGTCGTTGTATTCCTTCGCATGACAGGATTTGCACCCATCCGGACCGATGAAATCGTTTTCTGAAAAGTTTACGGACGGCTCTGAATTTGCAGAATCATTATTCCCGCACGATTGGAAAAAAAGAAGCAACGGGTAACTGCATGCGGTTGCAGCAAAAAGAAACAGAGCTAGCCTGCGTTTCACCACGCAATGATAGAGATTTTATCTTCGCGCGGGCTGCGAGGAACCGGCTTAATGTCCTGAATGGACTTGCTTAAAAATAATAATACACTTTATCCCTCCTGCTGTATTCTGCGGTTTGCGGCTTTGACGGATTGAAATCGGGCAACTTACGGCTGGGATTAACCGACAATAAAATTCCAACCGCGCTGACATCAGGCGGAGGAGAAGGATAGAAAGTGACGCTGCTGCTGATGGTGCCGAAGAGGAAACTTTCATTATTCAGCCGCAGCCCAGCGCCCATGCCCCAATAAGGGCGGCTGTGTATTTGCCAATTATCCGCTTCGCTGACGTAACTGATGTCAGCAAACGATTGAAACCCGATGCGGAAGCCAAACAGATTCCACGGAGAGTAGATGCTGATACCTGCACCGGCACCGAGCACATTATTGCCGGAAACATCAAAGCTCTCAATTCCGGGAAGTATGTTGTAGTCGTAGAAATCAAGCCTGTCATTCAGGTAAGTGCGGTTGATGCCGTGAACATAGCGGAGCGTGAAGAAAAGCCTCTCTTTGAAGTCGCGCTGCGGGGCAATAAGCCGGGAGTAGTAGGAGCAGGTAAATTGCGCTGCTCCGTCTTCCAAAGTTTTTTGATGGATGAAACTGCCCAACTGCAGATTATTAAAGAAATAGCCTGCCTTGCGGAAGTGTCTTCCGATGCTGATTCCGACCCCGGTGTAGTACCTGCTTACCGCTTCGCCCGCCTGATATCCCCCGGTGACGGTGAAAGAGCGGCCAACAGGAATATCTTCGGTGATGCCGAAGCGGAATAGCAAAATCTCTTTGTGAAATGAAGAGCGCGAGTATGTAAGCCCGACCAGTGAAAGGATGTTGTCTTGAAAAAGGCGGCTGGAATCTTCAATATTCTCAGGTCGCTCTGTGAACTTGCTTAAAATACTTCGACCTGCAATGACAAAGGTGGTGTGATTAGCAAACTCCACGCTCTTTGTTTTAAGCGGAAAGCTGTGCCCATACCATCCATCCAAAAGGTGCCCGCCATATTCAAGCCGTGTTTCGCGGTCGTCATCATCTTTTTGGTATGGCGATAAAATACGATAGAAGTAGGATACTCCTCCTGCATCGTGTATCTCGGTAGAAACGAAATCTCTATTAAACCCTCCGCCAGCGAGTACGCTGTCGGGCGTGTTGGCGTATTGAATGTCGGCCCGCATGTAAGTGCCGAAGATGCTTTGAACGGAATAACGCCCCTCGTAGCCGGGACGCCTCTCGGTGGAGATAATGAAGTTGTTGCGGAACTCATGTCCCAGCCCGAACATGTTTGCATCGCGCACCATCACTTCAATTTCATTGTAATCGGTGGGATTGAGCCCGAGGTCAATGGAAAAAACATCTTTGGTAATAACGAGGATGTCAACCGTGTCGGAGTTTTCCCTCGTCTCGCCATAGATGCGCACATCCTGAATGTATTCGAGAGAGCGCAGCAAGCGTTCGCTTTCAGCAAGGGTCAATGCACCGAGCACATCGCCTTCATCGAAAAGCAGGTTGTTAAGGATGACTCTTTTGTTTGTGATTGCGTGAATGGCGTTACCTGTATTGATCAGCCCGTCCTTCAGAATTTTTACGGTGTCGTCAATATTGGTGCCGAACGGTTCCAATCGCATGAGGCGAATGCTGCCGACTGTTTTCCCTTCGAAGTGGGATTGGCCCTTCCGGAAAACGTAGCGGTTGCCTTCCTCTTCCCCTACGTACATGTATTTATAGTAGAAGCGCACATGCCAGCGCTTCTTTACCTTCAGGATGTTTGTATCTGCGGGAATAACGGTGTCGCTTTTCACCACTGCGGATGAGTCGGCATAAATCAGCTTGTAATATTTCTTCAGTCGAAGACTGTCAGCTTCTTGCGCAAAGGATTTAACCGGCAATGAAAACTGCGCCAGAATGAGGAGCAATAAAATTGAAAACGAGAGTTTTTGAATGCTCAATATGGAACGCGTTGGATTGAAACAAACCCGTGCAAGATAAAAGAAATGAAATTTTCCTCCTTTCATTTATGGGCAGTTCCAAAAATTCTACCACTCACTCCCTCTCCTTCCGGAGATTGCCTATGCACACATCTTTAAGAAATACAGAAACCGCAGGGGAACACAGAGAAATACATCACAGAGGTAAAAGAGAACACAAAATCCTCCTCTGCTTCCTCTGTGTAAGCCTCTGCGTATCTCGCGGTTTCTGTATTTTTAAAGAGAATAGTAATACATTTTTAGAATATATTGACATGAAGCAAATCCTTGCCTGACGCATCAGGTATGGGCAAAAGAATAACCGTAACAGCAAAAGTATTTTGCTATTCGGAGGCGCATCGGGAACAGTTCTTGGCGAACAAACCGGGCTGCTTGGCTGGAAAGAAGTTGCGCATGTTTAAGAATAATCTTCAACGACAAGCGCATCTCAAAACATGCTTCGGTTTTTTGAGCAATAAAATTCTGAACGAGAAGAAGGGAAAGATTGAAAGAGTTTTTCGGGGTCAGTGCGTTAGCTCGCAGGATGCGTTTCAATCGTTACCGATTGAATCTTGCCGGTGAATTTTTCTTTCCCGTGATAATCAGGGTTCACGGGCGTGTTTTCATCAGTGCCCACATCGGCTGATTCGTCAATGCCGAAGGTGTTGCTGTTGGTTTTTGCAATCTTTCCTTCACCGATTTTATTTCCATTGAGTGAAATTGTTGCCGTGCCACCGCCTCCGCGTCCGCCTTCGTAGGCGAAATCAAGTTTGATGGTATGCTTTCCCGCTGGTACTTTCTGAGTTGCTGTAATACTATACGTCTCCAATCCCACCCAATTGTAAAAGTAGGTTGGCTTGCCGCCTATCATGTAAAAACTCCATCCGCCAAAGTCACCACCCTGGCAAACAATGACTCCGCTCGCATTGGCGGGAACGTCCACTTCAGCAGTCATCGTAAGCGAAGTGTTTTTGATATTGATGAAAGCATTCTCTGGAATTCCAATCGCACCTTCGTAAAGCGTGAGTTTTGTTTTGCCGTTCATCAAATCTGGTCTGCCGGCAATGGCAGGGTCAAGACGCTCGATGCTGCGGTCATCAATCGGCAGCACGTTATATTTCACGGCTTCTTCCATGAACTTCTTTTTCAATTCTTCCAGCTTCTCCGGATTTTTTTCAGCAAGATTATTCGCCTGACTGAAATCTTCATTCACGTTGTAGAGCTCCCACACATCCTCTGCGAGCGGGCGCCTCGGCTGTAATTCCCACGGAGCTTTGTGAATGGTTCCGGCAAACCAACCGTCATGATAAATGGCGCGGTTGCCAATCATTTCAAAGTATTGTGTTTTACGAGCGTCAGGCGCAGTGGCATTGTCGAATGAATAGGCCATGCTCACGCCCTCGATGGGACGCTGCGCAATGCCATTCACCGTTTTTGGCGCGGGAACTCCCGCTGCTTCATAAATCGTTGGCGCGATGTCAATCACATGATGGAACTGCGAGCGCACTTCCCCTTTTGATTTGATACCGGCAGGCCAGTGCGCTACCATTCCGTTTCTTGTTCCGCCAAAGTTGGAGGCAACTTGCTTCGCCCATGTGAAAGGCGTATTACCCGCCACCGCCCATCCGGCCGCAAAATGATTGTAGGTGTGTTCTGTTCCCAATTCATCAATTTTTTTCAACTGCATTTCGAGTGTTTCCTGCACCCCATTGAAATAGGTGTTTTCATTATACACGCCAATCATGCCGCCTTCTGCGCTGGAGCCGTTGTCGCCCACAATATAAAAGATAAGCGTGTTGTCCAACTCGCCCCTTGCTTCAAGCGCGTCAATCAGCCTGCCCACTTCATGGTCAGTATGCTCGGCAAATCCTGCGAACACTTCCATTTGTCTTTCAAACAGCCGCTTTTCATCAGCGGTGAGTTTGTCCCAATCTTTAATGTCGGCAGGTTTCGGAGCAAGCACCGTGTTTTCCGGAACTACGCCCAACGCCTTTTGTCTTGCCAATGTTTCTTCACGCACTTTATCCCATCCCTGCGAAAATTTTCCCTTGTATTTTTCAATGTATTCTTTAGGCGCATGATGCGGAGCATGAGTCGCACCGGTAGCGAAGTACATGTAGAAAGGCTTGTCAGGCGTGAGCGATTGCTGCGTGTTCATCCACGCAAGCGCCTGGTTCGTCATGTCGTTGGTGAAATGATAGTTGGGGTCGTCCACGTTGGGATATACGCGCGTGGTGCCGTCATACACCATCGGATGCCACTGGTTGGTTTCACCGCCAATGAAGCCATAGAACTTGTCGAAGCCGGAGCCGGTGGGCCAGCGGTCATACGGACCGGAAACTGAACCTTCCCACGGTGGCGTTTCGTGATATTTTCCAAAAGCTGCGGTGCTGTATCCGTTCAGGCGAAGCACTTCCGCTATCGTAGTGATGCTCTGCGGACGAATGCCCGTATTGCCGGGAAAAGCGGTAGCCACTTCCATGATTGCTCCCGCATTGTTGGAGTGATGATTATATCCGGTGAGCAATGCCGTGCGCGTGGGGGAACATAATGCCGTAGTGTGAAAACGGTTGTACTTCAATCCGTTTTCAGCAAGTTTCTCCAATGTCGGCATGTGAATGGGACCACCGAATGCGCTCGAATGACCGAAGCCGAAATCGTCAATCAAAACAATCAGCACGTTAGGCGCCCTCTCCGGGGCTTTCACTTCAAACCGTTGTGGGGCTTTGGCATTGCGCGCATCCAGCTCCGTGATAGCCGGATAAGTTGGCTCTTTAATGGGAAGAACGGTGCGGTCAATTTCTCCAGTTTCTGCCGGTTGCGTGGAGGATTGTTCGGTTTGCTGTTGCGGTTGCTCGTTGCAGGCAAAAAGCAACGCACAACATGCAAAAACATATAATTTTTTCATGGAGGATATTTTTTCTAAAACTTCTGAATATGGCTCAATAAACCAGCGGTAAATTTTGCGCAAACTGCACATCCACCAGTTTCAGTATTTGATTTTCCACCTGCACGAACCGCGCTGCGCGGATGGGTGTCATTTCCTTTGAAAACTTCTTGAAATATTTCTTCAGCAGCTTGGTGCGCTCCGCTTCGAGGGCAAAGGCTTCATTCACGATTTCAGTCGCCTTTTCCGCACTCATCTTTTCATGGTTGTTGGCGTAATCCTGAATAAGGCGCAGGCGTTTGTCCATAATGACGGCCAGTTTCTTTTCATACTCGCGGTAAATAGGCCAGAAAACGGCTGATTCATCGGTGCTGAATCCCATTGCAGCGGTGATGAGCGTTGCCTTTTCGGTTTGCAGGTCTTTGCGAATCAGTTCCAGCAGGTCGCGTTCCTGTGAAAATACGGTGAAAGAAAAAAAAAGGAGGACAAGGATGGTGAAAATATTTTTGTTCATGGTTTGGTTTTTAGGATTAAGAAGAAAATATTTTTCGCAAAAGTATCGCCAGTCTAATTCTTCACGCACCTGCACGCCTGCCCGTTCACTTTGATCGCCTGGCTTTCGTAAGTGTCGGAGGTGTTTTTCAGAAACCGCTGCACCCATGCGCGATCGGTGTTATAGTCGCTTGAAGTCCAGTAAGCGCCATGTTCTTTGATAGTTAAAAACTGATTTTCTGCCAGGCCATACACGCCATGCAGTGTTGCATTAAACCCGCTGGGTCCGCCCGTAATGAGATTTTTGTAGGAGGTTTCGTTATCGCCATAATTCGCTATAAGTTTTTCCCACTCCTCTTTTGACGGCAGATGCCATCCATCAGGGCAGGCTCTCTTGGCGTTTTCCCAGTCATACAGTCTTCCGAACTTCTCGCAGTTGCCTGCACTGTTTTTATAGCAATAGCTTGCATGTGTTTCCGCGAGTTTATAGTTAAGGTTTTGAGCCATCCAAACCTGGTCGCCAATTTTTACCGTTTTATACACCTTGCCATCGCGGGGGTCGGTCAAATCCTCATCCGCTGAAAAAGGAATGAAAACACTGCTTGTTAAAATCAATATGGCTGAAAGAGAATACAACGCTTTCATGGAATTATTTTTATAATGTAACTATTTTTTTGCGGGGGCTGTGAAAATCTTGTCATACATCATTCCGCTCACCACTTCCTCAGCCCAGTCCTTCGCACCGGAGCCGATGTTTGCGGGGTCAACCGCCTCGCACTGTGCCGACCAGGTAAGGGTTTCATCATCCACACCATAGAAGTTCGACTCAAGGTAATATGTCGTTTGATCCTCATAGTATCCTTCCTCGTGGACAGTTTCATACACAGTGCTGTAATAATTGTAGTAGTTGTTGTAGTAAGGGTAATATTGATTGTAATATCCGTTGGGGTGATAAACGGGATTAGCCGTTGTTACCGGCTGCGTATAGGTTTGCCCCTGCACATACACCTGCTCGGTTTTCACATCAAGTATGCTGAGCACGAGCAAGCCGTCAATGCTTTTTTCTTTCAGCGCCTGTGCAACAGCCGCTTTTTCAAGCTGCACATCGGGATTGAAGTTGGGAAAAACATCGAGCGTTGAAACGGCATTGACGCCTTCTTTCTTAAGCTCCTTCACCATGGCGCCTTCCACCACCGCGCGCCCGGAGGTGTTTTTACCGATGGCGAGGACGAGAACCTTCTTGTATGTTTTGGCAGTGTAGCCCTGTTTCGTCCATGAAGACGTGAGGAGAGCGGATGAGCACGATGATAGAATGACAATAATGCAACTGACGCTGAATGCTTTCAGGATGTTTTTCATTGGCGGCTTTTAATTTTGTTTCAGCGGCAAAAGTAATGAGAAAACGATTGATTTTGCATCCCAAAGTAAAACCAGGGTGCACGACAATTTTTCGCATCGCCCCTCCAGAAGCGCCCGCCCCTCGTCCGCCACAGGCGGAGGGATTCCTGCGCGCAAAGCAGCTATTTCCTTCAAAGATTAGGAATGCACTATGTTATTCCCCTCCTTGGAGGGGCTGGGGTGGGCGAGAAAAATTATCGTACACCCTCTTTGACTAATATCATTTTGAAGTTCTTGGAAAGTGGCATCTTTGCCAATCAAAATAAACTAAATATGCTGTTTAAGAAAAGAAACTTGTTCGTTTTAGCTGTGGCGTTGTTGGTGATTGTCACCGCGCCATCTTGCAATCTTTATCCGGATAGTGAAACCAGGGTGGAAGACCTTGACATTACAGTCACCAATTATGACAAAGGGAATGATTTTTCACAAAACAAAACCTACAGCATTGTGGATGAGGTGGTGGAGGTGGATGATGACACAACGAATCCTCCTGACGTCATTACCAACAGCGCGCTTATAATACAGCAAATTGATGCTAACATGCAGGCGCTGGGTTATGACAAGATTCCTGACAATACCATTACCGTGCCTGATGTGAGAATCACCGCTGTGGCCACCAGCACCACCACCTGGTTCTACTACTATTACTATTACTGGGATTACTGGTATTGGTGGGGCTATTATCCTTGTTGCTATTATTATCCTCCAACGTATCCGGTTATTGAATCATATACCACCGGAACCCTTGTTATGCAAATGGCTCAGTTCAAAGGCGTGGCATCTGGCGACTCGGTGAAAACCGTTTGGACAGGCGTTGTAAATGGCTTGCTGGATGAAGACACGCCTGCCAACCTGAAAACGAGAATTAAAAGGTCAATTGATGAGGCATTCGAGCAATCTCCCTATTTGAACGTAAACGGCAATTAATAATCCTTAAAAAACTAACCATGAAAAAATATATTCTGATAGCTGCGTTCGCGATTGCAGTCGGTAAAGTGAGCGCGCAGGAACAAGGCAACAGCATGCTCTCGTTCAACTACCACATGGCTGTGCCTTCACTCGACTTCAGGGATTTCCTTGATGAAACTTCCTTCAGGGGATGGTCGGCTGATTACCGGTATTACGCAATTGACAAGTTTGCGGTGGGCATTCAATCGGGGTATCATGTGTTTAACAAAAAGTTTCCTCGTGACACCTATTATTTCGATAATGGCGCGGCAACGCTCGTGCACTGGCGTTACGGGCATGTCGTGCCCATTTTGCTTGTAGCCCATTATGACCTTCTTGACGAGGACAGCAAGTTGAAACTATCAGCAGGGGTGGGACTGGGACCATACTATGTCAGGGAAGAAGTCTGGGTGGGTTTGTATTCCCTTGAATTTGACCAATGGGGCTTCGGGCTGGCGCCTGAGCTAATGCTTCGCTACATGTTCAATGAGCGCTTTGGATTGCTGTTTTCACCGCGCTACGAAGTGGTGTTTGGCGGGGAGCGGGCGAATTTCGATGATGAAAAGAACAACCTCGGATTCTGGGATTTCAGGTTTGGAGCTGCTTTGGGGTTTTAAAATAATTAATCAGAGCAGTTTTATGAAGCAGGCACTGTTCCTTTTATTTTTCTTTCCGCTCGCAACATTCGCGCAGGATGACGATATCGAAATCAACTCCACCACTATGAAGGGGATTGATTTCAAGCAATACAAATCTTACGCATGGCAGCCGTTCATTGATTCCATTTTCACCGATGAATTTGACAAGCAGACGCTTGACCAGCAGATAACCACTGCCATCAACACCGAAATGCAGAGCCGCGGATTGGCGGTTGATGAAGCAACTCCTCAACTCTACATTCTGTATGCCATCATGCTTGACCGTGAAAAAGGATACGTTACCGAGCCTGTATATGGCAGACCCGATGTAGGAGTGGGAGTGGGTTTCGGGCGTGGAGGGTTTCACGGAATGAGCGTGGGCGTTTCAAGTCCAAGCGTGGTGGGTCAGGAAACCAAACAGGTGATGTACAGAAAGGGAGCGCTGGTGGTTGATGTCATTGATGCCGGCACCAAACAATCCGTGTGGCGCGGTGTGGCGAGCAGAAAAACAGAAGACAAAGGTCAACTGGTGAACGCCAAACTGGTGATCGAAGAAGCGGTTCCCAAGATGTTCAAGAAATTCCCCATTAAGAAGGCAAAGTAGTTTACGGTTCCACCTGTTTACGGTTTACGGTTAATCGTCAAACAATCGTCAACATGTAAACCGTAAACAAATCTTCCCCATGCAAAAAATCATCACCCTTGCAGTCATTACCTGTCTATTCACTTCCTGTATCACTACGGAATTGATAGGTTCTTTGAAGACAACCGAAGATGCGCCTAAAAAATATCAAAAGCTGGGCGTGGTGGTTCTTTCTCCCCAAATGTATAACCGCGCAACAGTTGAGATGGCGATTGCTGAAAAGCTGCGCGCAAAGGGCATCAAAGCCATCGCTACATTTGATATTTTCCCATTAGTCACTAAAATGGCGGAAGTAAAAGAGGGCGGCATGAGCCAGGATGAAATTCAGCAGAAAGTAAGGCAGCGCGTGAATGACAACAATCTCGATGCGGTGCTCATCATCACCGTGCTTGACAAGCAAAAGGAGACGCGCTATGTGGAAGGCTCCAGCTTTTCCATCGGGGCGCCCGTGTACGGGTATCCTTATTACGGATATTACGGCTATGCTTACTCCACCGTTTATTCCTCCGGCTATTATGAGACAACCACCAAATATTTTGTTGAATCAAATCTTTATGATGTCGCCACTGAAAAATTGATTTGGACAGGACAGACCAAGACTGACGATCCTGAATCAATCGAAAAAGAAGCGCCCAAGTTTGCCGACATCATTGTGGGCGAGATTCTGGAAAAGAAAGCCGTGGCGCAATGACGGCTGCCATGACGATATGAATCAATCGGGGTGATTGCCGTTTCTTTTTACCTTTGTATTAAAATAAATTCTGCATGAAATCCACTTCGCTTATTGTTCTTCTTTTGCTGGCTGCCAAAATCGGACAGTCGCAGATATTAATGGCGCTGATTTTTGGCGACAAGCTTAATTCCGACAAGCTCGAGTTCGGGCTTACGCTTGGCAACAACTTCAGCACGCAAACCAATTTCGCTGATACCAAATGGAGAGCAAGGGGCTGGAATGTCGGTCTTTTTTTCAACTGGAACTTCGATAAAAAAGGCAGATGGTATTTTCATCCGGGCGCCATTCCCAAGTCCACCCTCGGGTTCAGGTATCTTCCCACCTACGCAACGGGTGACGCAAAAATTGATGCGGTGATTGACAGCTTTAATTTCGAGGTGGAACGGAAAGTCAATTACATCCACGTGCCGCTTTTAGTAAGATACAAAATATTGAGTTTTGAAAGGGAGAGCAAGAAAGGAGAGAAAAAGAAACAGAGTTTTTTCATACAGGCAGGACCGCAGATCAGCCTTCGCACAAAAGCAAAGGATATTTTCTTCGCAGAACTGGACGAGGATAACACCATCACTTTTGAGAACGACCTGCGGGATGAAATACGCAGGTTTGATGTAAGCATTTCCGCAGGATTGGTTTGGAAATTCAAAAAATTGATCGAGCTGGACGTGAGCTATAACCAAGGGTTTCTCGACATTGACAAGGAAGAAGCAATCGGGACAGGTCAGGTTGGCGGAACCAACCGCAACCAGTTTGTGATGGTGAACGTGAATATTCCCGTAGGCGGAGGTAAGAATAAAAACAAAGCTGAAACCGGCACTACCGGTGAAAAGCAGGCGCCTGCTGAGAAGGAACCGAAGCCGAAGAAGGAGAAGAAAGGCAAAGAGAAATAACAATTCGGCAATAAGCAATTTGGAAACAATAAAATCTAACCGGTTTGAAAAAGATTATTTTCTTCATCATCATTGCTTTTGTTTCACTTGAAACGCAGGCGAAAGTGAAATTGCAGTTCGGCTCCCGTGCGGGCGTGAACTCCAGTTTTTCGCGCAGCAGTCCGGGCGGCTACTCCGTGAGCTCGCAAATCGGATTTAACGCGGGCATCTATTGCCAGATTACTGAAATCTGGAAGAAACTGTACATCATGCCCGAAGTGGATTACTATTTCAACTCATACAAGTTCGAATCAAGAATTGACGGAAGCGATGACAGGGTTAAAACACATACCATCCAGATACCTATCACGGCAGGATATGTGCTGGTTGAAAAAAACAAATTTTACTGGAAGGTGGATACCGGACCGATGATATCCATCCTTGCCGGTGTCAGCGATAATGACTTCGGCATCACGCGCGACTATTACAAGCCGGTGATGGGCTACTGGAGAACGCAGACCTATATCCGCATCTCAAAACTTACCCTCAATGCCGGCTTTGACGCGGCAATGACCAAAATGTACCGGAACGATGATATCAGGGCGCACACCTGGTATGCGGGGATAGGGTTTAATCTGTAAGGTTCTCTTTCTTCCTTCCTAAATGCTTCACCCGTTCTTCCTTCTTCAGGATCGGGACTTTGATGGTGAGGTACAGGTCGAGCGCCTTGCCGCGGTCTTCGTAAACCCAAAAGGTGAAAAGGTTGGAAGAACCGATGATGAAAGGTTTCCAGCGCAGGGCAAGGCCGGCATTACCCGGAAAGTAATTTGAGAAATTCAGGGGAAGGTAAACACCGAAGCGTTCATCTTCATATCGCGGGGTAATGTTATACCTGAAAATGAGAGGCGCATCTAAATTTGACTGCATCAACTGAATAAACGTAAAATGAAACTCCGTGAATACAGATAAATTTTTCACGAAGTTATAATCCCCATAAAGCCGCAGCGAAATCGGGAGAGTGACTTTGTAGTTTTTGCTGTAGGCCGTGTCAATGTCAAACATATCTCTCAATGTATCCACCGCAGCCCTGAGCGTTGGCGCAGACCGAAAACGCTCCAGACTGATGTTTTCTCCTGTCACTTTGATTTCACTGTAATCGAGTGCTGAATTATAGATGGTTTGTCCGATGTCAGTAAGCGAGAACCCTGCCTTAAACCTGTAGTTGTTGGCTCCGGGATGATTAACGGAATCAAGAAACCGGTATTCTGCGCCAATATCAAAACCATATCCGGTTCGATCATACAAATTGAGTTTCCCTTCATCTATCATGCTGTACATCTGCTGGCTCAGGGTAGCAGTCATGCGAAAACTGATATGCTCAACGGTATCACCGCTTGTTTGCACATCCAGATCGTTTACGTCAATATCCAGATTTCCCGTCCCAAAAACCATTTTGATGAAGCCGCCTGACGAAAGACTGTGGTGATTTTTTTCCCAAACAATTCCACCCGCTCCAATCCCGAATTCCTGCCAACTGTTGAAAAGCGTGGTGACGGTTTCTCCATTGCCTTCCAAATCGGGATTGCCGGCTTCCTCGTCAAAAAGGCCGGCAATTCCCGGCTCCGTAAATCGTGAGGTCCAAAGAAAACGGGAGTTCCATGCAAACGCCAGTGATAATTTAGGGTTAAGACTATAAATCACGGACGGACCCTGCAGGTTGGCAGCCACGTATGTCTTGCTTTCTGTGAGTTGACTGTACCCTTTCAATCCTCTGAACCCTCCCGAAGCCATATTGTTTAGCGCTTCTTCATTTTGGAATATATTCTTGGCTTCGGTAAAAACATGAACGCCCAAAACTGTTGCATCAACCTTGTAAGGCGTTGGCGCCATGCCACCCGGACGAATGTTGGCGCTGCTGATGCCGGAAAATCGCCCTGTCTCAAAGCCGGGCCATAATTGGGGAAAGCCCTTGAGCCAAACCGATATCAAACCTATGGTGATAAACAGGCGCATCAAAACTGAGCTAAATTAAGGAGTCATTTGAAAAACTCTCTCGCCATTGCAAATACGGCAGCCTGATACCGCGTGTGGAGGCGGATGAAGCAATCCCTTTATCAGCAGCCCTTATCTGGGGATTGCTTCAGTCGCTCATCCCGCATTGCAGGGGCCGTAACTTCGTAATGACGAAAGGTTGAGTTTCAAAAGATTCTTTTTTTATCAATAACCAATGAATCAGGTTCTCCTGGAAAAATATGTGAATCCAATCACTATCGCCAGAGCATGAATGGATGACTTCATGCCAACCGGTTCCACGTAAGTATCGCGGTAGATAGTTTCTGGCCGGTCGAAGCGGATGAAGTTGTCATCGCGTTTGTCGAATCCAAGGGTATAATTGAACCCGATGGTGGTGAGCGTGTTTCCCTTGCGCATGGAAACGCCCAGCGTGAGGTGATACATATCCCAATAGATGCCGCGCATCACCATCTCGTCCTGCGGTTCCAGTTTTTCATTCAGCGCATTGAAATCCGTGCGGAATGAAGTTAAAATCGCAAGGTTCTCCGAAATATCATGCTCATAGCCTATTCCGAAATTCACGACTGTATTGGCAGCGTACACTACCGAAAGGAACTCTTTTTCGTCAATGCTGTAATCGTATGTTGAGGGGCGAAGAAACGGCTCGGGGTTGGGAACCACTACCTGGTAGCGTTTCAGCTTTTGAAAATATTCAACCGAAAACATAAGTGTTCCTTTGTTCATCGTTTTCTCAACGCCAAAGGCAATGCTCAAGGGTACTTTGTAACGCGTGTCATGCAGGTTTCTTTGCCGGTCGAGCGCGACCAGATCAAGGGTTGTTACGGTGTCGGGCTGAACGACAATCAGGTTGTAAACTGAAATTTCTCTCGACACGTTGGCCCAGCCGACCACGTTGAGCGAGGGGGTGATGAGCGACAGCCCTATTTTCCAGCCGTTCTTTCTGAAATGCAAGCCCGCCTTCCACAGCAGCCTGAACTCATCGAGCACGATGTCATACTGGTCTGAAATGCTGGAAATCAGGAATTCGGAAGAGTCGCTGAGGATGGCGCGCGTGAAGGTGTAGCTCTTGTTCACATGGCTGCGGTAGCTGAGAAACTGCGTGATCCCTGCCGACCAGTTGTCATTGATGCGGTAACCCAAGCCAAACCCGCCCCACTGCTCGAATATTCTGTTTTCGTATTCAAAGGACCCGATAAACTCCTGCTCAATATCCACTTCAGGATAGATGTCGTAAAATGACTCATACCGGATTTGTCCCTTTTCATTCCCGTAATGGCGCGTAATGAGCGCGTAGCTTCCCACAAACCGCGGATTCTTTTTGAAAGAAACCATGCCCGAAAGCATCGTTGGGAAAAGCGAGAACCGCGTTGCCTTCAGATCAATGCCTTCGCCAGCGGCATCGCGAACTTTGTAGATAGCCACCTGGTAAAGATTGGCATTCACCGAAAGGCTTTTGTTGTCAATAAATGCCAGCGCAGCCGGATTGTAATACACCGCGCTGTTGTCATTAACGCCTGCCACCACTGCTCCCCCAAGCATTGCCGAGCGCGCCCCAAACTGCTGAGAGTTGTATAGGTTGTCTTGTGAAAAAATAATGTTACATAAAAACAGAAGCAGCAAAAGAACAATGAAATGCGCGCGCATGCGGATGGGGTTTATGCTAAAATAATAATTATTCAAAATTCCGCCTCCACGCTCAGCACTCCGAACGGTCATCCCAGCCGAGGTTGAAGATGCAGGCGCTAACGGTGAGAAAGCCTTTGTTGAAACCGAATATGATGCCACGCTGAATCCGCCTCTTCTCCTTATTTTCGTGTTCTCCGGTTTTGTGGAACAGCAGCTAATAGTGCAGCGTCAAGTGCTTTATGTCAGGTAAAAGGTTTACGGTTTACATGTTTCCTGTTTACCGTTAGTTTTTTCAAAAACCGTAAACGTGTAAACCGTAAACAGGAAACGAAAGAAACCGACAAAACAGGCTTGACGTTGCACTTAGTCAGAACTCCACCTCGACAGAAACAACTCCAAATGGCTCATCCCAGCCCAGATTGAAAACATACGCGCTCACTGAAAGAAATTTTTCATTAAACCCCAGCGTGATTCCGCGCTGCACATCCAAATCGGTTTCGTACAGTTTGGTTCGCTGGACGGTAATGCCGAGCCAGAGCCAATCGGCTGGCGAGATAGTCAGCTCCGCCCAGGCGTAGTAAAAATTATTTTCCTTATCGCTGATATCGAAGAGGTACTCACTTTCCGTATAAAGATTGAGCCGCCACCAATTCAACTCCCAAATCAATCCGGGTGCGATGCCGTTTGTATTTCCAAAAGCAACTCCAGCGATGGGCGTTGCCGAAAACTCCACCTTCCTGCCAACACTGAAGTTGTAGCCTCCGAAAACGGAGCCTGTTTGCAAATCTTCATAATTATAGCGCGCCTGAAGAAACATGTGCTTGCGCTGAGCAGTGAAAATCGGATTTACATAGACTTCGTTTTCGGGAAGCAAGTAAAAATTTGCCGCTGCCGAAAAAGCCCACTCCTTTGATTCCTCCGTTGTATCGGCTACCTGCGATAAACAGGAAAAAACAGAAGACAAAAACAGCGCGGACAATACAACTATCGTTTTCATCCTCCCAGCGCAATTGTAATCGCCACCAATACCGCACCCACCAGCATGGACATGCCGCCCATCAGCACGGGCCGCCAGCCGGTTTTCTTGCCAAGAATAAATCCCGCGATGAAAAGCAGCACCAACGCGATGGCATTGGATACTCTCAGCGCAATTGCAGCATCTTTCAGAAAGATGAACGGAATCACGGGCGGGAAGGTGGTGATTACCACAAGGAAGAAAATGATGAGGAAGCCCTTAATATCGCTCCATGTGAAAAACGCTTTTGGCGGTTCGGGCAGCTTTTTTATTTCGTCACGGAAGTAGGTGATGT
This sequence comes from uncultured Chitinophagaceae bacterium, assembly GCA_964502525.1. Lineage (GTDB taxonomy): Bacteria > Bacteroidota > Bacteroidia > Chitinophagales > CAIOSU01 > DATLYB01. Next base: position 23,107 of record CAZCXH010000043.1, read on the forward strand.
GCTCTTCCTTCGCGATGGATGCAAGCAGCGGATTCATGGCATCCTTCACGATTTTTGCCGCTTCTTCATCCGAAGCTTTGCGCATCGCGCTCACCGTTTGCAATCCTTCACCGCGCGAGAAGATGGTTCCCATCAAAAAAAATAGCCCGTCAATCAGTCCCCATGCCACGTTGCAGCCCAGCGCGCCCCACAAAATGGTGCCGATTTCTTCCCGACCCTCGGTTGCCACGCTGATGGAGCAGGTGAACGTGAGCACCATAATTAATCCAAATAAAATTTCATTGATTCGGTCGCCCGTGTCGAGCGGGTCCCCGGATTTATTGACGATACCTCGCCAAAACGATTGGTTTCGGGACATGATGATGGATGTTAGACTTTAGATGTTAGATTTTAGGTAAGTGAAACTATTAACCAATCAACTGTGAGCGTCTTTGCCTGGCGGTTTCAAATTTCCCGCATACACATCATAAATATACTTGAGCGAAAGCGACAGGGGTATCGCGAGTATCGCGCCCAGAGGTCCAAGCACATAACTCCAGAACATCAGCACGACAATCACCATCAGGAATGAAACTTCAAACTCCTTTTGCAGGAACCTGGGTTTTACCACATTGTCGAAAATGAGGTTGATGGCATACCATGAGCCGAATACAATGCCTGCGGTGGTGCCGCCCTGGTCGAGCAGCGCAATCACCACCGGAGGAATTACAGCAATCAGGAATCCGACCACGGGGATAAAATTCACAAAGAAGAACACCACGCCCCACGTTACGGCAAAATCAACACCGAGAATCAGCAGCACAATCACGCCTGCAATCCCCTGCAGGAAGCCAATCAGAGCGGTGATGCCGATGAACTTGGTGGTGTTCTTGTTGAGTTCGGAAATGCGGTACATGAATGAGCCTTCAGGATAAGATTTTTTCTCCACTGATTTTCTGATAGCTGCAAATTCAACCAGCAGAATGATTACGAGAATCAGAATAAACACTCCGTTGGCGAGCACGGATGCCATCACGCCCAGGGCAGTGGCGATAATCGCTCCGATTTTCTCAGGGCTTGTGGCGCCCGCTGGGAGCAGGGTGCTTGCATCATATCCGCGTTCCTGCAGCTTTTGGGTTAGTCCGGAGAGCATTTCGCTGAGGTGCTCGGAGTAAACCGGAATCTTTTCGCGGATGCCCAGAATTGAATTTCCCACGGCTGAAAGCGTGAAGCCGCCCAGCACCAGCACTACCACCAGCGTGATAAGGATGGCGAGTCCCGATGGAATCTTTTTGCTGCTGAGCCAAATCACCAGCGGGTTGATGCACTGCGCAATCAGGATGGAAAATAATAGAATGTTGAGCGTAGGCGCCACAGCTTTGATGCCGGCAAGAACAATTACGAGGCATGCCGCCATCAGCAGAAATTTGAAAATGCCGGAATTTGCAGACTGATTAGTTTCCATATATTTGGGATGGTTGATAAAGTTGGACAAGATAAAAGTAATTACAGCATGAAAAGCGCGTATTGATAATTGTCATTTGCTCAGCACCTGCATTTGCCATTTTCACTCCCGGCTGCAAAATCACTACCTTTCACAAGTCTAATCCGGCACCAATGAAAAAAATCTTCTCCATCTACCTGCTTTTTATTTTCATTCCAGTTTCCATTGCGCTTGAGCATTTCAAGCCCGATGCTCACACGCTGATATTTTTCACGGCAGCGCTCTCCATCATTCCGATTGCCCGGCTGATTAGTCATTCAACCGAAAATCTTGCGCACTATACGGGCGAAGCCATCGGTGGCTTGCTCAACGCCACTTTCGGAAATTTCCCGGAACTCATCATTGTGCTCATGGCATTGCGCGCAGGGTTGCATGAAATGGTGCTTGCATCGTTGATTGGCGCAGTGCTTGCGAACCTGCTGTTTGCACTTGGAGTTTCATTTTTTGTCGGAGGGTTACGTCATCACACGCAGGAGTTCAACCCTGTGAGCGCGCGCGTATATTCCTCCATGATGCTGATTGCGGTAATCAGCCTTGTGATACCCAGCGCGTTCAGCCGCTTATTCGGTGGCGAAGATGTGCTGCGCCAGGAATACTTATTAAACATCGGACTGGCGGCAGCGCTGCTCATCACTTACGCCTTGTATTTATTCTTCATGATAAAAACGCATCCTGATTTTTTTAAGAGCAGCGAAAAGGAAGATAAAGTTGAAGAAGAGCATGGGGAACATTGGAGTGTTGGGCGCGCCACCGGCTCTTTAATTGCGGCATCGCTGCTTGCCGCGTACATGAGCGAAATCCTTGTCGGCTCCGCGGAGGAGACCGGAAAAACAATGGGGATGACTACTGTGTTTATCGGGATGATTATTCTTTCCATAGTGGGCGGTGCTGCGGAAAGCCTCTCCGCCATTACCATGGCAGCAAAAAACAAAGTGGACCTGACGATGAGTATTGCGCTGGGAAGCTGCATTCAAATTGCGCTGTTGATTGCGCCATTGACGGTGCTGGCAAGTTATTTCATGGGTCCGCATCCGCTGAACCTCACGTTTGGCAGAGTGGAACTGGGCGCGCTGTTCCTTGCCGTACTCATGGGCATCGTGGTCGCCAGCGATGGCAAATCAAACTGGTACAAAGGTTTCCAGCTTATCATCGTCTATCTGATTATCGCGATATTGTTTTACTTTATGCCCGGATAAAAAATCAATCACATGGCTAAACCAAGAAAAAACTTCATCAAGTATCTTGAATCGCTTTATGTAAAACCGGAGAAGAAAATTTCTCTTGAAAAAGATTTTCATACAGATTACGACCATAAAACCATCAGCAAGGCGGAAGGTGAAAAAATTCTGGAAGAGGGAATCAAAAACCTTGCGGAGCTGCAGGATAAATTATATGCGCATGACCAGTACAGCGTACTGATTGTGCTGCAGGCGATGGATGCAGCAGGAAAAGACGGAGCCATCAAGCACGTGATGAGCGGGCTGAATCCGCAGGGCGTGAAGGTTACCAGTTTCAAGGTGCCTTCAAAAACCGAACTCGACCACGACTATTTCTGGCGGCATTACACAGCGCTTCCATCGCGCGGTGAAATCGGGATTTTCAACCGCTCGCACTATGAGAATGTGCTGGTAACGCGTGTGCACCCGGAATACATCCTCAACGAAAACCTTCCATCGGTGAAATCGGTGAAGGACATTGATAAAAAGTTCTGGGAGAAGCGCTATAAACAAATCAGACGGTTTGAAAACAACCTGTATGAAAACGGCACTATTATCCTGAAGTTTTTTCTCCATGTTTCACGCGATGAACAGAAGAAGCGTTTCATGGAACGCATTGACAACCCTGCCAAGAACTGGAAGTTTTCACTCGCTGACGCGCAGGAGCGCCAGCACTGGAACAAGTATATGGAAGCGTATGAAGAAATGCTGAGCGCCACTTCACAGCAACATGCGCCCTGGTTTGTGCTGCCAGCGGATGATAAATGGTTCACGCGATTGTGCATCGCTGCGATTATTTATTTTCAATTTGAACGGCTAAAACTGAGCTACCCCACTGTGAGCAAGGAACAGAAAGCAAAGCTCCAGGAAGCTAAGAGGCAGTTGCTCAGCGAGAAGAAATAACATGGATGAAAGTTCAGCGACCGGCACCGAGAAACTGAAGTGGTGGCAATCCGCCTTGCCAATTACCGAATGGCTGCCAAAGTATAAACTGTCGCTACTGAGATGGGATGTTGTGGCGGGAATCACACTCGCTGCGTACGCTGTGCCGGTGTCTCTCGCGTATGCAACACTGGCGGGTTTACCTCCGCAGTTTGGCATCTACTGCTACCTCGTTGCCGGAGTATTTTATGCTGTTCTCGGCTCGTCAAAACAATTGGCAATCGGACCGACCTCAGCCATTTCACTGATGGTTGGCTCAACGGTGGCGGTGCTCTCAGGCGGTGACCCGTCACGCTGGATTGCGATTGCCGCGCTCACGGCATTTGCGGTTGGAATAATTTCCCTCATCGCTTATTTATTTAAACTGAGTTCTCTCGTCAATTTCATCAGCGAAACGATTTTGCTGGGATTCAAAGCGGGCGCAGCGTTCACGATTGCCATGACACAGTTGCCAAAACTGTTTGGCGTAAAAGGCGGGGGAGAATTTTTCTTTGAACGGCTTCATATTCTGATTCAGCAGCTTGGAGAAACCAACCTCACCGTACTCGCTTTCGGTCTTGTTGCGCTTGCGCTGCTTATCATCGGGGGCAAACTTTTTCCCGGCAGACCGATTGCTCTGATTGTTGTGATAGCTTCCATCGCGGTTGTTTCGTTCACCGAATTGTCTTCGAATGGAATCAAAATCGCAGGCGAACTGCCGCAGGGACTTCCGCCTTTAGGGAAGCCCGCGCTGGGATTCAGGGATGTGGATGGAGTTTTAGCATTGGCGCTTGCCTGTTTTTTGCTTGCGTACATTGAATCCATCTCGGCCGCACGCACACTGGCGCTGAAAAATAATTATGCCATCAATCCACGGCAGGAACTGCTCGCCCTCGGTGTTGCGAACATCACAACCGCATTCACCAGCGGATTTCCGGTTGCAGGCGGATTGTCGCAATCATCGGTGAATGACAAGGCAGGCACGAAAACCCAGCTTGCTTTGGTTGTGTCATCGGTTACGTTGGGCGTATTGCTGCTTTTTTTCACGGGCTTGCTGAAAAACCTTCCCACCGTTGTACTCGCTGCGGTCGTATTGGACGCGGTAAGCGGACTGGTGAAAATAAAAGAGCTGAAACGCCTGCGCGAGCTCAGCAAGTTTGAGTTTGGCATTGCGATGATTGCTTTTGCCGGAGTGCTGTTGTTTGGAATTTTGAAAGGTATCCTGCTTGCGGTAATCCTCTCTCTTATATTATTAATAAGGCGCACGGCAAATCCGCACGTGGCGGTGCTCGGAAAAATTCCTGGAACGGACCGTTACTCCGATGCCGGACGTAATCCCGACAACATCCTTGTTGATGGAATCATGATATTCCGCGTTGAAGCTTCCATCATTTATTTCAATGTTGAAAGCGTGAGCGAAGATATTTGGAAACATATCAGAACTGCCGGAGAAAACCTCAGGCTTGTAATTCTCGACTTGTCCTCATCACCCTATGTGGACGTTTCCGGCACCAACTTTTTACTGCAATTGAACAGCGAACTGAAAAAAAGAAACATCCAGTTGCGCATGGTGGAAGCCCGCGCTGCTGTGCGCGACATCCTGCGCGAGCAGGAACTGGAAACCGCCACCGGTCCCATCAACCGCAGGATTTCATTGAGTGATGTGGTGGCGGAGTTTGTGAAGGGGAAGTGACTGAAAAAACCTAAACTAAAGGTCAGTATTGGCAGGGGTTAGAAGCGCTTTTTGATATATGAAGCCGTTTCTTCGATGTCCAATTCCTGTGAAGAATTTCCGCTTCGGATATAAAATTTCTTTTGTGCTACACCATTCTTGTCAGCCACTTCGCAATACAGTGGAGACTTTCCCGCTTTAATGTCTATCTCACAAATTTCAAGGTCGTTTACAATCGGAAACCGTACATTCAGATTTCTTGCTCCAAACTCTTTCCCAAAAGCGTTATTCACAATGTTTCTTAAATGCAATTCAAAATGGTCTTTGTTGGCTTCCTTAAAAGTATTGTAATCCGCCTCAAGACCAAGGATGTCCCCTTCATCTGTAACGCCTATCAGGAGTTTGCCGCCTTCTGAATTACTGAAACCAGAAATAGTTTTAAGGATAACTTCCTCCATCTTTTTGTCAAGCTTGTTTTCTTTCCAGTTCCAACGCATAGTTGACTTGAATTCGAGGAAGCCATGTTCACCCGATTCAATCATATCTTTTAAATCTACAGTAGTTGAAACGAATACCTGTCCAATTGAAATTGTCTTTAAGAACTTATTGAGTTCATCGGCAAGAGTTTCTCTCCTTGCCTCAAGAAACTTTTCGTAGTTCTCTACTTTCCAAAGATTTTCATCTTCCGGTATACTTTGAAGCTTTAAGGCATTCGGGAAATGCTTTTTAACATTAGCCAAATACACATCGGCAAACATCGCAGACTTTTCCCTGTTTTCTGTTGAGGTAAGAATGGCGCGATTGGTAATTTCCTGAGCAATGGCGTAATGGAATTGGTTTTCCATGTCATAAATTCCTGAGTCTCTCAGCACAGAAAAAGCAAAGATGTGGTCTCTTTCCAGAGTATATTTTTTGCCCATATTCTTTCTAAGCGATAACCCAGTGCCCAAACAAACTGCACCTTTGCTTTTGAAATACCACTTCATTAAGGAAAACAAGGGATGGCGAATATCCCTGCCAATAAATTCCGATGCTTTTATTTCCAAAGGTCTTTCTTCATCAATCATTGCAAGCATCGTATCAAAAGGATTTGGATTTTCATTGATGATACCAATGTCCTTATCCAGCTTTTGTGGCAACTGACTGATATATCTGAACCTAATTTGCGAATAATAAAACCATTTAATTGACTTTTTAATTTCTTCTTCGTTCAGCTTTCCATCCGGCTTATTAAAAGCATATGAAATAAGGGGTAATAGTGCATACACAGAATTGATTTCTTCAGTATGGTCAATAAAGGCTTGACTTTGCAATAAATTACAAACGTAATCGAGCACGGTATTGTCGAGTTTTTTCCATGCTTGCATCAACTTGTCTTTATTATCTGCCGTATGGAGTTTTTCCATTTTAGAACCCATTTTGTGGGTAACAGCCAGCAAAGCATATACAATAAAATCAAGTTTGAAAACCCAGCCCTGCTTCTCTAAATCCTGTAATTTCTTTTTGAATAAATCTCTTGCATTCGGCCAATAACCGGAAATCTGCGCCAAAGCCAACTCTGCATCCGTTAAGTTTACCCCACTTGCATTTACTATGTAAAAAATGTCAATGGCTTCTTTAATGCTAGCTTTTACAGGGATAACTTGTTCTAAAAAATCTCTGTGTTCAATTAGTGCAATTGCTCTGATATTATCAGATATTATTGTTTCTCTTTCCCTTGGCAATCGCTCACCATTATTTCGTTTTTCTAATTCATCAGTAATATCCCTGTCCCTCACTTTGCCTTTAAAAATGTCGGTAAGGTTCACCCAAAGAGGATTATTCTCCATTGTCTTCACTTTATAGTATTCCAATTCAAGCGTTTCTACATTCACATAGAGATTTCTAATGTCGTTTTCAATTTCCTTTTCAGTATAGTAAGGCGGGATTTCACCTTTCATCAGCATATAAAGAGTTGTAATACGCTGTTGACCGTCAAGAATGATTTTTACTGCGCCTTTGTTTTCATCATACTTGTACTTGCCTTTTAATTCGGGAGGATTATTGGTTTCCCAAGTAAGCATTGTACCAGTTGGGTAATCCTTTATTAAAGATGATATAAGATTTTTCGCATCATTCCTTTTCCAGACATATTCTCGCTGAAAAGCCGGAACGAAAAGCTGATTCTCGTCTATTTTATCTATGATCTGTCTTATTTTCATTTTTTCTGTTTTGCCTTACTTAATCTGTGATTCATTTATAGAAACCGTGAAGTAATCGTCCTGCCGGATGAATTCTTTTTGCTCAGTTTGAACTAGTTTATCCAGTAGCAAGATATGCCTTTGTTTAAATTGCAATGAAATGTCCTACTGCAAAAACCCTTGAATCTCCCTCATCGCATTTTTCGCTTCGGGAATTCCCTGCCACTGAAATCCTGCCCACATGCCTTCGCTCACGGAAAGACGAACATCCACTCCCGCAGCACTTAGCTTCTGTTGCAGGCGCGCGCTATTGCTGAGGTAAATGTCGCGTGTGCCCGCTTGAATGAGCGTTGAAGGAAATCCCTGCTGAAATTCATTGTACACCGGAGAAATGAAAGGGGATTTAAGGTCGTTGCTGCCTGCATAAGCGAGAGCGCAGCTTTTTAAATTTTTGTCGTAATCAAAATTAGGAGAATAATTTGCCAGCGTGTGATACGTGTCGCCTGACTTGGATAAATCAATCCATGGTGATAATAACGTCAATGAAGCAGGCATCGCAATTCCTTTTTCCTGCGCTTTAAGCAATACTGCCAATGCCAGCGCTGCGCCAGCTTCCTCCCCAATCACGCCAATCTTGCGCGGATGAAAAACCTTCGGCACACCTTCATACACTTTCAGGCAAGCCTCAAGCGCTGCGGGATATGGGTTTTCGGGTGCCAGTGGGTAATCCACCGCAATGCACCTGTAGCCGGTGGCATCGCAAATGCGGATAGCTGTTGCAAGTGCGCTTTCACCGCTGCCGAAAGTGAATCTTCCTCCATGAAAGAAAACCAATGCATGGTCGGCATCTTTGCTTGCGTCATAATTTTTTGGAATAATCGTGTAGCAACTCACGCCTTCAATGAGCATAGAATTAATTTGCGGCTGCAACTCCTCTTTAATCTTGCTGCATTGTCCGAGCAGCATCTTGTCGTAGTCAGCGCGTACGCTGTCCCATTGCGGAGATGCCGCCAATTCCTGCGGCTCATGCGTGCGCAGAAATTCCTGCGCCTGCTCGCTGATAGTAGTTGGAATAAATTTCTCAGGTGCAGGCGCTGCCTGTTGCACAGGTTCCTGCTTGCACGAATTAAATAATGTAATTCCTGTAATTGTTACAGCGATGACGATTGTTCTGTTCATTTGATTTATTTGAGTAGGTGAAATTATTTTGCCTCAGTTTCCTGTGTTTGTGTTTGGCGAATCACTTTATCCAGATACAGCCAGCCAAATTTTCGAGCTTCGAGGTAATTGATTTCCTTATCGCCTAAAAAGCGCTTGATAATATCATCAAGCACCTGCTTCATCACGAGGTAGCGGTCTAACTGGTCGGGGTTTACATTCAGAT
>CAZCXH010000044.1:0-23307 GCA_964502525.1 uncultured Chitinophagaceae bacterium
GTTAATACCGAACATTCCTCAGTTCAATTGTTCGAAAACCTGAGTTGTTTCGGTATATTTCAGAATTTGGCTAAGGAGTTTCTGCACTATCGCTCAGAATGACGATATATGGGTTTTGCACCTATTGAAACAGCCTCGATCTTTCAGAAAAAATTTCTCGTCCCGAACTCACTTACCTTGGCTTGTTTCAGGTTCGTTTTTTGGAGATAACGTGCTGCCAATGACATCAAACTAAGAAGGGGAAATCACCTTGTGATTCCCCCTTCTCAAACCTGCTCTGCTTCTTTCACCCGCCATAGTTTCAGCAAGGGCGGGTTGTACTTTTTACCTTGCTATCACCAGCTTCTGCACTTGCCTGTATCCTTTTTCATTTTGAATGGCTACCTGGTAGATGCCATTGGCAAAATGCGATGTTTCGATTTGCAATGAAACGCTGCTGCCGGCCTCCATTACTATTCGGCTGTACATTTCTTTGCCGCTGATGTCGAGCAGCTTTACAGTTACTTCTTGCGATTCTTCCAGCAAGGCAAGCTGGATATTCACTTCATCCTGTGCCGGATTCGGATACATATCAAAGTTCAGCGGCATGTATTCCTGTGCGAACTCTTCATCCAGTTCGTCAGGCTGGCTTGTCTTCAGATCATTGCGGGATGGCATTGGCGCCAGTGGCGTCAGGCAAAGCGCATTGCCGCGAATGGTGATGTCGTAATCTTCCGTTTCGCCAACAGCATAGCTGCCGCACGGGTCCTGCCAGCCATCACTCAGGGTGACGCGCGCCCTCGTGCATCCTGAACAGGCGGTGGAAGGAATGGTATAGACCGCGAATTGGTCAAGCGAGCCGAATCCCTGCCACACCAATTCTCCCGGATCGTTGAAGTCGAAATCGTGGTTGAAATCCCACCACATCCTCCAGTGAGCCTGGAAGGTTGATGAAGTAACGGTGGACGCCCCCTTCAATCTGATGACGTAGGTCTGTCCCGCATTCTGCTGCCTATGGCACAAATCGAAATGAGCATATCCGCCATCATCACCGGAGAGGTTGGAGCCAACCCTGGTTATCCAAAGGCGGTTCTGGTCCTGACCTTCCGTAGCGCAGTAGGTCGGATTATGACATGCGCCCTGGGTAAATGAAGTAACCCCGTGACGATATTGAGCAACACATGCATTGCTGTAAGTAGCACCATCGCAACCGCAAACCGGATTGTAAACTGTCGGGCACGCGCGGGCGGGGTCAACCATGGTGGGGTCGAAGCATCCCGTAGCAAATACGGAATCACAATACTGCGAATAGCAGGTGCCATTCGGGTTTGTGATGGTAAGGCACACCTTATACCATCCCGTAATGTCATACAGATGAACCGGATCGTTCACGTTGTTTGCAAAAGTGCCGTCTCCGAAGTCCCATCTCAGGCGGGTGTAAGGTCCGGTTGAATTATTGAAGAAAAGGATTTGATTCCCGTTAAGCGGATATGCGATGGTGAAGTTCGCATGGCACTGGTTGGCGCACGGACCGGGAGTCCATCTTGTCACGCCATGACGTTTTTCAGCAATACATGCATTATAATATGTAACACTGTCGCATCCGCACACCGGCTGATACGTTGCCGGGCAAACCGCGTTTGGCCTGATCAATGACGGGTCAATGCAGCCGGGAATCAAGATTGAATCGCAGAAAGTGTCGTGGCAGTTAAGAGCTGAGCCGGAGATGGTCAGGCAGACCTGGTATCTTCCGCCATGCGCATAAGTGTGTGTGGGATTCCTTTGATTAGAAGTGGCGCCATCACCGAAATCCCAACTCCATGTTGTAGCCGGACCCGTAGAAAGATTCGTGAATGCCACGGTGCGCGGGTTGGCGCTGGTTCCGATATGGAACGAGAAGTTTGCATCGCATAAAACTGTATTCTGACAGGGTCCTGCAGTCCATGCCGTAACGCCATGATAAAATTTGGCCTCACAACTGTTGGAATAGGTAACGCTGTCGCAGCCGCACACCGGCTGATACACGTCCGGGCAGGCATGCATTGTGTCAATTAGTGTCGGGTCAACACATCCTGCCGCGTGATAAATGGTGTCGCACCATGTGTCCGTGGAAGTATTGCCGGCCGGATCAACGCAGGTGATGGTAAGACACACCACGTAAGTTCCCGGATGCGGATAGTTGTGTGATGGATTCTGTTGAGCGGAAGTGGAGCCATCTCCGAAATCCCAGTGCCATCCGGAAATGTGACCACCGGTTGAATTATCCGTGAAGAAAATAGTCGGGGGAACAATCCCGTAATTCCAGATAAATCTTGCGCGGCAGCCGCCCGTTCCGCAGGCACCGGGAGTCCAGCGGGTGATGCCATGGTGATAAACTGCCTCGCATTTGTTTCCGTAGGTCACGCCATCGCATCCGCAAACCGGATCATAAATCTGGATGCATGCAAGATTCGGGTCAATCAACGATGAGTCAATACATGGCACGTTCGTTCCCACCGTAACAGAGTCGCAGTACGTTGCGGTGCATGCAGTTCCGTTGGACAGCGATACGCTGATAGTAAGGCATACATTATAAGTTCCCGGGGCCGGGAAGGTGTGAATCGGATTTATTGCGGAAGATGTTGTGCCATCTCCGAAATTCCAGCTTGAAACGAAGGTTGAAGGCGGAGTCATCGGAGTTGAGGTATTGGTGAAATACACAACCTGCGAACCCGCTCCCACCTGGAACGTGAAGTTTGCCGTGCAACCGGGCGTTCCGCACACACCGCTTATGTTCCATGTTCCGGAGGTGACGCCATGATGGTAATATGCTTCGCATTGGGAGGCATAAGCATTTCCATCGCAACCGCAATAAACGCCCGGAATTCCCATGGCAGGACAAAATACCGTGGTGTCAATCACGGAGGGATCAACGCAGGGAGGTGGCGGACCCACTCTGACCGAATCGCAGAAAGTATCCGTGCAAATGGTTCCGTTAGGCGTTGCCACACTAATCGTCAGGCATACAAGATAAATTCCTGGCGCTGAATAAACGTGATGCGGGCTGTGATCTGCGGAAGTTGTGTTGTCGCCAAAATCCCATGCGGAAGTGAATGCCGTTGTTCCGGTGCTTCCGGTAGAAGTGTTGGTGAATTGAACCCCGTTGTTGGTTTGGGTAAACGTGAATGATGCGCTGCATCCCGGGGGAGTGGAGCACGCGCCCTGTGTCCACCGGGTAACGCCATGACACTGGGCATAGCAGGAATTGGAATAAGTAACGCTGTCGCATCCGCATACGGGAGCATACACCTGCGGGCAAATGCAACTCGGATTTATCAGCGATGAATCAACGCATGGCGAATGTACTCCAATATGAATCGTATTGCAAACCGTATCACGGCAAACTGTTCCGGCTGAAGTTGAAGTGGAGATAATCAGGCATACTGTATAGGTTCCGGCAGAGGAATAAGTGTGTGTCGGACTGATTGCGGTTGAAGTTGTGTTGTCGCCAAAATCCCATGAAGCGGCAAAGTTGGGGGTGTTGCTCCCGGTTGAAGTATTATTAAAACTAACCGCTAATGAATTGGGCGTAATCTGGAATGTGAATGAAGCCTGGCAGCCCTGCTGGCAAGCGCCCTGTGTCCAGCGGGTGACGCCATGGCAGCGGGCGATGCAATCGTTGGTATAGGTTATGCCATCGCAACCGCACACCGGATCATATACCTGGCTGCACAGGCAGCCTGGGTTGATCTGGGATGAATCAATGCAGGGCACCTGCACGCCAACATGAATGGTCTTGCATATCGTATCCGTGCATATTGCACCGGGTGTTGAAGCGGTGGTTGAAATGATCAAACAAACCGTGTAAGTTCCTGCAGCGGAATAAGTGTGGCTTGGATGAATCGCGCTTGATGTGGCGCTGTCACCAAAATCCCATGATGAACTGAAATTAGCGGTGTTGCTGCCCGTTGAAGTATTGGTGAAATTAACCGTGAATGCATTCGAAGTTATTTGGAAATTAAAATTTGCCTGGCATCCGTGAGGCTGGCATTCTCCATGGGTGAATGCAGTGACTCCGGCACAACGCGCAAAGCAATCGTTACTGTAGGTTATGCCATCGCATCCGCACACCGGATCATATAACATATAGCAAAAGCAATTCGGATTGATCAGCGATGAATCAATGCAGGGTATCGGCAATCCGACATGAATGGTTGCGCAGAATGTGTCCGTGCAGGTTGTTCCAGCTGCCGTTGCGGTTGTTATTGTCAGGCACACTGTGTAAGCGCCTGCTGCTGTATACGTATGCAGCGGATTAAGGTCGGTGGATGTCGTGTTGTCGCCAAAATCCCAGGATGAACTGAAATTGACATTGTTGCTGCTTGCTGAAGTATTAGTGAAGTTGACCGTCAATGAATTTTGCGCGGACGCGAATGTGAATGAAGCCTGGCATCCGGTGCCGACCGCTTCACAAGCCGATTTCGAGCATCCCAACGAATCCGTAACGGTGACGCAATATGTGCCGGGCTGCAGGTTGCATAGCACATTTCCGCTTGCGCCCGTATTCCACAAATAAGAATAGGGGGGTGTTCCACCGCTTGCCGTTGCCATCAGGCTGGGAAGCGGTCCCATGCACGGACCAGGGCCAATTGCAACCGACAGATTACAATGGGGATTTTGTCCCACCGTCACCATGATGCATGTGGAATCAACGCAGTAAACTCCCAGCGGTGAAGATATCTGAATCACAAGGCAAACATTGTAGCTTCCCGTCACTGCAAAAACATGATATGGATTTTGATCGGTAGATGTCGTTCCATCGCCAAAGTTCCATTGCGAAGCATAGGTGGTTCCGAACGCATTGGAGTGGTTGTTGAACTGAACGCCCAGCCCGGCAGGATCAGTTGTGAAGGTGAAAGATGCGTGGCAGTTTGTATTGTTGCAGGTTCCCTGCGTCCAGCGGGTTACGCCATCGCACTGTGCTTCGCAGCTATTGCTGTAAGTAACGCCATTGCAGCCGCACACGGGAGCATAGAGGGTCGGGCAAACGCAATTTGGATCAATGAGCGCAGAGTCAATGCACGCTGTGTTTACGCCAACCACAACCGTCCTGCAGATCGAATCCCTGCAGCCCAGGCCGCTGGCGGGGGCAAACAATTTGAGGCATACGGTGTAGGTTCCCGCATTTGCATACGCATGAAACGGGTTGAAATCTGTGGAAGAGATGCCGTCACCGAAATCCCAGAATGTGGCGTACGTTGCCGTCATCACCAATGATTGATCGGTAAACTGAACTCCAAGACCGGACGAAGAAACCGTGAAAGTGAAATCAGCCTGGCAGCCGGGCCAGCCGATATTGGTAACCACAACCGAGTCGCAAGTAGTGTCTGTACAAACAGGACCCATCGGAGAAACCTGGTAAGTAGTAGTTAAACAAACATAATATGTGCCGGGTGAAGCATAGGTGTGATTTGGACTGTGGTCAGTTGACGTGGCGTTGTCGCCAAAGTTCCAATGAGAGGAGCTAAGATATCCCGTGGTGTTGTTAAAGGAGGTGTTTTGAAATTGAATGGACAACCCTGTGCCGTGCTGGTAGGTGAATGAAGCATTGCATGGATTAAAGCCTCCGCAAGCCCCTTGTGTCCAACTGGTAACGCCATGATGGTACCTTGCCGAGCAATCATTCTGATACGTGACGCTGTCGCATCCGCACACCGGAGCATAAACTCCGTAGCATAACGCTGCGGGATCAATAAGGGAAGAATCTATGCAGGGCTGCGGCTGCCCAACAACCACTGCTTGGCATAGCGTGTCAGTGCAAACCAAAACGCCATTGGGATTGATTTCCGTAATCACAAGGCAGACATTGTAAGCGCCCGGGTTGGCGTATTGATGGCTCGGACTGAAATCCGTTGAAGCGTGGTTGTCGCCAAAATCCCATGCAGAGTTTACAACGGTTGTGATCGTTCCCCGCGAGGTGTTGGTGAACTGAACCGTGTTGCCGGATATCTGGAACGTAAAAGATGCCGCGCAAACGGGTGATGGCGGACCGCCTTGCGCGTTTGCATGGAAACTCACACAGCATAATCCAGCGAGCAGGAAGATGAAGAATGCGTTTGATTTTTTCATGGGTTTGATTTTAAGGGTTATTTTTTTGAATAACACTCCAAATATACGATGGTAATAAGGGGTAAGGCAAGGACAAAAATTACCCTTTTCCGGAAGGATAATCGGGACATTGATCTCAGCCAATGTTTAATTTAGCAGCAATTACTTGAAAATCAGCTAATTAAGATCATCCCTAAAGAATACATTATTCTGAAGCTTCCGAAATTTCCGGAAGAAAAAGTTTACTACTCTACTATGCCAGATTGGTGAAACACAGGTGCTCTGGCAACGTATAGACTTGTAATGTTTATTCGTAACCATCAATTCAACATTATTCATGCTTAAACCCTTTATCACCGGAGCAATATCTCTGGCAGTTATTTTATTCCCTGTTTTAACAAACGCCCAATCTCCCGGTGACTACCGCACCAACAGCGCCACCAGCGATTGGAACACCGTAGCCAGTTGGGAAACATACAACGGCTCCGCATGGGTGGCGGCTTCCGACTATCCCGGTCAGAATGCAGGCGCGGGAACCGTGACGATTCTTAACGGGCATACGTTTACAATTACCGCCACCGTTCCCAACGCTATTGGCGCATTGGTGGTCGGAGAAGGAACAAGCGGCTCGCTCAGCACAAACACCTCCGGAAACAGAACCCTCACGATAACCAATAACCTGACAATTGCCGCTGGCGGAACCTACGACCTTACCAGAACCACGCTCACCGTTAACGGAACCACCACCATCAACGGCTCACTGACAGACACCCATAACAGCGGCTCGTCCGTATTTGTCGGGCAGGTTACTATTAACAATGGCGGCTCATTCTCCACAGCCAGCACTTCCGTAATAACGTTTCGGGGCGGCATTGACAATGACGGCACTTTCAGCAAAACGGGAGCCGGTGACGTTACCTTTGACACCAACAACCAGGCTATAGACGGAAGCCAGCCCATCACTATGAATGGGGATATCAATGTAACCGGCATCACCGTTACCAACAATGCCGACCTTACCCTCACGCGCACCAATGCGGCAGGCGTCACCGGCACGGGATCGTGGACCCAGGGGGCAGGAAGTGTTTTGAACCTGTCGGCTCAAACCATCACCATCAGCGCTGTTGATTTTTCTACCAATAGCAATACCATAAGCTATAACCGCTCTGGCGCTCAAACAATTATATCAACCACTTACAGAAACCTTACAGTAACATCATCCACCAACGCCACTAAAACGCTTGGCGGAAACATCACCGTAAACGGGAACCTTGACATATCAGGCAGCGCGATACTCGCCTGCGATGTTTACCAGATCACCGGCAACGCCAGCGGCACATTCACCATGGCATCAGGCACTTCGTTGTCTCTTGGCAACACGGGAAGCGCTACGGAAGTGGTGTTCCCCACAAATTTCACCAGCGGCAACACCACCCTGAACAGCGCTTCAACGGTTACGTACCAGAATAATGCATCGCAGGCGGTTTCAAGTACGCCAACCTACGGACATCTGACAATAGCCGGTGGAGGAACGAAAACCATCAACGGCAACCTTACGATTAACGGCAACCTTTCCGTGAGCAACGGCACGTTCAGCTTTGGCACAGGTTCAGCAAGAAGCGTTTCCGTGGCGGGCAACCTGAGCGGAGCGGGAGGCATTGACATGAGCGGTGGAAGCCAGTTGCACAGCCTTACGCTGAGCGGGGCAAGCAACGCAATCACCACATTCACCACTGCGGCTGTGGGCAGCACGGTCACTTACAACGCTTCCGTGGCGCAACAGGTTTTTGCAAGCGCCAATTACAGGAACATCGTTATTTCAAATAATTCCACAAAAACGATTCAGGGAACTGTAACCGCGGGAGGAGATCTGACCATCAACACCGGAGCTTCTTTCAACCCTGCAGGGCAGGTACTCACTGTTAATGGAAACACCCTAATTGCAGGAACATTTGCTGATGGAACGGCAGGAGGATCAACCAGTCTTGAGGATGTGGATTTGTCGGATGGAGTGATTAACGGCACCGCCACCGGGGTTGTAACTATCAATGGCGATTTGACCATGCCTACAGGCAATGCCACTATCGGGCGGGTGGCGCTGACTGTATCCGGCACAACGACAATCGCATCCGGGCGCTCACTCACGCTTAACAGCAACACAGGCGTTAAAACATTTGTTGGGGCAGTCACCGTCAACGGCACCGGAACATGGACGTCAACAACCATAACCACTGCTGCCAACCTCGTGTTCAGGGGAGGCATCACGAATAATAATACTGCTGACGGCAGTTTTGCCGCAGGCGGAGCTACTTTCAATACCAATAATCAAAACCTTGCAGGCGCGGGTGAACTCACGTTTGCCAATGCGGTGACTATTTCCGGTGCCATCACGGTGACCAACCAAAGCACGTATGCCACCGGCATCACATTTAACAGCACGATCAACGGAAGCGTTGCCGGCTCAACCTGGCGAAACGACCCCAACACCATTGTTTATTATCAGCCGGCAGCCAGTACGCAGCCGATGAACACCGGCACCCTCGATGTTTCCGCCAATGGCAACTATTTCTATTACAGCAGGGGCAACACCCAGAACGTAAAAGCCCCCCTTGCAAGTTACTACCATTTAAGCATTACTGGCGGAGGCGGCACATGCACGCTGCAAGGAGATGCAGATGTGGACGGCAATTTATACATTGCCACCGGAAGTTCATTTACTCCTGCCGGCTACGTTTTCACCGTTGCCGGAAATACCCTCATCAATGGAACTTTTGCTGATGCTACGGCTGCCGGCACATCCACCCTGCAGAATGTTGACCTCTCAGGAGGAACTATTGACGGAGGGAATAGCGGAGTGGTGAATATTAACGGAACTCTGACTATGCCTGACGGCAACGGAACGATCGGGCAGGCGACATTAACCGTAAACGGAACCACTACCGTTGCTACCGGCAGGTCGCTGACGCTCGACAACAATGGTGGCGTGAAGATTTTTATCGGAGCCATCACCGTTAATGGCACCGGAACGTGGGCTTCAACCTCTGTCACTACCACTGCCAATCTTGAAATAAGGGGTGGAATTACCAATAACAATGCTTCCTCGGCTTTTGCGGCAGGGGGAGCTACCTTTTCAACCAACAGCCAAAACCTTGCCGGAGCGGGATCTTATACGTTTGGCAGCACAGTGACAATTAACGGAGCCATCACCATCACCAACCAAAGCAGCCATGCCAGTGGCGTATCATTCAGCAACACTTTGACCGGAACAGATGTGGCGTCAACATGGAAAAATGATCCAGACACCTATACTTTCTACGGACCATCCGGCTCAGCCGCCCAGCCGATGAATACCGGAGTGCTTGATGTTTCCGCCAGCGGCAACTACTTTAATTACAGCAGGGGAGATAACCAGAACGTGAAAGTTCCTCTCACAACCTACTATCATCTTTATACTTCCGGAGGAGGAGGAATCAAGACATTGCAGGGAGACATCACCGTCAGCGGCAACATGAATATAGGAGCTTCCACCAGCATCAGCACGGGAGCAAATGATCTTACCGTCAGCGGCACATCCACTTTTGATGGGGCATTTATTGATAACGCCAATGGCGGAACGAATACTTTTTCCGGTTTGGTTGATATCAATTCTGGCGGTTCGTTATCCACAGCCAATAGCTCGCTATTCATCTTTGATGCGGGCATCATCAATGACGGAACATTTGATAAAACCGGAACTGGCGATGTCACCTTCAACAATAACCAATCCATTTCCGGCACCGCTGCAATGACCATGGCAGGCGATGTCACCGTTGCTGCGGGAGATACTGTTACCTACAGCAATACAAGCGCGGGGGGCATCACGCTCTCCGGTTTGCTGGATGGAGCCAGCGCTGCTTCCATGTGGAAACTTGGCGCCAACTCAACGGTTTATTACCAACTAAACGCCACCACACAGCCGATGACCACCGGCTTGCTCGATGCTTCAGGCAGCGGCAGCAGCTTTTACTACAGCCGCACCACGGGCGGGCAGACTTTAAAAACGCCAACGTCAGCTTATCATCACCTGATTATCAATGGCGGAGGCAGTAATATTAAAACCTTAAGTGGAAATACAACCGTCAACGGCAACCTCACGATTGCCGCATCTACCTCGCTCGATGTTGATGCTGCGCAGAGTTACAGCCTTACGGTAAAGGGAAACTTTGCCAATTCAGGAACCTTCAATGCTCAAAGCGGAACGGTAACCTTTGGCGGCACTTCCGACCAGGCGGTTACCACCAATGCAAGCAGTTTTTATAACGTTGTCATCAACAATACCGCAACACAGGTCACCTTAAACGATAACATGACCGTGACCAATTTGCTGACGCTGACCGATGGCGTGGTTACCACCGGCTCCAACCGTCTGATTTTGACAAACACCTCTTTTTCTTCGCTGGCGGCATACGGTTCCGGGAGCTTCGTCAACGGTTACCTGAGACGGCATATCGCAACAAATACGCAAACCTATGCCTTCCCGGTAGGCAATGGCACAGGGGCTTCCAATTATTATCTTGCAGATATGATAAACAACGGACTCACAGGCATCACTTATATCGAAGCAAGATTCAAACCTCTCACGGGGCACAATGACAGCGAAATGGATGTTGCCGATGTATGGGCGGGCGAGTACGGGTATCTGCAATATACCACCATCAACACTGCCGGTGTGTGGGAATTGGAGCCTAACGCTGCTCCAACGGGCGGTCTTTACAACATCAAGCTTTACATTGCGAATATGTCCGGTTTCACCAACAACAACTTCGGTCCTCTGAAACGCCCCGTTGGAAGCGCCTCCGGAGCTGACTGGTCAACAGGGGGAGGATTACTCAACAACAATGACAGCCCGGGACGAACAGTGGCGAGCGGTTACATGTACCGGAGGAATCTTAATACCTTCTCCGAATTCGGTGGCGGTGGCGGCAGCGGTGGCGGACAGGGGCTGCCAATTGAACTGGTCAGCTTCACGGTAACCGTTGCAGGAAGCGAAGTGAAAATCGAATGGACTACGGCTACGGAAACAAATAATGATTTCTTCACCGTTGAGCGTTCAAACGATGCCGTTACCTTCGAACCGGTTGGCGTGTTTGAAGCGGCAGGACACAGCGCTGTCGAAAGGCTCTATTCAACCTATGACAAGAACCCGCTTCCCGGCACATCCTACTACCGTTTGAAACAAACAGATATGGACGGCAGCTTTACTTATTCCGTTATTGCGGCTGTGAGCTTCAGCACGGCTGAAAGTTCGGTATCCATCTCCCTCTCGCCCAATCCCGTGGTTAACAAGCAGGTTACTCTGACCATAAACGGCAGCACCGCGGAGGAAATAGAATCCTCTGTTTTCACTTTAAATGATATTTCAGGAAGATTGATTATCAAGCATCCTGTCGGGCGCATCTCCAATAATAATATTCCGATTAACCTGCCTGTATCTATTCCCGCAGGATGGTACATCGCAAGGCTTGTGTTCGCTGACACCTCGCGCACCTGGAAAATATTTATTCAATAGGGGCAGTTCTAAAATTGCTCTTATTCAGTGACAGGCTTCAGGCGAAAATTACTTCTTCAGCGAATCTCTGATCTGAGTGAGCAGTTTCACTTCATCAGAAGGTTCAGGAGGCGCAGCGGGCGCGGCTTCCTCCTTTTTCTTGGCGGAATTCATCGCCTTAACGATAAGGAATATGGCAAATGCGATGATGATAAAATCAAACACCGTCTGGATGAATATCCCGTAATTGAGCGTAACAGCAGGGACATCACCCACCGCTTCTTTCAGCGTCATTTTCAGATCCTTAAAATCAACACCGCCCACCAGCATCCCGATAGGAGGCATTATCAAATCATTCACAGCCGATGAAACAATCTTTCCGAAGGCGGCACCAATGATGATACCGACCGCCATGTCAACTACGTTGCCTTTCATGGCAAATTCCTTGAATTCTTTAAGCATTCCCATAAGAATTGGTTTTTAGGGTTAAGAAATATTTGCTGAAAATATAATAACCTATTTTGTTTCCCTTCCGGTTCTTTTGTTGTTGTTGAATTTGTAAGTAAGCCCCACGCTCAGCGCTTCCTTGAATTGAACACGGTCATCGAACTCAGCCGGTGCCTCGATTGCACCGTTATCGTTTTCATCCTTCGGTATCGAAATTTCCTTGTCATAAATCAGGTTGAGCGTAAGACTCGCAGCCAACCACTCGTTGATCTTGAACAGGAATGCCGTTTCCCAATTCACGTCCACCATTTTGCTTGCATCCGTATCACCCGTGTAATTTTGAAAAAGCTCCAGCTTCGACAGGATCGTTACATTCTTCACCACTTCCTTTTGGAACTTCGCGTTAAAATATGCGCCAAATTGGAAAACTTGTTTTTCCCCTGTGCCGGTTGTTACGTCAATCTCGTTTCCGTAAGCGCCCCGGTTAACACTGGTATCTGGCCAAAAATTCGCAATTGTTTGATCTCTGATAAATGTTATTTTACCCGTAGCAGGCGAAATAAAAAGTGAGAAATAATCCTTGGGCTTCCAGTCAAGACCAATACCCAAAGTCAGATAGCCCGGTGCAGCGAATTTTGATACCACCAGTGAATCATTCGGGTAATTATACCCATTGGCAAACTGACTTTTGAAGTTGCCGAGCGCACTCAGCAGCAATGTTTTTTTCTTATTGAGAATGTATCCGTATTTCGACTCCAACTCGATTTTGTCTTCATTTTTTCGCAATCCGAATTCATCGGTGCGTATCAACCCGAATTGAAGGTTGGCTGTGTTATCCCAGTTGTGCTTGTTTCTGGCATACTTCGCCACAAGGAAGCCAACAAGGGAAAATGAAATGGAATTATCTCCGCCAGCCGCCCAATTGGTAAAACTCACCTGATTAAGGTTCACGGCTCCGTATCCTGCTACTTTCCAGGATGAATCCGGTGCAATATCCTGAGTCTGCGCCATTCCGAGCGTTGCAATTAACATGAGGACAATCGTAAAATGAAGGTTTTTCATTGATTTTATTCTTTTAGGTTTTCACAAATGTAAAGGAGGGGTGAAAGTACGGAAATGATATAAATCAATAGGTAAAAGATGCAAAAATTAGTGAGGAGTGAAAGGCAGTTTACCAATGGAATACCAAAAAAAAAGCCGTCTCCCACCCATAAGAGACGGCTTTCCGGTCATGAAAAAAGATTATAGCCTAAACCTGCATGCTCAGTGTTTCGATGTATTCGTTTCGAATCTTGCTTGCCTTAGCGAGCTTGACGATATAATTTTTCAGATCGCCCTTGCGCATGAGATTAACGGCTTCTGACTTCACTTTATTGTACTGCTCCCTGAGGCTGCTGAGGCGGTGGATTTTCATTAGCTGTAACATGGCTGTTGGTTTTTGTGATTTTGAAATCTCTATATCTTTAGCATTTGCAACCATCGTGCCAAAGTTTCTCAGATACCCCGGATTTTGCTTTTTTAACAACAATTATCCGCACAAAAAAAAGCCGTCTCCCACCCATAAAAGAGACGGCTTCCGGTCATGAAAAGGATTCTTTCTAAACCTGCATGTTCAAAGTTTCAATGTATTCGTTTTGAATCTTGCTTGCTTTCGTCAGCCTTTTGAGGTAATTCTTCAGGTCGCCCTTCGTCATAAACTTCATTGCTTCGCTTTTTACCTTTTTATATTGTTCCCGCAGGCTGTTGAGGCGATGGATTTTCATTAGCTGTAACATGGCTGTTGGTTTTAATTGTTATCAAATCATCTACAACCATATAAACAATCATTGTGCCAAAAAGTTGTGTTCGGGCTGTTAAGGATTGTTAAAGAAATGTCAAAAAAGGGTGAGATGGTTCGAGCAACGGATAAGGCATCCCTCTTTGAGCTGGATTTGAATTAAAGAAAACGTCAGCGCAACTTCCTTCTTAATTTTCTTGCTTGCTTACTAAACTGATTATTTTTATCTATTATGTTTGTAAGCATTTCATGCGCTTTGTTTTTTTGTTGGGCTTTTACAAAACAAAGTGCCAGGTACCATTCTGACGCGTCTGCAATTTTGTTATTCAGCTTTGCGGTTTCTTGAAAGTCTGAAATAGCCGCGCCAAGATTGTTTAATTCCAAATAAGCTATCCCCCGATAGAACATAACTTCATGCGCGTCCGGATATTTATTCAGAAAGTTAGCGGACTTGCCAATAAATTTTTCATAATCTTTTTTTTCATAATCCACCATAACAGAAGACAGTTCATCTGCTCCTTCGGTATGCCTTGTTTGCGAAGAGATAACGTCAGGATAAGGACGGAAGTTGTCAGCAAACAACCTATCGGGATCAGCAGGCGCGAAAAAGAGAAAGTAAGCAGGCAGCATCAAAATGAGCAAAACCGCGGCAACCGTTGCCAGCTTGAAAGCTGGGGGTGAAGGGATGAGCATCCCGACCCATTTGTCTATGCTTTCTATAAGTTTATTCGTCCATGACAGCCCTTTTTCTCCCAAGTCTTTGGCACCGCCAGTATCCTCAGCAATCTGACCAGCTTCAGAATAATCCAGCTTCACCCGTTTTCTCATTTTGGCAACAACCTGGTTTGTTTTCATGATTTCTTCCTTCAGCGCTTTGTGTTTTTTCCCTTCAATCACAAACATCATAGCCTTATTGATTTTTACTTCCTCCCGAAGCTTTGGGTCGGATGCTATGCGGGCTTCAAAATCCTGCTTGTCTTTGCCGGATAACTCCCCCCTCAGGAATTGGTCAATTTTATACTGGCGTTCGATTTGTTCGTTACTTAATGACATATTACAATGTTACAAGGTTCATAAATTCAGGGTCTTGTTCCAACGTTTCCCTTAGTTTGACACGACATAGATATACTTTGCTTTTGGCATAGTCGGCTTTCCAGTTCATTTGTCTTGCAATCTCAGCGAGTCGTGTCTTTTCAATATAAAATAAAGAAAGCACCTGCTTACAGCTTTCGTCCATCCTGTCCAGCAGGTTGGAAACAAGATCTATCTGCTTGTCAAATTTCACCAGGTTGCCTACGAACTCCTCGGAATATTCGTCCTCAATGTCATGCATGGTCTCATCAAATTCCACAGCCTTCAACTTTTTACCGTCCCTCAATTTTTTCAGCCACAGGTTCTTGCTGACCTGTTTAAAATAACCTTCCAGGTTTCCCGGCACATATTTTCCGCTTTTCACATTGGCGGCAACCACCACAATCGTCTCCTGGAAATGATCTTCCGCATCTTCTGTTGTTCCATTGTTTGATTTTATTTCATAGTAAATGATGGGCGTCAATTTCCGGTATAAATACTCGTAAACATCGGAAACATCTTTTTTAATGCCATCCATCAGTTCCTGCTCGCTATATCTCTTTTTTGCCACGCTCGCGGCACTCAATAAAATCAAACTGATCATATATACCGGTTTTGGGGAAAGGTGATTTTTGTGAGTTTATCCGTAAGAGCCGTTCAATAAAAAAACTCTCTTGGTATAAAGATCGGCATCAAGGCATTCAGCTTTGGTTGCCGATGGATAAAAATAATAACTCCTTATCTCAAAAAGAAAGTATCAGTCATTAAAATTTATTTCACGAAAATTTGTTTTCCGGTTCTTGCGGACAATGAACTTTCATTAATTCGCCCCGGATGTTTTAAAGAACGTAAGACTAAATATTGCGGGTTATGAATAGCCTAACTCAAACAACAGCTTCAGTGGTTTCAGAATTGGACCACATTAATCAGCGTGTAATATTTCCGCTGCATAAGCCGAAGCCAGCTTGCTTTCGCTTTTGCCGACAGCTTTTAATTGCCCGTCAACGATAATATTCACTGAAACCATGCTTTTATCTTTATCAGTTTGCGCTGCGATAAAAGCATAATGCCCTTGCTTTGTGGTATAACCATAGTCCCATTTCTCTTTCACGCTGTCAATGGCTACTGTATTTCCAAGTTCATCGCGATAAGATATGGCGCACGAAGAACATTCAACGACATACTGAACTTGGAATTCAATTTGTCCGGATGATTTCAGTTTGTAGCCCAGTGCGATACCTGAACCTGCTATCAGAAGACTGATGATTACAATGGTGGTTTTCATAATGTTGATTTGAATTTGTTAATGGTTATTGATAAGTCCATATACCGTAAAATCAAAAAGGTCATTTCCATGTTGGAGAATTGGCGCCACAGGTTTGGCAAGGTTCCAACTACCATCTCGGACAATGAATCACGTCTTTCTTTTTTCCGAAACTTCCGGAGTACATCACAGAAATCTCGAACCCTCCATTTAGACTGGAACGAGCCAGATCGGAAACAAGGAGGTCGTAGCTCGCCCCCAGTGCCACATTTTTAAAATGAAGTTTGGTATTAACTATCAACGATTCGCTGCTTACAAACGACTCCCCCCCGACCATCCTGTAATATAACCCAAGGAAGACGGCATCTCTTAATGGCAGATCGCTCCTGAAGAACATTTTTGCATTGGCCCCGATGTTCATCTCGTTGAATTTCCCTTGCCGCATGTAAAGCAATGTTGGCAACAGGCTGACATGCCTGACTATTTTGAACTCGGCTCCTCCATTAATGGTGAATCTGGGAGGAAGCGGGGAAGATTCATCTCCGAGAAATGATTGTTCAGGACGGTTGAGGTGATGCAATGCCGCGCCCAGATAGAAGTTGGTCCGGTCGTTTTTCAGGTAATACCATAATAACCCTGCGGACAGGTCTCCATATAAATAATTATTGTCACCCAAATCTTCTCCTGAATTCAAGGCAGGGTTGAATCCGCTTGTGTTGTCATACTGACTGCCGAACATCAGATTGGCATAGTCAATGCTGCGCTGAATGATTCCGCCTTGGATGCCGATGGATAAAAACTGAGTAGTCTGCCTGTCGAGCGCTTTAATGTATGAAAGGGACAACAAACTGGATGTCGAACGCATTTTTGCCGCTCCTGCCACATCGCTCAGGAGCAAAACTCCAATGCCGAGGGCTCCGCTTTTCCCTGACCCCGGATTCAGGCGCAGGTCAAACGACCCCGCGTACGTTCGGAATGCCGGTGTTCCGCTTTGGTCGGCAGGATTACCCCGCAATATGCTTTGCCATTGATTCCGGTAAATGCTTGTGAAGCGATAATTACCGTTGAACGCCCCGGTCATGGCTGCATTGAAGTGAAGCGGGCTCGCGAAATATTGGCTGAAATGGGGGTCCTGACCTCTGAGTGTGCTAAAGCTTCCGACTAAAATTGAAAGCACCAGCAGATATTGTTTTTTCATGGTTTTTGATTTTGTCAGTCATTAATACCGAAAAAACAAAAAGGTCATCACCCTGACAACCGAAAAATGACCTTTTTAAGAAATGGGTATTCGTGCAAAAACAATGTCCTATGAAAACGAAATTCAGATTTCATTCCTTCTTGTTAGCCGCATGTATTTTTCTGTTTTGCATCTTCAATTCGGAGAAAACATTTGCAAATCATTCGGCTGGCGCCTATTTCACCTATGTACATCTTGGCGGCAATCAATACCGGGTTACAATCCATTTCTTCAATGACTGCAGGGAAACGCTGCCGGAACCAGACCAAACCGTTGTCATTAGTTCAGCTTCATGTGGTACTACCAGAAACGTAACGCTTGCCCAGCAATTTCATGAGCCTGTCGCCTTTAATGTTTGCAGCAACAGAAGCATTGGCGATTGCAGCCAGGGAATTGGGATGGAGAGATATGAATATAGCGGGACGATCACACTTCCTCAGCAGTGCTCCGATTGGATTATAAGTTTCGATAACTGCTGCCGAAATGGAGCAATTGACAACCTGGTTGATGCAAGACACCAAGACATTTATATTCAGGCTCGAATAGACAACCGGAATAACAGGGTCAATAATTCACCGGTTCCAGCCAATCCTGACGCTGCCAATTCCATACCAGTTGTCTATATCTGCGTTAACCAGCCGTTCAATTTCAATCTTGGGCTTACCGACCCTGATCGTGACAGGCTCACCTATTCGCTTATTGCTCCCCGCAATAGCTTTAACAGCAATATACCCTTCGTTGCACCTTACAGCGCAACCAACCCATTAAGTACAGCAAACGGCTTCAACCTCAATTCGCAAACAGGTCAAGTAACTTTTACCCCAACGAGGATCCAAAATGCCGTAGTAACCATACAAGTAAGAGAATGGAGAAATGGAATAGAAATCGCCTCCTCAAACTATGATGTGCAGTTTGTGGTGGAGAATTGCAGCAACAGGCTTCCTACCGCAACCGGTTTCAACGGCACCCAAAACTATACCATGGACATTGAGGCTTGCAGGCAAAGCAGTTTTACTATCAATACCGCTGACGCTGAAAACAACCGCGTCACGCTAAACTATACCGGCAACATACAAGGAGCGACTTTCACCACCAACAATGCGGTGTTTCCGACAGGGACTTTTTCATGGAGGCCATCAGCAAGTGATACAGGCACGCACACTTTCATGTTAACAGTGACCGATACATGCGGATCAAATTTTTACAACTATTCAATTAACGTAATACCCAGCACCGTTTCCATCAATGTCGGACCGGATGTCAGCATGTGTGCGGGTGAATGTGTGCAATTAGATGAGTTTAACAGGCCGTCAGGGGGCGTCAGTTACTCCTGGTCACCCGCAGCAGGTCTTGATTACACCAACAGGCGAAACCCCACCGCGTGCCCGCAGTCAACAACCACTTACACGCTTACGCGAACCTTTTCAGGTGGATGCACTGCGAGTGATAATATTCGTGTTACAGTTCTTTCCGCGCCACAAATCAATCTTGGCTCCAACCTGAATGTTTGCATGGATTCTTGTGTACAACTCAACGAACCTGTAGGTCCTAACGGAACGGCTTATTCCTGGTCTCCTTCATCTGGGCTTTCCAGCCCCGCTGTGCGGAATCCAATTGCCTGCCCCCAAGTCACTACCACCTATAATGTAACTGCCACCTTCCCTAATGGATGCTCATCAACCGATGATGTGAGGCTTACGGTTCGCCCTGCAATACCGGTATTTGTATCTCCGGAAAATTCATCTGTTTGCAATGGCAATTCCATCGTGCTGAACGCAAGCTATTCCGGCAGTGCAAGCCTGCTATGGAGCACTGGTGAAACAACGCAATCCATCACCGTCAATCCTTCATCCGATACGTTTTACACCGTTCAAACCATCACGCAATACGGCTGCACTCAAATTGACACCGCCTTCGTCAACATCAGCACTCCTTCTTCAAGCCAAACCTGCAACAATATTTATGTAACCCCAAACGGAACAGGATCGGGACTCATGCCTTCTGATCCCACCGACCTGCTGACAGCCATCGGAATGGCGCAATGCAGCAATGTGGATATTAAAATGGCGATAGGCACCTATAATATCAGCCATCCTATTTCAATATCAAGTTTTATGACGCTGGAAGGAGGTTTTGATCCGCTCAACAACTGGACGAAAACAAGCCTGCGTGGAGCAACCACCATCTTCAGGAACAACCTGAACCCGGATGGACCGCCAGATGCGCCACATTTAATTGCAGTATCCGCCAGCAACTCCAGCTTTTTCAGGCTGCAGGATCTTACAATTGAAACTGCTGATGGTGCAGTGAGCAACGGAGCCGGAGCATCCACTTACGGAATACACATTAACAATTGCTCCAATTATGAAATTGTAAGATGCCACGTCATTTCGGGCAATGGCGGTGATGGTGCGAATGGCGCCACGCATCCCGGATCGGGCGGGTCAACGAGAACCGCTGCAAGGGGTGGCGCAGGAGGAGATGGCAGCGCACAGGTAGATGGATGCAATGGAAGTTCTGATCCGGGTGATAATGGGAGGAGAGGAGGTTCCAGTTCCTTTTTGCTTCTGGGTGCCGCAGGCGGATCAGGAGGACTTGGTGTCAGCAACGGAGGTTGTATTCTGGGTTGTTTTTCCGGCTCCGATGGAGCAAACGGACGGGACGGAAGCAATGGATCAACCGGGAATGCAGGTTCCGGCTTCAGCCAGGGGGACAGACCTGCGCCTAATACGGATTTAAATTTATATTATGTTCCTAATACCCCTGAAAGCGGGGATGATGGCTGGGGTGGCGGTGGCGGTGGTGGTGGAAGCGGTGCGGCTGTGGGATGCAGTGGTTGTTTGACCAGTTCCGGAGATGCTTTTGGAGGTGTTGGTGGAGAAGGTGGCATCGGAGGGCTTGGAGGCAATGGCGGATACGGTGGAGGCGGTTCATTTCCAATTTATGTATATGATGGCGGTTCCGGAAGAATCGAGGATTGTTCATTGACTGCCGGCAACCCCGGTGCGGGCGGGTTGGGAACTTCCGGTCAGATTGGCGGAGCGGGGGGACAGGGCAGTGCCGGGGGCACCTATACGAGGTGTTCGCTGCAAAGAACGGGCGGTGACGGGGGCGATGGCGGCAGAGGCGGCAGAGGCGGCAGAGGAAGAGATGGTGCCAACGGCTTAAGCTCGAAATTATTTGTGGCTAATGGCACAGCGCCTTCCGTAATTTCCGGGGGTGCAGTCCAAACTATCTCGCAAGCGGTAAATAATCCTGCAGATTTTGATTTAGCCGCTCAACCGATTATCAATGTTTCCAATGAGAGCTGCACGAACATCGCTGTTAACTTTTCGAGCGCAGCGTCCGGAAACTGGAATTTTGGGAGTGGAGCAAGTCCTGCATCATCAACCGGCAGGAATATGAGCGCTGTTTATTCTTCTGTCGGCAGAAAAAATATCGCATATTCCGGCAATACTTATACAGGATTTAAAAACATCGCCATTGCCAACAGCGGGTTGCACCCTGAAATAATCGCAACAGCGCAACAAATCGCACCGGGCGAATATGAGGTTTGCGAAGGTTCTGTTGTTAGCTTCAGCAACTCGGATCCTGGCATCGGCTATGAATGGGAGATTGACGGAGCCGTTCCGCGCATCCGCACCACTCAAAGTGTAAATAACGTACCGTTCAATGCACCGGGAGCGTATGTCGTAAAGCTGCGAATAGAATCGGATTGCTGCGGCTGGTCTTCACCGGATTCGGTCACGCTTTATGTCCGTCCGCAAACGCGCATTGCAGTGAGCCGCGACACTTCAGTCTGTCCCGGAGACAGCGTAACGCTTGCCGCCAGTGGCGCTGCTTCGTATGCATGGATGCCTGCCGGAACATTAAGCGCCAATTCGGGAGCAACAGTGGTTGCATTTCCTTCAGCAACCACCACCTACACGGTTTCCGGAGATAATTCAAATATCTGCGGTTCAGGCGAAGCGCAGGTCACGGTTACCGTTAATAACCCGCCTGTGATTAATATAGCAACTGTAGCAGCAACCTGCCTGCTGCCCGGATCGGCAACAGTGACGCCTTCCGGGGGAAGCGGAAACTACAGCTATGCATGGAACACTTCACCGGTGCAATCAACTGCGACTGCCACCGGTCTGCCCGCTGGAACTTACTGGGTGACCGTTGCCGACAACGGAACCAGATGCAGCAGCGAGCAGGAAGTTACTGTTGCGGTGAGTGATCCTCCATCATTAAGCGCATCGGCAGTTGACGTCACCTGCGGATCGAATGGGTTGGCAACAGTAACCGCATCAGCGGGCAGCGGCAGCTATAGCTATTCATGGAATACTGATCCCGTTCAAACCGGTGCTGCCGCCACCGGCCTTTCCGGAGGCAGCTATACTGTCACTGTAACTGACACCATAACCGGGTGCAGCGCTGCAACAGATGTGGTGGTCAGCAACAGCGGGGCATTAGTGGTATTTATTGGCAGCAACTCCAACATATCATGCGCGGGGTTATCTGATGGTTCTGCCACCGTTGCCATCAGCGGTGGACGATCACCCTATGACATTCTCTGGAGCAACAATGAAACAAATAATACAATTGCAAATCTTTCCGCAGGCAGGTATGCTGTTACCGTGACGGATGACGCAGGCTGTTCCGATTCAACTGACGTAGTAATTGCCGAACCTTCAGCCCTTCAAGTTGACATCCATGAACACACGGGGGCGACCTGCTCCGATCCAACTGGTGGAAGTGCCGGAGTCCATGTACATGGTAATGATGTCGCTTACTTATGGAGCACAGGCGAAACCTCGGATGTCATATCCGGACTTTCTGGCGGAACATATACCGTAACCGTAACTGATGCCAATAGCTGTACGGAATCAGCTTCCGTGATTATCAGTGTTGAAGCCTGTGACGACAGCGATTTATGCACGGATGATGATTGCGTCAATCAGCAATGTGTATTCTCCCCGGTAATGTGCGATGATCACGATGCCTGCACGGGTGATGCTTGTGTTAATGGCCGGTGCGAGTCTGCTCCGATCATCTGCGATGATGGCAATGTGTGCACGAGCGATGACTGCGATGCATTGATAGGATGTACAGCCATGTCACTGCCGATAGACTCCACTATTGAGCACCGTACATCATGCAATCCTGTTGATACGGGAGTACAGGTGCTGCATCTATCCAATCACAACGGCTGTGATTCGGTGCATACGATAATAACCTCGTTTTTGGAATCAAATTTCACGTTTGAAAGTAATACTTCCTGCAACCCTGCAGACACAGGCATTGTGTCGCACACCTTCACCAATCATTACGGCTGCGATTCGGTGCATACCATCACAACTACACTCGCTTTGGTAAGCACGTCCACGGAAAACATTACCGGTTGTGATTCAGTGACGATCAACGGCACGACTTACTTCGCCTCGACTACGTTCAGCGACACGATTCGCGGAGGTTCCGTGAACGGATGCGACTCGCTGGTCAATTATGTTGTAACGATCCACGCCAGCAACAGCACGTTCGGGTTTGCGACCTCGTGCAATCCTGCGGACACGGGCAGAGTATCGTACACGTACATGAACCGCTTCGGCTGTGATTCGGTGCACACCATCATCACCACATTAGTAACGGGTGATGCCACGTTCGAATCGCGCACATCCTGCAATCCTGCTGATGTTGGAGTGCAGGTATTGAACTTGATTAATCAGCACGGCTGCGATTCGATCCACACGATCACAACAACTCTTTTGGAATCCGATATCACATCCGAGAGCCGCACCTCGTGCAACCCTGCGGATACCGGTGCGGTAGTGCTGAACCTCGTCAACCGCTTCGGCTGTGATTCGGTGCACACCATCACCACCACATTAGTAACGGGTGATGCCACGTTCGAATCGCGCACATCCTGCAATCCT
>CAZCXH010000044.1:23407-23734 GCA_964502525.1 uncultured Chitinophagaceae bacterium
CCACATTAGTGACGAGTGATGCCACGTTCGAATCGCGCACATCCTGCAATCCTGCGGATGTTGGAGTGCAGGTATTGAACTTGATTAATCAGAACGGTTGTGATTCGATCCACACGATTACAACGACTTTATCGCGCAGTACATCCACGTTTGAAAGTCGTACGTCATGTAATCCGATGGAAGCAGGCGTGGAAGTGCTTACATTGGTTAACCGGTACGGCTGCGATTCGATCCACACGATCACGACTACCTTCTTAGCATCGGATTCGACCTTTGAGAGCCGCACGTCTTGTGACCCGTCAGAAGCAGGAGTGGAAGTGCTGACGC
>CAZCXH010000044.1:23834-25754 GCA_964502525.1 uncultured Chitinophagaceae bacterium
TTTTGAGAGCCGCACGTCTTGTGACCCGTCAGAAGCAGGAGTGGAAGTGCTGACGCTGGTGAATCAGAACGGCTGCGATTCGATCCACACAATTACGACTACATTCCTTGCATCAGATTCAACTTTTGAGAGCCGCACGTCTTGTGACCCGTCAGAAGCAGGAGTGGAAGTGCTGACGTTGGTGAACCGGAACGGCTGCGATTCGATCCACACAATCATAACTACATTATCTGCCATTGAAGTTGCTGTCTCCTCTCCCAAAGACACCATTACAGAAGGAGAAAGCATCACCTTGTCGGCTGTTTCATATTCGGGGGATCTCACTTATAACTGGACATCATCATCAGGCGTAACCCCGAACTGCAGCGACTGTGGCGGAAGCATGGTAGTGGCACCCGAACACACCACAGAATACCTGCTGATCGCGATGAATTCAGATGGATGCGCGGATACTGCAGGGCTGAACGTAGTGGTTGTTCCCAACGCTCCTGAATGTCTGAAAACATTCTTTGTCCCCAACGCCTTCACCCCCAATGGTGACGGGCTGAATGATGTGTTCCACGTGTATGGCGAAGGATTGCAGGAAGTTCAGCTAAGGATTTTCAACAGGTGGGGAGAGATGATTTTTGAATCAGCAAATCAATCTGCGGGATGGGACGGCACTTGCAAAGGGAAGCTGCTGACTCCCGATGTTTTTGTGTATGATGTGAGGATAAGCTTTTGCGATGGTTCAAGGCTCTCCCCGGGCGACTCTCACAGAACCGGGAGTGTTGCGCTGATCAGGTAAGCAATGTTTATAGAATGCCGACAGCAGTCAAATCTGCTATGAGATTGAAAATTCCGCAGTTGCCATCTGGATTTCAGGTTGCCCGATTTTTCCGGTCCGATTGGCTATCCGGGGATTTTCAACAACCTTGTTCACAACTTTTTCAGCCCTGTTTTTTTTTAATTCTTGGAAAGTTTCTATATTGGAACCGCC
This sequence comes from uncultured Chitinophagaceae bacterium, assembly GCA_964502525.1. Lineage (GTDB taxonomy): Bacteria > Bacteroidota > Bacteroidia > Chitinophagales > CAIOSU01 > DATLYB01. The sequence goes on from CAZCXH010000044.1 coordinate 24,814, forward strand.
TATTCTAAAAGTTTAAAATCAAACTAATATGAAAAAGATAACTTTCATCGGGGTTATGATCGCTATTATTTCCCGGATCGCATTTTCCCAAATCCCCCAGGCTATCAAATATCAAACAATCATCAGGGATGGGGAGGGGCAAATTTTAGCCAATGCCCAGGTATTTATCAGGATGAGCATTATTGACAGCGCCTCCGGGGGAACTGAGGTGTATAAGGAATTTCATAAAACCGGAACCAATGAGTTCGGGTTAGTTTCAATTTCCCTTGGGAGAGGAATTGTCAACTCCGGCAGTTTTCCGAACATTCAATGGGCTACAGGGAAAAAATGGCTCAGGGTTGAATTATCGCATGATGAAGGCACCAATTATACGCTCATGGGATTTGCGGAAATGTTGTCCGTGCCTTATGCCCTCTTTGGCGGCACGGGTGGAATTATTTCAAATGTCAGCTTCGATTCAAATACCAACCTGTTCACCATTACTGAATCCGGAGTTGTTCATTCAACTACGGTCGCTGAAGAAACGGATGACCTTAGCGATAACCTCTTAAATGACCTTAGCGATGTTTCAACAACCCCGCAGGCAGACCAGGTGCTGAAATGGGACGGCTCACAATGGATTTCTGCGGATGACGAAACAAATAACCAAACCATTGCTATAACCGGAAACGTCCTGAGTATAACTGACGGAAATACGGTGGACTTGTCGCCATATCTTGACAATACGGATGACCAGGTAATTTCATTCGATTCTGCAACAAACACCTTAACGCTTGAAGATGGCGGCAGCGTGATCTTACCAACAAACACAGGCCCGCAGGGTCCTCCGGGAGTTCAGGGACCTCCCGGTGCTGACGGAGTTGATGGCGCTCAAGGTCCGCAGGGTGATCCCGGTCCGCAAGGTCCTCCCGGAAACCCGGCTACTGACGATCAGACATTAA
>CAZCXH010000044.1:25854-31905 GCA_964502525.1 uncultured Chitinophagaceae bacterium
CCAATGGCACTCCAGGTCCACAGGGACCTGCCGGTCCGCAAGGTCCCGCAGGCGCGGATGGCGCTCAAGGTCCCCAAGGTGATCCCGGTCCGCAAGGTCCTCCCGGAAACCCGGCTACTGACGATCAGACATTAAGTTTCGATTCAATATCTTTCTTGCTCACCATAGACAACGGCAATTCCGTTGACATGGGCGCAATCACCAATGGCACTCCAGGTCCACAGGGGCCTGCCGGTCCGCAAGGTCCCGCAGGCGCTGATGGCGCTCAAGGTCCACAAGGCGATCCGGGTCCAGCAGGTGTTCAAGGTCCCGCAGGTGCTGATGGCGCACAAGGTCCACAGGGCGATCCCGGTCCGCAAGGTCCTCCCGGAAACCCGGCTACTGACGATCAGACATTAAGTTTCGATTCAATATCTTTCTTGCTCACCATAGACAACGGCAATTCCGTTGACCTGGGCGCAATCACCAATGGCACTCCAGGTCCACAGGGACCTGCCGGTCCGCAAGGTCCCGCAGGCGCGGATGGCGCTCAAGGTCCCCAAGGTGATCCCGGTCCAGCGGGACCGCAAGGTGTTCAAGGTCCAGCGGGAGTTGATGGCGCACAGGGTCCGCAGGGTCCTCCCGGAAACCCGGCTACTGACGATCAGACATTAAGTTTCGATTCAATATCTTTCTTGCTCACCATAGACAACGGCAATTCCGTTGACCTGGGCGCAATCACCAATGGCACTCCAGGTCCACAGGGACCTGCCGGTCCGCAAGGTCCCGCAGGCGCTGATGGCACACAGGGTCCGCAGGGTGTTGCCGGTCCAGCGGGTCCGCAAGGTATTCAAGGTGATCCCGGTCCAGCAGGTCCGCAGGGTATTCCAGGTCCTCCGGGCGCTGATGGCGCTCAAGGTCCGCAAGGCGATCCGGGTCCAGCAGGTGCTCAAGGTCCCGCAGGTGCTGATGGTGCACAAGGTCCGCAGGGTGATCCGGGTCCAACCGGACCTCAGGGTATTCAAGGTACTCCGGGAGCCGATGGTGTACAGGGTCCTCCGGGAGACCCGGCTACTGACGATCAGACATTAAGTTTCGATACTATATCTTTTACGCTCTCAATAGACAATGGCAATTCCGTTGACTTGGGCGCAATCACCAATGGAACTCCCGGACCACAGGGTCCAGCCGGTCCTCAAGGTCCTCCGGGAGCCGATGGCGCACAAGGTCCGCAAGGTGATCCCGGTCCGCAAGGTCCTCAGGGCGTTGCTGGATCTGCCGGAGCCGATGGAATTGACGGAGTTGGAATTGCTTCAACTACTGATAATGGCAACGGAACTTTTACCATTAATTATAGTGATGGTTCTTCATTCACTACTTCTGATTTAACCGGACCTGCCGGTCCGCAAGGTCCCGCAGGCGCGGATGGCGCTCAAGGTCCGCAAGGCGATCCGGGTCCAGCAGGTGTTCAAGGTCCTCCGGGCGCGGATGGCGCACAGGGTCCGCAAGGTGATCCAGGTCCAGCCGGACCGCAAGGCATTCAAGGTATTCCGGGAGCCGATGGCGCTCAAGGTCCACAGGGTGATCCGGGTCCTGCCGGTCCACAAGGTATTCCAGGCGCTCCGGGTGCTGATGGCGCACAGGGTCCGCAAGGTGTTCCCGGTCCAGCGGGACCACAAGGTATTCCAGGTGCTCCGGGTGCTGATGGCGCACAAGGTCCGCAAGGCGATCCCGGTCCAGCGGGACCACAGGGTATTCAGGGTACTCCCGGTGCTGATGGCGCTCAAGGTCCGCAAGGTGATCCAGGTCCAGCCGGTCCACAGGGCATTCAAGGTCCTCCGGGAGTTGATGGCGCGCAAGGTCCGCAGGGCGATCCGGGTCCTGCCGGTCCACAGGGTGTTCAAGGTCCAGCGGGTGCCGCTGGCGCACAGGGTCCCCAGGGTGATCCGGGTCCTGCCGGTCCTCAAGGTATTCCAGGTGCTCCGGGTGCTGATGGCGCACAAGGTCCGCAAGGTGTTCCCGGTCCAGCAGGGGCACAGGGTATTCAAGGTCCTCCGGGTGCTGATGGCGCTCAGGGTCCACAAGGCGATCCCGGACCTCCCGGGCCGCAGGGACCGGCAGGACTTCAGGGTGCGCAGGGACCTCCGGGCAATGACGGAGCTGATGGCACACAAGGTCCGCAAGGTGTTCCCGGTCCAGCGGGAGCACAAGGTATTCAAGGTCTTCAGGGTGCTGATGGCGCACAAGGTCCGCAGGGTGACCCCGGACCACAAGGCTTGCAAGGGCTACAGGGACTGCAAGGAATTCAAGGTATTCAGGGACCTCCGGGAGATCCGGCAACGGACGACCAAACTTTGTCTATTGCTGGAAGCAACCTCTCCATCAGCGGAGGCAACACGGTGGCTCTTCCTTCCCTTGGCGACAACCTCGGCAACCATACGGCAACGCAAAATATTCTGCTGAACGGCAATTGGCTCTCCAACGATGGCGGCAATGAAGGCATCCTTATTGACAATACCGGGAGAGTGGGAGTTGGAATAATACCCACTGCGCCACTGCATGTGGCCGGTGGCAACTGGAACCTCAGCACCACCGAGGGGGATTTCAAAATGGGAAACGATGTCATTCGCCTGAAAATGGGCATCGCATTGGGCGGTGGAGGATCAGGCAGTGTAAGGATGAATGCCTTCGGAGGAAACACACCGAAGTTGATCCTGGGGGCGCAAGGATATAGTACAGTTTATATTGATTCAAACAGGGTGGGCATAGGCACTGCAGTCCCTGCCGCTAAACTGGAGGTTTCGGATGCCGGCACGGTGATTCCCCGGTTTACTTCCACCGATAACCTGGCAGTCGGGCTCGATCTTATCAGAACCGGCACCACCAGCAGGGATTGGAGGCTGGTGAACCAGACCGGCAACCTGCGTATCCAATATCATCTTGACATTGACAATAATACACCCGCTGACGCGGTGTTCATTGAAGGAGCCACCGGTGAAGTAGGCATCAATACAATTGCTCCTGCCGGAATGCTACACATCAAGGGAGCGGCAAATACTTCTCAATTAATCATTGACGCCAATGCCACTCAGTCAAATACAAACCCTCTCATCAAGTTGCGAAATTCGGCAGCAACAGACCTGATGCATATTCATTCCGATGGTCCTGAAAACACTTTTGTAGGGTTACACGCAGGAAGAAACAATATATACGATGGACTTGGCGTAGATCCTACAGGAGATAATAACACATTCGTTGGTTCCGAAGCTGGAAGTTCAAACACCAGTGGGGATAATAATACCGCTGTCGGATTCCGCGCTCTTTTTAACAACACTTCTGGTGGCTATAATGTCGCAATAGGTATGGGCGCATTGCTCAACAACAACGCGCACTCCAACACAGGTTTAGGGTTCTCCGCTAACTCAACCGGCAATTATGCTAATACTACCGGCTTGGGAAACAATGCTGATTGCACCGGTGATAACCAAGTTCGTATTGGTGATGAATATGTAACCAGCATTGGCGGCTATGCCGGCTGGACCACTCTTCCTTCCGATGGACAGTTCAAAAAAAATGTAAAAGAAGATGTTGATGGGTTGGAATTCATCATGAAGCTGCGCCCCGTGACCTACAATGTTGACTTGCAGAAAATTGAAGATTTTTTTGAAAAACATTATGGCGAAAGGGATACGCTCACCTGGGACGGAAAATACGACAAGGAAAATATTCGCTACAGCGGTTTTATTGCACAAGAAGTCGAGCAAGCGGCAGCCGAAGCCGGGTATGATTTCAGCGGGGTGGATAAGCCTAAAAACGAAAAGGATTTCTATGGCTTGCGCTATGCGGAGTTTGTGGTGCCGCTGGTGAAAGCCATGCAGGAGCAGCAGGAGATGATTGAAGCCATGAAGCAATCTCAGAAGTCCGGCATGGAAGCTTATGAAGAGCTTAAAAAGCAGAATGACCTGCTTCTTGAAAAAATAAATTATCTCGAAACAGCCATACGGGAAATGAAGGACGGGGATGTATTGAGCGGAAGGAAGTAATGTGTTTTACTGGGCGGGCTTTGTGCTGGCGGGGAGGGAAAGAAGAATCGCTTGAATTAGGCTGAAAGGATAAAAGCAGATGATCATATATGGTCTATCAGGACTTTCGCTTATAATTCTTTCACTTTACTTCCTAAAAAGAAAGGTGTGATAAGAGTTTTTTTATTTGCTCTCCTCTGCTCGACTGCCTCATTCGCTTCCGCCCAAACCTGGGAAGAGCTGAATGATAAATTTGAAGAGTATTATAATAAGGGCGACCATGGCACCGCGCTTGAGTATGGTAAAAAAGCATTAGAGACCGCCCAAAGCCAATTTGGGCGGAATGATTCCAGCTATAGTTTGAGCTTAAACGGTCTTGGAGCTCTCTATAGAGATATGGGCCAGTATGACAGGGCGTTAGCGCCACTTCTGGAATCCGTGGAAATTACGAAGAAAATTTTCGGAACAGGCCATTTGCAGTATGGCATGCAATTGCAGAATCTCGCTTCTTTATATAAGTACATTAATAATTATGATAAAGCCGTGCCGGCATATTTGACATCCTTGAACATTGTAGAGAACAGCCTCGGGAAAAACCATTTTTATTACGGGATTCTTTTGAATAATCTCGGACAACTATATACAGAGGATAGGCAATATGATAAGGCAGTGGCCATTCTTACTGAAGCTATAGAATTGCAGCGGAAGTCCGGACTGAAGGACAATGCCCACTATGGCGTTGCCCTCAGCAATTTAGCCATGGCGTACTGCGGATTGAATCAGCATGAAAATGCCTTGCCTCTCAGGATGGAGGCTGCAAAAATTATTGAGAAAAGCCTGGGCAAAAACCATTACAAATATTTCGTTGCTCAAAATAATCTGGCACACGAGTATAGCTGGATGGGTGAATATGCCAAAGCTTTGCCTTTATGTCTGGAAGCTGAGGAGAATATTGAAAAGACATTGGGAAAAGAGCATGACCTGTATGTAGCCTCTATTTGCAATCTAACTAACATATACGTAAATATAAATAACTATGATAAAGCATTAGGGACGCTTACAGAAGCCGTCAGGATCAGGTCTCATATGACCACAGATTTGTTTCCATTCTTAAGCGAACGGGGAAAAATAAGTTTTATGAAAAAGATGCAAGGGGAGATGGAATATCCTTATTCATTAGCCTTAAAAGTTCAAGATCATTATCCTGAAATAGCTGGATTAAACTACACTTCTCAATTAGCATTGAAAGGCATGGTATTATCAGGCACTCGCTTGTTTTTAGAAAACATTAAAAACAGCACCGATACTGCTATTGCTTCAAAAGCCTCCCAGTGGCAGGATGCCCGCAAACAATTAGCTCATCAATACGGATTGCCCATTGCCAGGCGCTCGGCAAACGTGGATAGCCTTGAAAAAATTGCCGATGAACTGGAAGGTGAATTAGCCCGCTCATCCGTTGAGTTTGCGCAAGCTACCCGAAAGGTAGAATGGCAGGACGTTCAAGCTTCGCTTGCCGCCAATGAAGCCGCCATCGAGTTCGTCCATTTCCGGTATTACGACCCCGATCCCACCGACAGCACCTTCTACGCAGCCATGTTGCTGCGTCCGGGTTATGAATATCCGAAATATGTTTTTCTCTTTGAACAGCGGCAGTTGAAGCAGCACCTGCAAAAAAGCGCAAGCGACAATGACAAGACATTCATCACCCGCGTGTATGGCGACACCGCTTTGTATAACCTTGTCTGGAGACCTATGGATTCGCTGCTGGACGGAGTGGATAAAATCTATTACGCTCCCTCGGGAATGCTGCATTCGGTTTCTTTCACGGCAATGTCTGCCGGCAAGGATGAATATCTGTCACAACAGTATGATCTTGTACAATTGGGCACCACCCGCACACTAGCCACCGATATGCCGCAGCCGCAATACGCATCCATCACCGCCTTTGGCGGTATTGAATACGCTTATGATTCCACGCACAAGGAATCACAATATGAGGCGCCATTGCTGGCTTTGAATGATGTACCGGGGTATGATCAATTAAGAAGCA
>CAZCXH010000045.1:0-31664 GCA_964502525.1 uncultured Chitinophagaceae bacterium
TCTTCCAGCCGTTTGCCAGGCGGATGAAGAAATTCAAAACTCCGGTGCCGCACGGACTGGTGCGCGAAATCGGCAAGCTGTCAGCGCCTCAATACAAAAGAATCGCGATTACCATTGATTTTTCCGATGCCGATGCGCAAACCATCAATCATGCCCTGGCGCAGGGGGGAAAGGATGCGGAATACATGCTGATACACAGTGTCGAATCGGCCGGGGCGATGATGATGGGCAGCGAGATTGAGGATTTTGAGACGGAAAGTGATAACGCCAACCTCAACGAATATGTGAAAAACCTTCGTGAAAAAGGCTACAATGCGTTCTGCAAGCTGGGATATGGCAATCCGAAAAAATCCATTCCTGAAATAGTTAATGCTTTCAAAGCCGATTTGCTCGTGATGGGCGCTCATGGCCACAGGGCGTTAAAGGATATAATTTTTGGAACTACCGTTGAGGCAGTAAGGCATGGCGTTAAAATTCCGGTGCTGGTGGTGCGGAAAGAATAAAAGGCGTCATCTCCGAAACTGCTATCTTGCCTGCGCAATAAGCCCCGCTTGAATCTTCAACTTCTTTGCGAAAAAACGAATGACATCGTCCTCGATGCCGGTAAGTTCATCCGGGAGCAGTCGCGGCATATTCAAGAGATTGCCATTGAAGAGAAGGACGCCAACAACCTTGTGAGTTTTGTTGACCGCAAAGCCGAAGAGGAGCTGGTTGGCAAACTTGGCGAACTCTTGCCTGGCGCGGGCTTCATCACAGAGGAAGATACTCCTGACGTTCGCGGCAAGGAATGGGAATGGATCATTGATCCATTGGACGGCACCACAAATTTTCTTTATGGCGTGCCGTGTTTTTCTATCAGCGTGGGGCTGAGGAGGGATGAGAAATTGGTGGCGGGTGTCATTTATGAAATCAATCAAAACGAACTTTTCTTCGCATGGGAAAAAGGCAGCGCCTGGCTCAACAACAGGCGAATTCAGGTGTCATCAAGGAAAACACTGAAGGAGAGCCTTCTGTCAACAGGATTCCCCTTCCGTGATTTTGCCAATCTTGAAAAATACCTTCAGGTATTCAGCTATTTCATGCGCCACACCCGCGGCATCCGAAGGTTCGGCTCTGCTGCTGCGGATTTGGCTTATGTCGCCTGCGGACGTTATGACGGATTTTTTGAATACAATCTCAACCCATGGGATGTTGCTGCCGGAGCCATCATCGTGAAAGAAGCAGGCGGCATGGTATCGGATTTTAAAGGCGGGGAAAATTATTTGTTCGGGGGAAAAATAATCGCCTCCAATTCAATCATCGCCAATGATCTCCAGCGTGCACTGAGCGATATGTAGAGCGGAAGTATCAGCGTTCATCTTCCTGCAAGCTTCAACTCCCATTTCCAGGCGGTGCTCATCATGTCGTCAATATTGCGTTTGGGAATCCAGCCGAGCAGTTGGCGCGCCTTGGCATTGTTGGCATAAATGGATTCCACATCACCCTTGCGCCTGAGACCTAATTCGTAGTTGAGCTTCACACCGCTTACTTTTTCAAACGCTTTGATGGCTTCGATAACAGTTATGCCCTCGCCAGTTCCGAGATTGAACACCTCGCTGTTGGATTTATTCTTCCCGTCAATTAAATATCCCAGCGCAAGCGTGTGAGCGCGAGCAATATCCATCACATGAATGTAATCCCGGATGCAGGATCCATCGCGGGTGTTGTAGTCGCTGCCATGCACGAACATCTTCTCCCGCTTGCCGATGGCGGTCTGCGTGATGATGGGAACAAGATTCTCCGGTTTCTCAACGGCATGCTCTCCAATGCTGGCTGATTCATGCGCGCCAACGGGATTGAAGTAACGGAGTGAAATGAATTGTGTCGCAGGGACTGCCCTGCTGAAATCACGAATCATAGCCTCGCCCATTTGCTTGGTTCGCGCATAGGGTGATTCGGGTTCCGGCATCGGAGTTTCCTCAGTGACAGGCAGCGATGGCGGATTGCCGTAAACGGAACAGGATGACGAGAAAACAAAAAACGGAATTTTGAATTCCTCCACGCATTTTAAAAGGTTGATAAGCGAGGCGAGGTTGTTATGAAAATACCTTAGCGGATGCTCAACCGATTCCGGCACAGTTTTGAAAGCGGCAAAGTGGATGATGCCGTTGAGGTCGGGATTACTCCGAAAAATCTCGCGCACTCTTTCCAGCTCGCACAAGTCAATCACATAGTTCTTTACGTCCTGCCCGGAGATTTTTTTGATGCCTTCGAGATACTTTGTCGTTCCGCGGGAAAGGTTATCCACCGACAGGACATCGAATTGGTTTTCGAGCAAATCCACAACGGTGTGAGCACCGATGTATCCGCAGCCGCCTGTAACTAAAACTTTGGACATTTGGTTTGTAGTTTGTTGTTCGTAGTTTGTCGTTGAAGTAATCATGGTTATATAACTACGAACAACAAACGACAAACCACAAACAGCTTTACTTTATCCATCCCGACTCAATCACTTTCTTAATACCTTTCTCCATCGGCAAAATATCACGCCCAAGCAATGTTTTCATCTTCGTAATGTCGGGCACCCTTCGAAGCATATCGCCCTCTTTCAACGGAGGCAGGTGGATGATCTTTGATTTTGATTTTGTGATTTTGATGACTGCTTTCGCCAGATCCAGCACAGTTATCTCCACATCGCTGCCGATGTTCACAGTGTCGTTTACATACAAATCATCATACAGCGCTTTCGTAGTGGCGGCAACATTGTCATCAATATAGCAGAATGTTCTTTTTTGCGCACCATCGCCATAAATCGTTATGGCCTCATTTCTCAACGCAAAGTGAATAAAGCGCGACATGACAAAGTCCGTGCTTTGTTTGGGGCCGTAAGTGTTGAAAAATCTGAAAATAGTGTAATCCAAATCGTATTCCGTCTTGTAAGAGCGGCAGAATGCTTCCCCCACGTTTTTCACCACAGCATACGGCAGGCGGGAGTTGAGCGGAGTGGTGTATTCGTTTTGCGGCAGCGAGGTAGGTTCGCCATAAACCTCCGATGATGACGCGAAAAACACGCGCTTCACCCCGGTATTCTTGCTGAGTTTGAGAACATGCTGAATTCCCTGGATGTCGTTCAATACCATCACCGGGTGCGCCAGGGTGCGCTGCACGCCTACCACAGCAGCATAGTGAAACACGTAATCAAATGCATACGAACCCATCAGCGGATGAATATCGAGCCAGTCGTTCACATCGCATTTGATGAACTTCCAATTTTTCTTTTTTGAGATCGGGAGGCGGTCATTCGTGCCGGTGAGGAAATTATCAATCGCCACCACGAAGTTGTCATCGTTTTCTATCAACTTCTCCGCAAGGCAGCTTGCGATGAAGCCCGCTCCTCCTGTAACAAGTATTTTGCGTTTCACGTCCTCGTGGTTTACGATTTACGGTTTACCTGTTTACGGTTCAATGGAGTGCTATTGAAAACCGTAAACGTATAACCTGCAAACATTTAAAATCTTTCTTCAAGTATGCTCATTAAATATTGTCCATATCCGCTTTTCATCAAAGGTTTGGCGAGACCTTCCAGCTTTTGCTTTGAGATGAAGCCTTGCCTGTAAGCGATTTCCTCAATACACCCCACTTTCAATCCCTGCCGCTGCTCGATGAGCTGGACAAATTGCGAAGCCTGCATCAGCGAATCGAAAGTGCCGGTATCAAGCCAGGCAGTTCCGCGACTCAGAATTTTCACATTCAACTTTCCGCGTTGAAGGTAATGCTTATTTACGTCAGTGATTTCATATTCTCCGCGCGGACTTGGCTTCAGGTTTTTCGCAATGGTTACTACCTCGTTGTCGTAATAGTATAAGCCGGGCACCGCATAATTCGATTTTGGCTTTTGCGGCTTTTCCTCAATGGAAAGGGCTTTTTTATTTTCATCAAAATCAACCACGCCATATCTCTCAGGGTCAGAAACATGATACGCGAAGATGATGCCGCCATCGGGATTGCTGCATTCCTTCAGCAGTTTTTCCATGCCGCTGCCGTAGAAAATATTATCACCGAGTATCAGGCATGCTTTGTCGTTCCCGATAAATTTTTCGCCAATCACGAATGCCTGCGCGAGACCATTGGGGACTTCCTGCCTGGCGTAAGAAAATCTGCAACCGAGATTTTCACCGCCTCCAAGCAGTTTTTCAAAATGAGGCAAATCATGCGGGGTAGAAATCACCAGAACCTCGCGGATACCCGACATCATCAGCACCGACAGCGGATAATAGATCATCGGCTTGTCGTAAATCGGCATAATCTGCTTGCTGATGGCGAAAGTGATGGGATGCAACCGCGTTCCTGAGCCGCCTGCGAGGATGATTCCTTTCAATGGATGAAAATTTTTGCCAAAAATAAAGAATTAGCAGGCGCTGCAAGGAGCGGATTTTCCAACGGGTGTTTTATCCTGCTTTTTGCCTTCGAGAAGAGGTTATCTTAATTCCAAGATGAAAGCTCACGGTAAACGCGTTCAAGCCGTCTGACCGGAAATAATTCGCATACCTGATCCCTAAATAGTTGAATTGCAATTTTTTTTCTTGCTTTAATTGGGCAATTCCCGAATGGGGCGAGTAACCCAACCCTATTCCGACTTTGTGATCGGAAAAGGACGACAAGTCAAAATCGGAAGTATAGTACAACGCATCAGGCTCATGTTGCGCGTATTCCCTGAAATAATCAGATGCGCTTTGTGAATGGAAACGGTAAAACGGTGATATGGAGAAGGCGGACTGAATCGTAAACGGCAATTCGATATTGAACGTGTGGGCAATGATTCCGAAATTGTCATAATAAAACCGGTAGTAAAAACGGGTTGTCAAAAAATCAGTGAGAGCGCAGTTCATGCGAACTCCGCAGGGAAACTTCACACGGCTTGCCGGAAGCTTCTCTATACGTGGCAAATCAGCGCCTTTGAAATAAACGCGATGAAAGGGAGTTGAGAGCAAACCGTTTTGATAAACGAAATCGGTCGTAATTGCAGCCTGCAATCTTTTAGTGAAGACATGCGAGTAGGTTATGGATGCGCTGATTGTTCTGCGCTTGTCGGTGGTCACGTCCTTGTAAGCTGTCGCACGCAATTCGTCTGGAAAAATCAACTGCCAGGCATCGAAGTAAGTCATGGCCAGCAGCGCAAATTCACGATTGTTGCCTTCGGATGATTTTATCCATCTGAAGCCTATCGAACCGGAGATGTAGTCAGATTCCACCGAGCCGCCCGCCAGCAGGCCCGCGCTGCTGCTCTTCTGAAAATTTTTCCTGGTGTAGGCAAGGTCAATCTGCGAATGGGCGTCCTTGCTGGAAGCTGACGACATGTTTTCATTGATGCGATCGGTGGATGCTGAGGAATAATAATTGACATGCACACTCACCGACAAATCCTGAGCGCTGTCAAGCGGAACGTTGAGGATGATTTTTGAGGCGTAGTCCTGAAGGCGCTCTGTGCCGATGCCGCCTGTCACTGCCGAATGGTTGCCGTCCTGGTCGTAATAGCTGAATAAAAAGTTGACGTCAATTTCTTTCTTTGGTTCCTGTCCGGCAGGTTGCATAGAGTCCGTGATTGAAATTTCCTGTGCCTGCAGCGAAAAAGAAATGCAAAGAGCAAGGATGTTCAGTTGCAGCCGCATCCCCCGCCTGTTTGTCCGCCATTGGCTCCCGATGCGCCTTCGCGGTATGTTTCGATGCTGATTTCAAATTGTTCAATAATCGTCTCCCGCAACTGCATTTCTTCTCTGCTGAGATACATTTTTTCATAGCCTTTGATCGAGGCGCAACTGCTCGCCAGCAGTAAAAGTCCATAGACGATGGCTAATAGTCCGCAGTTTGCAGAAGCGCTTAAAATTGAATGTTGGTTAAGCAAGGTTTCTCTGATCATTTTTCCTTCGCTGAATAATAGTTCAACTGAATGCCAGAGGTTGTTACAATTTCATCCTTATCGTTCACGATGATGCACTCAACTCCATTTAGTTTTTCTACCAACGCAATGCCTTCTTCCTTTCCAAGCACAAATACGGCAGTGTCAAGCGCATCAGCCAGTTCGGCATCGGGGCAAACTATGGTGACGCTTTTTAATCCCGCTGCAGGATATCCTGTACGCGGGTCAATCACATGACCATACCTCATGCCATTACTCATAAAATATTTTTCATAATTGCCGGATGTGGTGATGGCAATGTCATCCGCCTTCAGCCAGGCGATATGTTCCCTCGGATTTTTAGGGTTGCCGATTCCCACCTCCCAGTCTTTGCCATCATCCCTTTTTCCCCAGGCTAGTATATCACCCGAAGCGTTCACCACGCCATTTTCAATTCCCGTTTTTAACATCACCTCTTTCGCGCGGTTAGCGGCATAGCCCTGTCCGATTCCGCCAAAGCCTATTTTCATTCCTTTTTCCGGCAGGAAAACTGTTTTGTAAGTTTCGTCCATGATGATGTTCCTGAATCCTACTTTTTGCTTCCACTCGCTGACATGTTCTTTTGAAGGCAGCGGGTGCTCCTGCTTGTCAAATTTGTAAATGTTATTCATCGGTGCGAACGTAATGTCGAATGCTCCGTCCGTAAGCAGGGAAACTTTGATGCTCCTGAAAATCAGATCGAAGAGTTCAATGCTGACGGATACCGGCCGGACACCTGCATTGTCGTTGATCCTGCTCGTTTCCGAATCCGGTTTCCATTCAGATATGAGGTTTTCAATGCGGGAGATTTCCGCAATGGCGGCCTTCACCGCTTTTTTGCATAGCACTGAATCCTCATGAACTGCCGTGATTTCAAAGCGGTCGCCCATGAGAATAAGTTCGCGGTGGTGGAGCCGGGGCCGGGTGAAACCATCAGAAAAAAACAAACTGAAAAAAACAATAAACAATGCAGAGCCTTTATATCGCATACCTCAATCCAGCGTTAATATTCAAATTAAACAACTGATGCTTCTCTCCATCGCGCGCATCTTCATTGCCCCATATCCTCATCATTTGCAGGGAAGGGCGCAACACCAGGAATAAATTTTTTGCCAGCGAGATCTGGTTGCTTGCGCCTGCTTCAAAGAAGATGCTGAAACCCATCTGTTCAGAGCGGGGATGAATGGTATCAATAAGGAAGCTACCGACTTTCACGCTCGGACTGAACAGGAATTTCTTTCCGTTATACAGATCATATTCGGATAAAACATAGTATTGAAAGAATTGCACATTTCTTAACGCAATGGGGTACTTGGAATAATTGTACTGTGAGTGCTCCCCCGCAAGCATATCGTTATCAAGGAAGAAAACCAGCTTTGCCCCCGGACCGATTGCCCACCTGTTGATTTTGAAAATCACGTCCACCTCGGTATTGATAAACGCGCGGGTGCTGGTATGATCCCATCCGAGATGCCCAGAATTGTCTTCAGCCTCTCCCTTGTCGTAGTTCCACCAGCCCGATCCTGCGCCTGCAGAAAGTTCAAACAGCGCAGTTTTTTGAGAAATGCACCTGATTGGCGCAAGTATCACAATGACCATTATCATTTGCCAGCGTATCATAACAATGTATTCTCAATGAAATTTTTCTTCTCCGGGTAATCCGTGGTGAAGTGAAGTCCGCGGCTCTCGTGGCGCATGGTTGAACTGCGCGTAATCAGGTAGCCGATTGTTATGAGGTTCCGCAGTTCGCATAGCTGAGGAGATAGTATGGTGGTGTTATAGAGATCTTCCGTTTCCTTATACAAAATCTCCACCCTGTCCGCAGCGCGTTTCAGGCGTGTGTCTGAGCGCACGATGCCGACATAGTAGCTCATAATGTCCTGAAGTTCCTTGCGGCTTTGCGTGATGAGCACCATTTCTCTGGGATCGGTGGTGCCCTCCGCGTTCCAGTCGGGAATATTTTCCATCAACGAAGCGCGCTCGATTTCTTCTGATGAATCCAAATAAATCCTGTGAGAAAAAACCAACGCTTCGAGCAAAGAATTTGATGCCAGGCGGTTGGCGCCATGAAGCCCCGAACTGGAACATTCCCCGCAGGCGTAAATATTTTTGATGGACGTCCTGCCATAGTGGTCAATCTTGATTCCCCCGCACGAGTAATGCGCGGCTGGCACTACGGGTATCATATCTTTGGAGGGATTGATTCCAATGCTGAGGCATTTCTGGTTGATGTTGGGAAATTTTTCCGAGAAGTCATTCAGTTGCCGCACATCAAGATACACATGGTCTTCACCGCTTATTTTCATCTCGCTGTCAATGGCCCGCGCAACAATATCCCTCGGTGCGAGTGATTTGCGCCCGTCATACTTGTGCATGAACTCCTTGCCTTCGCTGGTTTTCAGAATGCCACCGTGCCCGCGCGCTGCTTCCGTCACAAGGAACGAGGGAGACTCCGCAGGATTATACAAAGCGGTGGGATGAAACTGAATGAACTCCATGTTTTCAATCCTGCCCTTGGCGCGATAGACCATCGCTATGCCATCTCCCGTGGCAATGAGCGGGTTGGTGGTGTTCTTGTAAACTTGTCCAACGCCTCCCGTTGCAAGCAAGGTGAGGCGCGATAAAATTTTCTCGATGCGGTTGGTGCGGGTATTCAATACATACACTCCATAGCAGGTGATGCCGGGTGTCACCCTCGTCACGAGATGCCCGAAGTGATGCTGCGTGATAATGTCAATCACGAAATGGTGCGTGTCAATCTCAATATTTTTTGCGGCATGAACCTTTTGAAGCAGCGCCCGCTCAATTTCCTTTCCCGTCACATCTTTATGATGCAACACCCTGTGTGCAGTATGCCCTCCTTCTTTCCCCAGATCATAACCGCCAGCTTCGTTTTGGTCGAAACGCGTTCCCCACCCGATGATTTCCTTAATTCGTTCCGGAGCCTCTTTCACGCAAAACTCCACCACCTCGCGGTTGCACAACCCATCGCCCGCATCCAAAGTGTCTGCAATATGTTTCTGAAAGCTGTCCTTCTCAAAATCCACCACAGCGGCAATTCCACCTTGAGCGTATTTGGTGTTGGTTTCATCCTCGTTATCTTTGGTGAGGATGAGGACTTTTTTATCCGGGAAGCGGTTGGCGATCTTCAGCGCATAGCTTAGCCCGGCAATGCCCGAACCGATAACAAGAAAGTCAACCCTGGTTTCCATTAGCTTTGGCTGCAGAAAGAAGGCGAAAATAAGCATTGGCTAAGGCACATTATAACATTAAAGTCACCGGCAGGGTGCAGGGTGTTTGGTTCCGTGATTCAACCCGCAGAAAGGCGATTGAACTTGAAATTGCCGGTTTCGTGCGCAATGAACCGGATGGTGCGGTTTTCATCGAGGCGGAAGGCAGCCCGGAATCTTTGAATAAACTAATAGAATGGTGTTGGGAAGGTCCTCCGAATGCAAAAGTCGAGGATGTTGCAACGGTGCAATCATCACTAAAAAATTATGAAGGATTTGAAATCAGACGATGACTCACTTCATTTTTTCGGCAGCGCCTTCAAGCGCCCTATAGAAGTCTTCTCCGAACTTTCGCACAAGCGCATCTTTTACGAATTTGTACAGCGGCACTTTAAGGTTTTTTCCCATTTTGCACGCAGGATCACATATCTCCCACTCTTCGTAATTCACATGCGTCCTGTTAACGCGGCTTCCCGTAATGCGAACGGGATAAAGATGACATGAAACAGGTTTGATGAAATCTGTTTTCCCCTCTTCAAATGCTTTTTGAATCCCGCATTGGGCAACACCGCCTTCATAGCGGATGTATGCGCAGGCGCCATCATTCATCAGGGGAGTTTTGCAAATGCCTTTGATATCCTTTGTAAAAAAACCTTTCTCTTCTATAGTTCGCCTCCCTTCCTCGGTGAGATAATTCTTCACTGACGGATAAATCTGTTTCAGCACCCCAGTTTCGTCCGCTTCCAATGGCGCGCCATTTTCACCCTCAATGCAGCATGCGCCCTTGCATGCTGCAAGGTCGCAAACAAAATGCTGCTGAACGATTGAATCGCTGATGAGGATATTGTCAATTGCGATCATCTTATTTTTGGCAGTGCGATTAATGAGAAAGTTTGCAGTTTACAGTTTTCGCTGAGAAAAAACGAACTTCAAACTAACTTTAAACATTTGACTTTGGAAATTAACATGAGAGCAGTCTTGGTGCTTGCGATAATGCTCTTTGCGGGTTTTGCACACGCGCAATATGATTATGACGATGATTATAAGCAGAAGAAGACGAAGACGCCAAAAAACACCGAAGAAACAGAAGATGCTGACGACATTGAACCCGCCAAAGTCAGGCGTGGCAATGACGGGAAGGGATTCGAGTTCAACAAGATGTCGGTAGGCGGTATTTTCAACTTCAGCTATGGCGCTGGTTATTTTGACGGCTATTATGAATATTCCAACATTCTTTACCTTGAGATTTCTCCCATCGTCACCTATCAGTTGATTGAGAAACGCCTGGACATTGGCGCTGGCGTCATCTATCAGTTTCAGAAATTCGATGTTGAGGCGCTGAACTTTGCATCTCAGGAGTATAAGTACCACACTTATGGCGGGAGAATTTTTCCGCGCGTATATATCTGGCAAGGCTTATTTGCGCAACTTGAATACGTGGTGCAAAACGGTGATGTTACCGTCTTTGATCCCAATAACGGCACTTACCGCGATACGCGCATGACGTTTCACAATGCTTTTGCCGGTGGCGGCTACTCCTTCCCGCTGGGCGGAGCGGGTTATTTTGCCCTGCTGGTTTACATCAACCTCAACACCAACCTGCTCTACCCTGAGCGCAGACCATTCTTCAGCTTCGGGTTTGGAATAGGGCTGTGAGAGATATGACCGGGTAGTTATGCGTCAGGGTTGGCAGGCAGCATCTTCAGCCTCACGCTTTCGATGCGCGTTTCGCTCGCGCTCAGTACGCGGAATTTAAAATTGTCAATGGTGATCTCTTCTCCTTTCAATGGGATGTTCTCGTTCCATGAAAGAATGAACCCGGCAAGCGTCTTGTAATCGCCTTCGGGAAAATTGAGGCGGTATTTTTCGTTGAGGTAGTCCAGTTCCAGCCTTCCGGAGAAGATGAACTCGTCTTCAAACATCTGTTTTTCGAGGAACTCTTCGGTGTCGTGTTCGTCCTTGATTTCACCGAAGATCTCTTCCAACACATCTTCCAGCGTTACGATGCCCGATGTTCCCCCGAACTCGTCAACCACCCAGCAAATGCTCTTATGGTCTTTCATGAAAAGGTTGAGGATGTCCTTGGCAAGCATGGTTTCGGGTATCACCTTTATCGGGAATATGATGCTGCGGATACTTTCGGGCTTTTTCAGCAAATCGAAGTGGTGCACGTAGCCGAGGATGGAGTCAATCGTTTCGTCATAAATGATAATTCTCGACAGCCGCGTATCGCTGAATTTTTTCATTAGTTCCGCCATGCCCTCGTTCACATCAAGCGCCTCAATTTCAGTGCGCGGAACCATGCACTCCTTCGCCCTCACCTCCCGCAGATCCAGCGCCCGCTCGAAGATGTCAGTGTTGATTTCCTTTTCCTCTTCCCTGCTTTTCACGAATTGATTGATGAACTGTCCGAGGTCAGCGTGCGAAAACACGAGCGGGTTGTCGGTGAAGTTGATTCCGGAAAGCCTTATCAGCCCGTGGGCAATTGAAACAATAAACCATACAAGCGGGTACAGCGCATAGTAAATCACCAGCAGGGGAATGGCAAAAACCTGCAAAGCTTCGTTAGGCTTGATGCGGACAAGCGCCTTCGGGAAAAATTCGCCAAAAATCAGGATTACGATGGTTGACGCGATGGTTTGAATCAGCATGACTGTGAATCCATTGTTCACCGCTGGTGGCAGGGCAAGGCTGATGGATGGTTCGAGCATCCTCGCCATCATGATGCTGAAGATGATGAGTACGATGTTGTTGCCGATGAGGGTGGTACCGAGAAAAAACGAGGGTGACGTGGTGGGAATTGCAAGCAGCTTGCCGATGAGCGAGCCTTGCTTTTTCAGCAGTTCGAGCTTGAGCTTGTTGGCGGTGATGTAAGCAATCTCAATCCCCGAAAAAAAAGCGGAGAACAAAACGGTGATGATGATGACATAAATTTCCATTTGGAGAAAATGCCTTTCAGGACAGCGTCAGATAGAATAAAGGGCAGTTCTAAAATTACATAAAATCAGGGATGCGTCAGAGGCTTGTGTTTCCTTCTTTTACCTGCACGGTTCCCGATATGTTTTTGATGATATATTCAGAAAAATCCTGTTTGGCTTCGAAGCCCGTGCCGTAAATGATTTCATCCGCTGTAGTAATGCGCACAAACTTGTCGGAATATATCTTCTGATCTTTTCTTTTCCATACAAGCTCCTCGGTATCCAACCGCTCCCCTTTAATGTTGACGATCACCACGTTGTCGCGCACCATCATCTCTTCCTTTTGGCGATAATAGATCCCGTAGTTGGCGGTGAGTTGGCTGGTGGTGTCGAGGGCATCGTTAAAGAAATCAAGCTTCACGCCTTTGGTAAACTCCATGTAAGGCTCATCAGCCTGGTAGGTGGTCAGTTGCTTTGCAATGATCACAGCTTTCAGGTTGCCCTGCTCGCTGTAATGAATCTCCACGTCTTCGCCTTTTTCAATTATAATATTCCCACCGGTGGAAATCTCCTTAACCTTTTCAATGTCAGGAGCGCAGGAGCTAAAAAGCAAAGAGCAAAAAGCAAAAAACAAAATGCAAGAGAGCATCCATTCCATTTGCCCCCTGCCCCTTGCCCTTTGCTGCCTGGCCTCGCTAATCATACTTCGGCTTAATGAACCATTTATCATTGAGCGTAAGCCCGATGTAGCCCCGGAAGAAAGTTTCGCTTACAAGTCCTTTGCTGGTGGTGCCCTTGTTGCCGACCTCAAAGGAGAAATTCATGCGTGAGAACATGGTTTTAATCGGAATATCCATGCCGAAGGTGACCCCATATTCCATGATGCGCTGGTTGTCAACTTTCAAGTAGCCGTTGTTGTAAAAAGCGCCCAGCCTGTAAGTGCTGATTTTGAAAAGGCTCTTTGCCTTGATATTCGGGCGGAACTCACCCCCGATTCGGGCTTCGATGGAATTTTCCAGCGTTGCCTCATCGGAAAACATCTCCACATCTTCCCAAAGCGAATATTTCAGGTCAAACCCCGCCATCCATTTGTTGGCGTTGCCGATGGTGGCCCCCAATCCCACGTCAACAGGAATCTTGATTTTATCGTTATCCCTGGAATTTTCATAAATCGTATCTATTGTAGCGGAGCCGTTGCCGGAAACAACAAACCTATCCCATTTCAGGTACTCGCTCGAACCCACCGACACCGGCAATACGCAAAAGGCGCCAATGACCACCGACAGGCTGTCATTAATTCTCCGTTTGTACTGGATCCCGGGATGGATGGCAAGGTTGTTTAACCGGGAGTCCGAAACAATCCTTGTGCTGTAGAATCCCTGCCGCTGGAACCGGAGGGTGTCGCTCCTTGCGAGGTCCCCGAAAACATACATCACATTCAGCCCCAATGAGAAGGTATTGTTGGCGGTATCGCCTTTAGGATAGCGATAAGCCGCACCGGCATAAAGCTGGTATGTTCTGCCGTTGCCCTCATAAACCCGGAGGACATCAACCGGCACTGTGTCCCCATCTGGAATGAAACTGTAGCTTGATTTGAAGTTGTAATTCATCTCGCTGTAGGGAACAATTCCCGCGCTTACGCCCACCTTGTGTCCTGCTGGGAAACCCAGCGCCAGGTGGTCGAAAAAGCCGTCACCCGCCCGGTATGACGCGCCTGTTTGCCCGTCAGTGATATTTTTTGTTGAGAATTTAAAACCGGTTTCGAGGGTTGTCAATGCAAGATTGGAATAGGATGCGGGGTTATTGAAATTGATATGCAGCGGGTCGCGATAGCCGGCAGCCAGCCTGCCCATGCCTTTTGGCGCGGAAAAGGATGAAGACACTGGCTCCCCCAGCGCAAAGCGCGAATATGGCGAATACTCCTGCGAGAAAAGGGCGCATGACAGGGCAATCATCGGAAGCAGCAGTTGCAACCGCTTACCGTAGGGCAACATTATGCTGAAGAATTTTATTAAGTCCGATGAGCACCAAATTGGGAATTACAAATATCTTACTTTTCAAAGTAGTTTCAAAGAAGGCGGCATCACCGCCCGTCATCAGGACACGCAGGTTGCCGTGCTCTTTTGAATATTCACCGATAATGCCGTCCAGTTCCATGCGCGTTCCGTTCATAACGCCACTCAGGATTGATTCTTTGGTACTCTTGCCGATAAGAAAGCCGATATGCTCCGCCTCAATGAGCGGCAAATTGTCCGTATAAGCATTTAGCGCTTTGAAGCGCAGCCCGATGCCGGGTGAAATTCCACCTCCAAGATATTCTCCCGAACTGTTGATGAACTCGCAAGTGATTGCTGTCCCGACATCCAGCACGAGCGTGTTTTCACCGGGATACAGGCTGTAAGCTCCCGCTGCTGCCGCGATGCGGTCCTTCCCGAGGGTGAGGGGCGTTTTGTAAAGATTTTTAATCGGCAGCGGTGTTTTGCTGTCGAGGATAATCAAATGGGATTTTTTTGAGATAAAATCATTCACCCCACCGTGGTATGATGAAACTGCGGAGAGAATGCAGTTTTTAACAGCATGCCTTCTGAAAAGATGGTCGAGCTGCTTTTCCTGAATGGCTTCTGCGGTAATGCTGGCAACGGCCTTGTCTTTGTCAAAGACAGCAATCTTCGTCCGCGTGTTGCCTATATCAATTGCGAGATTCATTTGTAGTTTTTATCATAAACCCGCTGAATCTCATTTGATTCGTAAATAAAAACCCCTTCGCCATCTCTTTTCGCGCAGGCAACCATCGCAGCGGCCACCGCTTTTCCTTCAATAGCCTTGAATTTCCTGAGCGGTCCGATAAAAAGGGGCGATGCCATGTTGAATAAAACGGTTCCTGCTTTTTCTCCGGCTCTAACTTCCTTTCGTTCTCCAAGCAATAATGATGGACGGAAAATATGAACCGCCTCATATGGCAGGTTTCTGATGGCGGACTCCACTTCTCCTTTCACCCGGTTGTAAAAAATAAGCGATCTTTTATCAGCGCCCATTGCTGTCACCAGCAGGAACTGCGATGCTCCATTGGAGAGCGCGGTCTCTGCAATTTTTACCGGATATTCAAAATCAACTTTTTTAAAATTCGCCTGTGAACCTGATTTCTTAATAGTCGTCCCAAGGCAACAGTAAATGTCATCAGCTTTAATCAGGGATAGGCTCTTGTCCAGGCTGCTGAAGTTGCCAACGATTTGATGCAGCTTAGGATGTTTGAGCGGAATTTCTTTCCTGGCAATAATCGTTACGCAATCATAGGCATCATCCAGCAGCAGGATTTGAAGGCAGTGCCCTCCAACGAGGCCGGTGGCTCCAGCAAGCAGGGCGTTCCTCTTCTTCCGCATTTCCGTGATTTTTTAATTGATAACGAGGCGTATGTTCTAACTTCGGACGGACAAAATTACCAAAGTAGTTGTTCGAATTAGACACTACCCTCCTGCAAACCATCCTCATCCTGACCATTACAGGTCTTGTTTCCGGTTTCATCAATACAGTTGCCGGAGGCGGTTCTCTGCTTACCCTTCCCGTTTTCATTTTCATGGGATTCCCATCGGACATTGCCAACGGAACGAACAGGGTGGCTATTTTCTTTTCCAGCCTTTCCTCCACCTATGCCTTCAGAAGGCAGGGGATCAGAGGGCTCAGGTATGGCATGTGGCTGGGCATTGCTGCGATGGCGGGCGCTATTCCTGGCGCTTGGATAGCCATGAAGATGGATGACCGGGTCTTTGAAAGAGTGCTGGCGATTATCATGTTTGTTGTCGCGGCATTCATCGTTATCGAACCATTTTTCAGAAAGCAATATGATTATGAAATGCAAAGTCCGGCACGACTTGCCATTGCATTGATTATTTTTTTCTTCATCGGTGTCTATGGCGGGTTTCTTCAGGCAGGAGCGGGCTTTCTCATCATCGCAGCGCTTTCAGCGATCAACCGGATGAACCTTGTGAAAAGCAACAACATAAAATCTATTGTTACCTTTTTCCTCACCATCATTGCCCTTTCCATGTTCGCACTGAATGGAAAAATTGATTGGAAGTACGGATTGATACTGGCTGTCGGTCAAAGTGCGGGCGGATGGATGGGAAGCCATTGGTCAGTCAGGAAGGGAGAAGCCTGGATTCGCAGGGTGCTGCTCGTGATGATCGTGCTTATGGCGTTGAAATTATTGGGTGTGCCCTGGCTGAATCCCTGATTGATTCGTTGCAAAAACACCAATGGCCCGCTCGCGCAGGCCATTGCCATAGGTTATCTATGTTGAAATTTTGTTCAGAATCTCAGTCCCAAACCAATGTCTCCGCTCTTGGGCAGGACGAGTTCTGAAAATACTTCGCCTTGCTTGTTTCTCATCTTTTTCAGGGTGTCTGTGCCCCTCATGATAAGAATGGCTCCGGCCACGCTGGTGAGCGCTCCTGTTGCAATCATTATCATGCCGCCCCTGCGGTTAGCCTGATTTTCGATTTCATCACCTTCCGGATTAACGTTGATTTCCGGATGGTTCACCTTATGCGTTCCGAAGCCGATCATCACCAACCCTGACGGCAGCATGACGCCTCCTGTGGCGAGTTGCGTGATGCCGATCTGGCGAATGAATGATTTGCTTCTGGCATAACCATTATCCTGTTCTTTCGCCCAGCTTACATGCTGGTCGTTTCCTGCTGGTTCCTGATTAGTTTGGGCAAAGCTCACTGAGCTCATCAGCGCCAATACAAAAATCGCGATTGCATTTTTCATCCCTCTCATAGTTTCCGGTTTTTAGGGTTAACAAAAAAGTTACAACTGATACGCTAACAGTCGGATAAGGTTGCGCGGGTTGGCGCGAATTTGTTCAGCGATGCGCGCAAAGCAGCAGCAGTTCAGCAAGTCTGTGAACAGAAAATAATGGCTTTATTCAGAAACTTATAGCCTTGGTTTGCATTCATAATTTGGGGAAGTTATTTTGACAGTGTTACTAAGTGAGTTAGAAGTCTGTCGTGGGGATAGCGGGACAGTGGGTTGGAGGATTAAGAAAGCGGGTTGGAAGGGCTGCTGCTAACGCCCGGCTTACCTGTCAAACTCCTCTCCATATGTTTTCGGCTTGAATTCAAATTCCGAAACCTTTTCATAGCGCGAGCAATCCAACTCGATGGTAAGCTTCTGGTGCGGCTTTTCGAAAGTTGCTGCGGGATCATACCCTATGGTTGTATCTGCATAAAGAGTTTTGAAGAATGACGCCCATATCGGCAGCGCGGAGCTTGCACCTTGTCCATACTTCATGGATTCAAAGCGCATGAAGCGGTCTTCACCGCCCACCCAGGCTCCCGCAACAAGCTGCGGTGTGATGCCCATAAACCACCCGTCAGAATGGTTTTGGGTGGTGCCTGTCTTCCCGCCAATGTCGTTCCTTAATCCGTATCCGTATTGAGGAAGCCATAGCCTCATGCCCGTGCCATGCTTGACAATATATTGCAACATCTGCACCATCACAAATGCAGTTTGTTCGCTCATCGCCTCCTTTGCTTCTGTCGGGAATTCCTGTATAATGCTGCCATTCTTATCTTCAATGCGCGTGATATAAATCGGCTTGGAATAGATGCCTTTGTTTGCGTAGGCGGTGTAAGCTCCGGTCATCTCCAGCAATGTGAGGTCAGCCGTGCCTAAGCACAGCGAAGGGTAAGGATCAATAGGGCTTTCAATTCCCAGCGCGCGCATGAGGTTAATCATCGTTTCCGGTCGGATTTCTTTCATCAGGTATGCAGAACATGAGTTGCGCGAATCGGCAAGACAATCGAACAGCGTGTATTTCATTTTGGTGAAGCCCTCGTCACCGGAATTTTTGGGAGTCCATGGCGGAGTTGCATCTTCGAAAGTATAAGGCACATCGAGCACTTTGAAACAGGGAGAGTACCCGTTGTCAATGGCGGTGGTATAAAGGAAAGGCTTGATAGTAGATCCCACCTGCCTGTGAGTGGTAACATGATCAAACTGGAAATACTTGTAATTGATGCCGCCCACCCACGCCCGGATGTTTCCGTTTTTAGGATCAACCGCAAGGAATCCAGCCTGGAGGAACATGCGATGGTGGCGGATTGAGTCGCTGGGCGACATCACCGTATCTATTTCTCCGTCATAAGAGAAAATGGTCATCGGAATAGCTGTCTTGAAAGCCTTCATGATTGAATCATTGGGAGCACCGGCTTCTTTCATTGACCGATAACGCTCCGATGTTTTAATGGCTTTTTGAAATTCATCCTTCTGGTCTTTCCACGGATCTTTCTTTTCCCATTGCTTGTCAAATTCCACTTGCAGCGTCTTCATGTGCTGAACGACTGCCGCCTCCGCCATTTCCTGCAGGCGCGAATCAATGGTGGTATAAATTTTCAAGCCATCCTGATACAAATTATATTTTCTCGTGGTGTCAAGCCCTGCATGCTGGTGGAGCCATTGCTGCACGTTCAGCCTGAGATATTCACGGAAATAGGGAGCCAGCCCTTCCGTATGCGAAGGGGCTTTGTAATCCAAGACAATGGGCAACTGTTGAAGGCTGTCGAATTCCGCCTCAGTGATATATCCGTATTTTTGCATTTGAAAGAGCACCACGTTTCGCCTGTTTTTCGAGCTTTCCGGATTCCTTTTGGGGTTGAATTGCGTGGGAGCTTTCAGCATCCCCACCAGGATGGCGCTCTCATCAATGGTCAGCGAATCAGTCGGCTTGTTGAAATAGGTCTTTGCCGCAGATTTGATGCCGTAAGAGTTGCTGCTGAATTCCACGGTGTTGAGATACATCGTGATGATCTCGTTCTTGGTATAGCGGCTTTCCAGCCTCACCGCGATGATCCACTCCTTGAATTTCCGCATGACAAGCTGAAGCTTGTTCAACCTATCGCGGGGGAAAAGATTCTTGGCAAGCTGCTGCGTGATGGTGCTGCCGCCACCGCGGTCCTGTCCCAAAAGATTTCTGACCAGCACGCTGAAAACCGCCCGCGAGTCAATGCCCGAATGCTGTTCAAACCGGATGTCCTCTGTGGCGATCAGCGCATTGACAAGGTGCTCAGGCAACTCGCTGAATTTTGCGTTAGAACGGTTTTTACTGTAATATTTTCCCAATATGGCACCATCGCTCGAATAGATTTCCGTGGCAAGTTCGCTTTTAGGATTTTCAAGGATGTCGAAGCCGGGAAGTTCACCGAAGGTTCCGTCTGCAACAAGCTTAAAGAAGGCTGCGACTCCTGCTATGAACATGATGAACCCGACCCAGAAGATGGCGAGATATTTCCAGACGTCTGTTCTTTTATTGGATTTCTTCTGTCCCACTTTTGTAATGTTAACCGGTTACTGAATAAGCAGCGGATAGACTTTTGCCCAATTATCCGGTTATGCGATTAACAGATAAGGCATTACGGGTTTGTAATGTAACGAGCTTCAAAAAACTTAAAATACGAATCAGCTTCCCGGTGCATAATGACCTTGTTGAAATTAACATCAGACATGACGCACAGCCTCAGTGAATTTTGCGGATAAGCCTGAAACGTTTCCGCGCTCGCGCTGATGGCATTGTAGTAATTAACGGCAGCTTTCATGTTCTTAAAGCTTTTCACCAGCAGCAATGCCGTTTTGCCATCCAGCGAAACAGTGCTGATATTCAGTTCTTCGAGGCTGCGGTTGTGGTCGTTATACGCTGCAATGCCATTGGTGAGGTCTGAGGAATGGATGGAGTCATTGTTGAATGCAACTGCAAAGAAGTGCATGGCATCAACATCATATTTGAAATCGCTGATGTTGATCTGAACCTGGTAGGTGGAATCCTGGCTCACCCTCAGGAAGTTGATGATCTCCTGCGCCTTTTCGCCCTCCCCGGTGGAAGGATAATCGTCAACAATTGTTTGGAGCGCATCGAGGTATCTGGCGATATCCTTTGTTTTTGCTATTGTCTGGGCTTCGAGCAGCGCGAATTTCGGCTTCAGGCTGTTATTTGGAAAAACAGAGTCGGCTTTCCGGATAGAGGCAAATGCCTCTTCGAGCTGGTTGTTCAAATACATGTTATAAACGCTCTCATAATAGTCCTGCAGGATTTTGTCCCTCATCTTTTCCTCTTCGAGCAACTCCGGATTGATGATGTATTTGGCAAAGATGCTTTTCGGGAACTCATTCAGCAGAATATTTTTGTAATTTTCCGCTTTACTGCCATTGCCTAGTTCCTTGTAAAGTATGTAAAGGTTATAATGCGCTTCGGGCGCATGCTCGTTCTTCGGGAAACGCGTAACTAATTTCTCAAAAGTTTCAATCGCCTTGTTATTGTTTTTCAGATCAACGCGGTAAATGTTTCCCATCTTGTAAAGGGCGTCAGATATCAGCTTGTTTGATTGCTCCGCCTGTTCGCTTGAGATGGGCAGGGCTTTGAGCAATGCGTCCCTGTCAAGATTGGAATCGGAAAGGCTCACAGTGCCGGAATCAGCGCTGGTCGTGTCGCTTGCGATGTCCGCAGCGGAGGAAGAGCTTTTGTCAAGGCGTCTCCAATGGTCTTCGAGCGGGCGCTGCCCCCATTTTTTAATGAAGTTGTTGTAACCGTTTGATTTGGCGGTGGAGTTATAGAAATACC
Source organism: uncultured Chitinophagaceae bacterium (assembly GCA_964502525.1). Taxonomy (GTDB): domain Bacteria; phylum Bacteroidota; class Bacteroidia; order Chitinophagales; family CAIOSU01; genus DATLYB01. The sequence goes on from CAZCXH010000045.1 coordinate 20,677, forward strand.
ATCCCGAGGTTGACGCGGTGGCATTGTTGTCAAGGGGCTTGTTCTGGATTAAAGGCGCGTTGGGATCGTTGTTTGCATCATCCGGCTTGCGTTCCTTTTCTTTTTGCCACATGATTTTGTCAATGATTTTGTCGCGCTCTTTCTCAGGAAGCGATGCGATATATAAAAGGCTGTCCTGCTCTGTGACGATTTCCATTTGTCTTATCAGGCCGGTCAGGATATCCGCTCTTGTTTTAATGACTTCGTAATGAACGTAGCTGCTTGGGAGAGTTGCCTGGGCACTGTCGTAGTAAGCCTGCGCTTTCACGTAGTCTTCATCGTTGTAATAAATCTCGGCAAGCTTGTAGAATGACAGCCCTTTCTGCATGTTATTGGTTGTGGACGTCCTGATGGATTTTTCAAGATTCTCGATGGTTTTCGGCTTGTCGCCCCGACTCCATGCCAGCTCGGCAAGCGAATAATAGATTTGATCGTAGAAGTCCTTGTTTTTTCTGTCTTTCAGCAGCTTGTTAAGCAGCTTGGTGATTTCCCCCGCAGACATGGATTTATCAAAACCCGCCACCCTGGCAATGCTCAATTTGGCATTGAACTCCATGTCGAACTTGGGGCGGTTTTTCAAAACCTGCTTATAGTTGTCAATAGCTCTGGAGTATGACTTGTTCATCTCATATATCTGCCCCAGCACATAATAGTACCGTGACTTGTATTTCTTTTTCCTCGTTACGGAAACCGCCTGCGTCAGCGGCTGAACCGCTCTTTCCGGGGTTCCACGGATGATGGCAAGATTTGCTTTTGTCACGGCAAGTTCCCTTCTCAGCTTCTTTGGAAAATCTTCTTCTGCTTCAATGATGGTGATAACAGCATCAGCTTCCCGGTATTTCTTCTGCTCTGCATAAGTATCAACCATCCAGACAAGCGCCTGGGGACGCACAGGCACCGGTTTCAGCAAATCAGTGAATGAAGCGTTCTTCTTACCCCCTGCTTTTTTGGGCGGGGTTGTGGTTTGCGTTGCCTGGACATCCGACTTTATCGGAACCTTCTTCGATGAGCTTTTCTTCTTTTTCTTCTTTTTACTGCTTTTCTTTTTTTTCTTCTTTTTTTTCTTTTTGTTGTCCTGCTTCTTTGACTCTTTCACTTCCTCGTCTTTGAATTCCGTATTGATATACTTGAATGACTCGATGGCCGCTTCATAATTCTCCTTCAGGAAGTAGGATTTGCCCACCAGCAGGTAGCTGTTGTCGGTCCACCGGCTTGGCTCGTGGCGCTTGATCGCATAAGAAGCTTTTTTAATCACCTCATCCAGGTCGGTACCATAGGTTTTAACCAGTTCCGGCACCCTGTCGGTTCTGAGAAGAAGCAGGGAATCATAATTATCCTGGTAAGAGGCGGCAACGCTTTTCTGAATGGTTTTCAGCTTCTCATTACCGTTGAAGTAGGCGTTATTCCGTGCGGTTATATTGTGATAAGTTTGCCGTGTCGCTGAACACCCCATCAGTGTAATAACGGCAAAAAAAATAGCTGCAAAAACAGGAATTTTAGGCGCTTTCAAAAGGCTGATTTTATCACCATTACTAACTCGGAATCAGCAAAATTATTTTAATTTTTTCCAAAAGAACAATCAAACCGGATTGTGAAACAGAAGGAGCGGAAATTTCTCAATAAACTGCGCAACAGATACCGGCTCGTCATTCTGAATGACGACACCTTTGAGGAAAGGGCTTCATTCAGGCTCACGCGGTTCAACGTTTATATGCTGGCGAGCGCGGTGTTTACGGTGCTGGTAATAGCCATCTTTTCCGTAATTGCTTTCACTCCGCTTAAGGAATACATACCCGGATATGGCGATGTGAACCGCAGAAAAGATATTATGGCGCTTGAGGTGAAATCGGATTCGCTGAACAGGCTTGTAATGCAACAGGATATGTGGATACGCAATATTCGCAATGTGCTGCAGGGCAACGTTGATACTTCCTCCAGGCGGATCACCGACAGCGAAATCAGCTATGACACCATTGATCTTGACAGGGTGCCGGAAGAGGACCTGCAACTCAGGGAGGAGATGGAGCGCGAACAGCAGTATGCGCTCACCTTTCCGGAAAGCCAGAAAAGAACCGGCTTGGACCTTTCGCAGATCAATTTCTTTCCACCGCTGAAAGGCTACGTGACGGCAGAATTCAACTCGGCAGACGAGCATTACGGCATTGACATTGCCGGCCCGCAGGACGAGCCGATCAAGACGGTCCTGGACGGATATGTGCTGCTCGCATCATGGACGCTGGAGACAGGATACGTGATTGGAATACAGCATGAGCATAACCTGGTGTCATTCTATAAACACAATTCTGTATTATTAAAAAAAACGGGTAACTTCGTAAAAGCAGGTGACGCTATTGCCATGCAGGGAAGCAGCGGTGAACTTACATCAGGTCCGCATCTGCATTTCGAGTTGTGGCATGATGGCGTTGCGCTGGACCCCGGGGATTATATTATTTTCTAACCAATAAAATTCCGATGGGCATGTTCAACACCAAGCAGGAAAGCGGTTCCAAAGCGGGACAGCCCCTTAATCAAACCAACCAGTTTTGCGAAGGTACGGTGATTGAGGGCGAGATAAAATCGTCAAGCGATATCAGGCTGGATGGCACCATTCAGGGCAACATCAACTCGAATGCGAAGGTGGTTATCGGTGAAAAGGGCAGGGTGGAAGGGGAATTGCATTGCCAGAACGGTGATATTTCCGGGTTTGTGAGGGGAAGGGTTGTGGCAAAGGACATGCTTTTCCTTAAGGCTACCGCCAACATTGAGGGCGACATCATCGCCACGAAGCTGGTAGTGGAGGCGGGAGCCATTTTCAACGGCACCTGCCGCATGGGAGCCATCCAGATGGATAATGAGCAGCAACACTTCGCCAAAGAGGCCGTTTGACAGTCACATCAGGTATTCGGGATTAGCATTCCAGTTTTTAGCTGCCGTCATAATGGGAGTGCTGCTGGGAAAGTGGCTTGACAGAAAATTTGAAACTTCAACCCCTGTTTTCACGGCCATTGTTTCTCTTTTTTTTGTAATAGCTTCATTAGTTTTGGTGATCAGGGATTTGCTTCGCAAGAAGTAGCGCTGTGTCAGGTCAACCCTGCAGATAGTTGTTTACACGTTTACTGTTTACTATTATTTCAACCGTGAATAGGTAAAGTCGTAAACCGTTAAACCAGGAATAACCTGACATGAAAAGCTTGACGATGCAGTCCGGTTTTGAGATTTAAATTCCTCTGCGTATCATGAAATTCAGAGATTTTGTTAAGAAAATATTAAAACTGACTTTTTTCCTCATCATCCTGCTTTCGGTACTCAGCCACAGCTATTTTGGGTTTTTCCAGCCGTACAAATTGTTCACATGGATAAGCATGTTTTTTTTCATGGGCACCACGCTGTTTTCAGGCTACTACAATTCGCGCAGCATCAGTAAGCCGTTTTTTTTTAATATTTTCTTCGGCACGCTCGCGGTGAAGTCCGTTTTGAGCATTGCCTTCCTTTTTGTCTTCCTTGTTTACATTGATCCCGACAATAAAAAAATGTTCGTGATCCCGTTCTTCCTCATCTTTTTTATTTTCAAGGTGTTTGAAACCTACATGCTGCTACGGTTTGCGAGGGAAAAAGAAGATTCGCCAAATGTTTAACAGTTGCAAATCAGAATGAACACCAGCCAGGTGAGAAAAAGCACGGGCAGCAGGAAGGGGAAGGTGTATCTGATAATATATCCGGCAAAAGAGGGCATTTGAATCCCCGACTGTTCGGCTATTGATTTCACCATAAAATTGGGCGCATTGCCGATGTACGTGCATGCCCCGAAAAAAACGCATGCCACTGAAACGGCAACAAGTTTTTCTGACGATTCGGCCGATGTGGCAAAAGCCAGCACATCGGCTTTGTTCATAATATCCAGCCCCTGGCGCCCAAGCCCCGCTGACAGAAAATTCAAATAGGTGGGTGCATTATCGAGTACGCTCGACAAGATGCCGGATGACCAGTACAGCGTATGCTGCGTGACTTCGTTGGCGTGCGTTCTGGCATACTCGCTGATAAGTTGCAACGCGGGCATCATCGTTCCGAAGATGCCGATGAACAGGAAAGCAACTTCTTTGATCGGCTCGAAGTTGAATCCGTTTCCTTTGAGGCAAGCCTTATCTGATGTATGATAGGCGGCATAAGCGGCTGCAAGCATGACAGCCTCCCTTACAAATGACAGTTTATCACCATAGTAAGGAATGTATGGCAGCCAGGAAAAAATCCCGGGGTCGAGAAATACCGCTCCGATAATAATGGCAAGCCAGGTTATATTTCGCAGCCCGTATATCTTGACTTCGCCCGAACGGATTTCACCGGTGGGAATGCGCAAATAACTCCTTTTGTCGAGCAGGTAAAAGATGAGAAGCAGGGCGACAATGACAAGCAGCCATTTGCTCCAAAGATGCTCGAGTGTCCAGAAGAAGGGCACGCCCTTCAAAAAGCCAAGAAAAAGAGGGGGGTCGCCAACAGGAGTGAGGCTGCCTCCCACGTTGCTGACAATGAAAATGAAAAACACAATATGATAAGGCTTGACCCTTTCTTTGTTGAGCCTGATGAACGGGCGTATCAGCAGCATGGAAGCGCCCGTTGTGCCGATAATGTTGGCAATCACCGCGCCTGTCAGCAACAGGGCGCAGTTCATCAACGGGGTTCCTTCCTTGTCAACGCTGATAAGGATGCCGCCTGATGCAACAAACAAAGCGGTGAGCAATGAAATGAATGAGATATATTCAACAAGCGTGTGGATAGGATGATGCTCATCGTGAAGCACGAAAAGGTAATAGATCACTACCATCGCTCCCAGAGCAATGGAAATCGCAGGATAATGCTTGTGCCAGAAATGTGCGTAAAACAGCGGCCCTGTGGCTATCATCAGGAGGAGCAGGATAAAAGGCATTACTGACCACGTGGCAGGAAGAGAAACTGCGAGATGCGCAGCATCGGCTGCAAGAAATAGCGCCACTGTTATTAATTAATGTTTTGGCTTATGCCGCGTTTCCGCGTTTTTTATGGCGCAGCAAAGCTAACATGTCTCCTTTTGACGGAATCTTGCTTTGTTCGAAATATTCGTCCTTAATCGTCCTTCTATTTACTACTGCAAAACAATCCCACCGTCAACCCAAAAAGACAAGCATGCTTTTCGATGTGAAGAATAAACGTCCTCCACCGAAGTTTTTGCTTCTAATTTTTCGCAAAGAAAAATTTTAAGATGATAGAGGATATTCTCAGCCCATTGCCCTGGGGCGCAATAGAAAAGTACAAAACTCTGCCTGCCAACCGCTGGGGCGCCAACGTTGAGTTTTTTACGGGCGACTTGCCCAGCCTGGATGATGTGCACATAGCCATCATCGGACTGAAGGAAGACCGCGGAGCAGTGGATAACGAGGGCTGCTTTGATGCTGATGAAGCTGTGCGCAGGCAACTTTATAGCCTTGTCAGCTATTACCAGTCGCTGAAAATATGGGATCTTGGAAATATTGAAAAAGGCAGTCAGATGTCAGACTCCTATTTCGGCATCGGGAGCGTGGTGGCGGAGTTGCTGAAGCATAAAGTGGTGCCTGTTATTATCGGTGGAAGCCATGATTTGACGGTAGCGCAGTTCCGGGGCTATTCCGCAACGGAAAAGGAGGTGAACGTTACGCTGATTGACGAGCGCATTGACCTTGAAGAGATGGAGGATGAAACCAACGACCAGAACTACCTCTCCCGCATCATCACGGGCAATCCTCCGTTTCTTGAAAGCATGAGCCTGATCGGCTACCAGTCGCATTTCAGCGATCCCAAGTCGGCCGAGATGCTTGACAAGCTGGGCTTCGAGTGCATGCGGCTTGGCGTGGTGAGGCAAGACATCGAAGAAGTGGAGCCGCTGGTGCGCGATTCGGATATGTTAAGCTTTGACCTTTCGTCAATCCGACAGGCTGACGCGCCCGCGGTTAAAGGCGCCACCCCTAATGGGCTTACGGGCGAAGAAGCCTGCCAGATATGCCGCTATGCAGGGATGAGCGACAGGCTCAGCTCCATCGGCATCTACAACTTTAACCCGGTATTTGACCGCAATGAGCAGACCGCCCAGCTCATCGCGCAGATGATTTGGTATTTCACAGAAGGCTTCTACAACCGGAAAGACGACAAGCTTACGCTTACAGAAAAGGATTTTTACCGTTACATCGTTCATCTTGAAGACGGGCATCACGACCTTCATTTCTGGAAGAGCCGCAAGAGCGACCGCTGGTGGCTTGAAATCGCCACTACACCCGATCCCGGCAAGAAAAAAGCCAAGCCGCTGCTGGTGCCATGTTCCTACTCCGACTACAGGATAGCCTCGGCAGGTGAACTTCCTGAGCGCTGGATAAAAGCGCAGTTGAAGGCGGCTGCGGTTTAACCATCTAAAATTGAAACAAGCCCAAATAAAAAGGTAAAGTGCAAAAGGCAAGAGGCAAATTGCCCTTTGCAAGTTGCCTTTTGCCCCTTTTTGCAATGAGATAAGTCAAAATTCCAAATGGTATACTCTTAAGGAAAGAGAACGCCTCTGTATTGGGTGATGTCCAAGAGAGGCAACTGCGCCCCAAATTCCTGATTGATGACGTTAATGAATTCATTGGCAATCATCGCCTGCCCGCGGTCGGTCGGATGCAGCCCGTCAAGCGAGAAGAATGCGCCTGATACCATCTCCGCGCTGAAGTCAATGCCGCTGATTGTTGTTTCGTTGTAAATCCTGTCCATAAATCCGGCCAAATCAACAACGGCAATTCCCCGCTCGGCTGCCAGCTCCTCAATCACGGTGTTGAACTGCGCTGTGAATGAACGCACGTTTGCAATTTCAGCTTCCGATAAAATGTCTTCATCTTTAATGGGAATGAATGCGCCCAGCTCAAGGCATTTCAGCGAATCAATATCAATGCCCAGAGTTACAAACTCGGTTGATTTAATCACGCGCACCTGGCCATCTTCTTTCACCACAAACGGATTGAAGCCTGTGTGAAACGTGTAACCGATAGCAGGATACAGCGCATTCATCGAATCCGCTTTTGCCGCATCGAGGTTTAATGAATCATAAATAATCCTCCTGAAATAAGGAAACGTAGTTACATCGGGGATGTTCGAAATAACGCCATGGGCATTCTGCGCAATGAGGTCGTCAAGAATGAATTGGAGGCTGAGGCGGAAGGAGGTCACTGATGAGATTTGATCTTCATAATCATTGCTGGCGCCTCCGGCAATGCCATAGGCAAGCACATCGCTCATCCCTAATTCCATAGTGTAGAAGGAGGGATGAATAGCGGTGACATAGGAATAAGGACTTGAGAGGAACAGGGGATCGGGAGCAAAGCGCCAGAAGTAAGGACTGAATGATTTGGAGGTGCCGTAGTTGGCAACATCCCCGTATCCCGGTGAGGTGACATCAATCATTTTCATTGCGGGAATACCGAGATGATGGAAAACGGTGTGGCTGGTGTCGCGCTGTGAATCGTTATCCAAATCCAGCTCATCATCTCCAAGCCCGGGAAGGCGCTCAGGCAAAAGGTTTACCTCGCCTTTGCAGTCGGGCTTTTTTACAAGCGTCAGTTTCGGCTCGGTGAGTTTAAAATCGCCCGGTGCATACTCATCGCTGGGATAGCAGCCCTTATCGCCTTTCAGCAATGAAATATTAAATGTATCCGCGCCACCGGTCAAGCGCATTTGCTGCGCCAGCAGATTGGGAAACGAAGCAAGCTGCCCCTGTTTTGACAGCGCCCCGTCACTAAAACCGGCAGTGTAAGAACTGCCAATCGCTACATAACGCGTGAAATCCGCAGCGCCTGCTGAAGGTTCGGGAATGTCAAATTTCGGCTCGCAGGAGGCGAGAAGAAAGAGCCAAGTAATGAGTAGTGGATAGTGAGTAGTGAGAAAAGAAATAAAACCGTTTAATGTTTGCTGCTTGTTGTAATTCATACTATACATACTTGTTTCCAAATACCAAATACTCGATACTCAATACTCATTTAAACGCCAGATGCACTCCAATCGAAGGAACGAACACGGCTATTGTATAAGTGCCATAAAATCCGGCTTCATCCGAGCCTCCGGTGCGCTCAAGCGAGCGAACATAAAGAAAAGAAGCGTCAATGCCCACTTTCGGTGAAGGCTGGTAGGTGAGACCGCCTGACACGCCAAAGCGATTCGCGTCAGGACCTTCTGGTGAAAGATAGCCATCCTGCACAGGCGTCATATCGAAATACGCTCCTGCCCTTAATGCGAGTTTTTCCAGTACCTTATACTGCGCACCCAGGCGAAATGTAAATGAGCCTTCGTAATTCTTTGGCAACTCCGTGTCTTCGAGTTGTTCCGAATTGAAATCATAATCAAAACGCAGCGTGTCATAAGAAAACCACCCGGTGTAATTCACATCAAAAGCAAGCAGCCACTTATCATTCAGATGATAGCCTAAGCCGACATTGGCGACCAGCGGTAAAATCAGTTCCGAATTAAATGTAGTCTTGGGGAATGAATCGCTGATGGCAGCCGGCACTTCAAATTCGGCATCGCCATCCTTCACTTTCATCTTCACAGGTGTGCGGAATGTTGCACCCAGCGAAAATTTTGAATTGATGTTGTAATAGAAACCAATATTTGCCCCAAAGCCCATCGCATTGCCGGTGAGTTCCGCTTCGCCATATTGCAATGAAGAATCCGCCACAGGAATTCCCCTGTTTAAAAGCAAATCACCGAAGTAATAGGAAAAGCCAGCGCCCACGCCAAACTTGTCGTTGATTTTATAATTCACCGTAGGCTGAACGGAAAACGTTCGCAGCTCGATTTTCCGAATCACAAATTGACCTGCCCAGTCGTCTTCCCATTCCAAACCGTTTCCGAAAGGATTGTTTACACCCAGTCCAACAGTCCACTTTTCCTTTTTAAGACGATACGACCAATACACTATGAATGGCGTGCCGAAAGTGCTTTTGTTCGTTGCCGTATAAAAACCATCTGTTGACTGATAGCCGATATAAGGAATCACCACATTCGCCCCGACATTAAAATGCAGACGCTGCTTTAAAAATGAAAGCGCCCCGGGATTCAGGAAAACACTTGCTGCATCAAGACTGGTTCCCACGCCTGCCTGCGCCATGCCGTTTTGCTTGATACCCTGCAGGTTTGCCTGGAAGCCACCGGCTGATGCGGTGAATGAAAACAAAAGGAGAATGGCACAAGCGGACGCTTGCGCCAGTTCATGCCCGACAACAAACCACGAACAACAAACGACAAACTTTCTCATTCAAACACCACTTTCGCCCTTGCAATACCAAGACTCTTGTTTGCAGGAAGAATCTTTACGATGAACAAACCGGTTCCGAGTTCATTCCTGCTGATGGTGAAGAAATCAGGAATCGCGTGGTAGGTTTTTACCAATCTTCCCAAATTATCATACACGAGCGCATCCGCTGCTCCCTGTAATGCAACCGGCTTCGTAATCGTTACCGCATCGCTTGAAGGGTTGGGATATGCCGCCACCGTAACATTCACAAAAGACGCAATGCCGGTGGGAGCCTGATTAAACGCCTTTGCATCCGTGGGGTCAAAAATTTCAGGACCGCAGGCCACGGGCACTCCGTTTTCATAAACATGAGGAGTAGTCATGTTGCCGATTGCCCACAAGGAAGAATCGCAGCGGATGCCGGTCATCTGTTCGTAGAGGAAATCTCGTACGAACCAGACTGTGGTGTCCATGTAAACGGGACCTTCGGTTGTCGGACGCGGGTCAACATAAGGCACGTGACCTGCATCGCGCCATGTGTAAAAGCGATTCGTGATGCCAAGATTCGCTGTACGCCTTTTGATCGTTCCGCTGCCGTCAACCACGATAAGAGGAGTGCCCGACACGCTGATGATATCCGAGCAATAAGGCACCGTGCCGTCATCATTGCCATGCATGCTCACCATCGGCACGGCTCCGGATTTTATCCAGGCTGTGTCGCCAATGGCTCCTGCAAGGTTGATGATGCCTGCCACGCGTGATGAGTAGCCGGGGTTGCCGCTGTTGCCTTCCAGGTCGCCCTGCGATTCAATAATTTCCTTCATCCATTGCTGGATACCGGCAGTATCAGTCAAATAGCCCAGATGAACTCCGATAAATGCTCCTGCTGATGTTCCACCCATGAAAATCTTGTTCGTGTCAATACGGTAGGTGTTGGTCGTGGCGGCATCTTTATAAAAATAGCGGATGGCAGCCTTGGCATCCTGCACGGCTTTCACCACCTGCTTGAGCATTGTGGCGGAGTCAATAGTTCCGGTATTGAGGCGGTATTCGATGGAAGCGGTGACAAAGCCTCGCTTGGTAAACGTTTGGCACAGATTAATGATGTCGGGGCTTTCACGTATGCCCGCGGTGAAACTGCCGCCATACGCCAGCACCACGAGCGGGCGCTTCGCTTCGTAATACTGGTTGCCGGGGTCATCACCTTCCGGCTCAAACACATACATGTCGAGCGTCTGTCCTTCTGCGCTTCCGAATGGAATGCTGTAGCCGCCCAGCTTGGCCAGGTCAGGGATCTGCCCCACTCCCGGAACTACCGTGGTAAATGTAGGGCCGGAAAAAACTTCGTCATAGTAGCGCCCGGTACATTGCGCGAAGCCTGAAAATGTTGCAGAGCACAAGAAAATTGTCAACAGAAATGTCAATAGTCGTTTCATGATTTTGAGGTTTTTGAATTTCAATTACACTTAAATCCTAAGGCAGGGATTCTTTATGGAAAGTTGTCAGGGGTCAAATTTCAGAAAAAAAACCGAATGCTGCATGGGCGACCCAGGACAACACGCATTTAAATCAGTCTGGTTATCAAACCTTTCATTGCCGTTGGGCTTCAGCCAACGGTTTAAGAATTGAGAAATGACCTAAATTCCGCAAACTCAAATTCCATGAACAATCAATTTCCCGCAGATACCGC
>CAZCXH010000046.1:0-31357 GCA_964502525.1 uncultured Chitinophagaceae bacterium
CAGAATAGCCGACAAAAATTCCTTCCTCCTTCGTGATGCGCCTCGCCATGATTGCCCCATCCTTGTCGGTGACTTTTTCAAAATGGTCAATCACGCTGAAGTCAATATTTTTCGGGATAATGTCTTCACCGATGCCTTCGGTGATATAGCCGTAAACTTCCTTTGGGTCGAACTTTCCCGTTTCGTGATATTTTTTCAGCGCGGAGCCGTACGTGTCAATCGCCCACACCTTCACATTCTGATTTTTTTCTTTCAGAAATCTTCCGCATCCTGAAATGGTTCCGCCCGTGCCGCAGCCTACAACAAGATGCGTGATTTTCCCTTCGGTCTGGCTCCAGATTTCAGGACCTGTCGTCTCGTAATGCGCCTGCGTGTTGGCGAGGTTGTCATATTGGTTGACGTAAAATGAATTAGGTGTTGTTTCCGCGATGCGTTTTGCAGTGGCGTAATAGGAACGCGGATCGTCAGGCTCCACATCGGTGGGGCACACAATCACCTCAGCGCCCACCGCTTTCATCACATCAATTTTTTCCTTTGATTGTTTATCCGGAATGGTAAATACGCACTTGTATCCTTTCACGATCGCGCAAATCGCCAAGCCCATGCCCGTGTTGCCGGAAGTGCCTTCTACGATGGTGCCGCCCGGTTTCAGCAATCCTTTCTGCTCGGCTTCTTCCACCATCTTCAGCGCCATGCGGTCTTTGATGCTGTTGCCGGGGTTGAAGAATTCCACCTTTGCCAGCACGGTCGCCTTCACGCTTTTTGTGACGCGGTTCAATTTCACCAAAGGGGTTTTGCCGATTGCTTCGAGGATGTTTTGATAATACATAATGAAAGTTTACGGTTTTCGGTTTACAGTTTACAGTTTTTTCCTTGAACCGCAAACCGTAACAGTAAACAAGTGAACTAAAAATTGTAACTTGTCATTCATTCTTAACCTAAAACCCCTTCAAGATGCCTAAGTATGTCATTGAAAGAGAAATTCCCGGAGCGGGAAAACTTTCACCTGCCGAATTAAAAGCTATTTCTCAAAAATCATGCGGAGTGTTAAGCGGCATGGGTCCGCAAATCCAATGGATCCACAGTTACGTGGTGGATGACAAAATCTATTGCATTTACTTCGCTCCCAACGAACAGTTAGTGCGTGAACACGCCAGGCAAGGCGGCTTTCCCGCCAACAAGGTGAGCGAGGTGAAAGCCATCATTGACCCGGTAACAGCGGAATAGGGTTTACAATGTACCTGTTTACGCGTTTACAGTTTCCACTGTAAACATGTAACCGTAAACGTGTAAACCATACTTTAACGTGAGTTATGGATTAAAAACCAACCTTATTTTGATAGTTTTCATTGCCGTCCGCTTCAGCGGACGGTTAAAATAGGAAGACTCTCCTTTTGGGCTTTAGCCAAAGTATTTCACAATTTGGCTAAAGCCCTCTGGTTACTGATTCAATATCCCGTCCGCTGAAGCGGACGGCAATGAAATTCAAGGAATTATTTCTGTGGTAATCCATAACTCACGTTACTTTAGATTTCCATGGCGTGTTTTTGATTTCGCAGCACGGAATCAATATCCCATGTAATCTTTTTTTGAAACGGCCGCTGTCGCACTTTGCAATCAGTAATCTGGCAAACCGTGCATGAAGCGGGAATGCAGGGATCTGTATGAATGAACAGTTCCACCTTTCTTTCCGCTTCGCGACTCACCAGGTCTTCCACTGCTTTCACTTCGTCATGGCTTTCTTTAAGGCTGAAGTACCAGGGCAGCGTCATGTGGCAGTCAATGTGGAGTACAGAACCGTATTTGACAACTCGCATGTTGTGAATGTCAATCCATTGCATTTTTCGGGAGGAGTTGAGTATGGAGATCAGCTTCTTCAACAACCCGAAATCTGCTTCATCCATGATTCCCGAAATGGATTTCCGTAAAACACGAAACCCCGTAATGGTGATGACTGCTCCGAAGATGATAGCCACAACGCTATCAAGCCAATGCAGCTTTGTGAAATACACTGCTCCCAGCCCGATGAGCAAGCCTGCTGTGGTATATGCATCAGATTTCAGATGTTTGCCATCCGCAATCATTGTTTCGGAATGGTGGATGGAGCCTCTTTTCACAAGGGCAATACCCATGATGAAATTGATGCCGCCCGTCACCGTGATGAGAAGAATACCGGTTTCGAGGTTTTCAATTCCGCTTGGAACAAAAAACGAATAAACAGATTTTGAGAGGATGGCAATCCCGGCAAGGAAAATTAAAAACCCTTCCAATCCTGACGATAAAAATTCCACTTTACCATGACCATACGGATGGTCAATGTCTTTAGGCTTAGCGGCAAGAATTAAGCTGTAAAGCGCGAATGAGCCCGCAACGACATTGATAATGGATTCGAGCGCATCCGTGAAAATCGCATTCGAATGGGTGATGAAGTAGGCGATGAATTTTATCGCCATCAAGCCAACACTCACCGCAAGGGCAAGCGCTTGAAGCCTGATGTTGGAAAAACGCATTGGTTTAAAGTTTAAGGTCTAATGTCTAATGTTTAAGGTGAGTGGGAAAGTTGTTTTTTATCCCGAAGCAAATGCAAAAACGAACTGTGATCGGCCCGAAGGACTCCGGACTCCTTCGGAGGATACCCGCTGCCGGTCGGGCAGGTACCATCGGGAACTACGCAGTACAAGTTCGAAAAATCTGATTACCGATGGTATATCAAACTTTAAACATTAAACATTAAACTCTACACCGCCACCGCCATCTTATCCAGCACACTCATCACTTCCTTTACGGCAGCGGCTGATTTGTTGAGCAGTTCTTTTTCCGCGGCATCCAGCTTGAGTTCGATGATCTTCTCCACGCCTTTTCTGCCGAGCACGACCGGCACACCCAGATAGATATTCTTCATTCCGTATTCGCCATTCAGCAACACGCAGCATGGGTGAACACGTTTTTCGTCTTTCACGATCGCTTCCACCATCTGCGCGGCAGCGGCTCCGGGAGCATACCATGCGGAGGTGCCCATCAGCTTCACCAATTCACCGCCCCCCACTTTCGTGCGCTCGATGATGGCGTTAAGCCTGTCGGGTTTCACCAATTCAGTCACCGGAATGCCGGTGACGGTTGTATATCTCGGCAGCGGCACCATCGTGTCGCCATGCCCGCCAAGGATCATAGCTTGAATATCTTTCGGGGAGCAGTTGATTTCTTCCGCGAGGAAAGCTTTGTAACGCGCGGTGTCGAGGATGCCCGCCATGCCGAACACGCGCTTCGAATCAAATTTGGAAGTGAGATAAGCGCAATACGTCATCACATCGAGCGGGTTGGACACCACGATGATGATGGTGTTGGGAGAATATTTCACCACCTGCTCGGTCACCGATTTCACGATTCCCGCGTTGGTTGAAATCAAATCATCGCGGCTCATGCCGGGCTTGCGAGGCAAGCCGGATGTGATCACCACCACATCGGAGTTGGCTGTCGGCTTGTAATCATTCGTGACGCCCTTCACGCGCGTGCTGTACATGTTGATGGGAGCCGTTTGCCAGATGTCGAGCGCCTTGCCTTCGGCAATGCCTTCTTTGATATCCAGCACAACGATTTCATTGACGATGTCATAATGCGCCAGCACATTGGCTACTGTGGCGCCTACGTTTCCCGCGCCTATTACTGATACTTTCATAAGATTTATTTTTTAGAATGGTTTTTTTGTGCAGCAAAAATAGCAGAAATAATTTTTCACCCCCATGCGCCAAATCATCGTCATGTTGAGCGAAGCGAAACATCTCTACGCTTCGAAGTGGGGAGATTCTTCGCTGCGCAAAGCCTTCGCTCAGAATGACGAAAGTTGAAATAAAGTTGCTGCCAAATCATCGGGATTTATCTAACTTTTGCGGCAAAACCGCTCTTGAATATTCATCCTAAAAAACACATCTATGAAAACAATTTTTCTTCTATGCGGATTTTTGTTTGCGGCATCGGGCGCATTCAGCCAAATCACGAACATCCTTTTGGACTATGATGCGGTTGACGGAATTGTTTCCGCGGATTCCGGGGCTGACTATGGTTATACATTCTGGAAATTGAATGCTCATCTGCCGGATGTTGACCCGGTGAGAGGGCTTCACTGGGCGGTGGTCAGGTTTGACACGCTTTATGATGCCGACAGTTTCAAGGCTTATACATATAGCGATAAGGCTTTAACCATTGACAGCATCAGGGTGGCTTTCAAACATAAAAATATTACCGCCACTCCGGATACCATCGTCATCAACGTTTATCAGTATGAGGGAACGTCAGGCATTATGATTGATTCCCTTCAGCAGATTACAAACGCTGTGCTATACGATACCACGATTGTAACGACAACGTCCCTTACTGACTCAACCAACATCGGCTATCTAATTATTCATCCTGATTACAAGCTCAATACCGGACAAAAATTCCTGGCAGGTGTGTACTTCTATGGGGATTTATCAAACACTTTCGAGTTGATGGCGGGTTACGCTGACTTTTGCGGCATGGCGTGTTTCGATACTTCCGCTGCGCCATCGGTTTTTGCTGGTAACAGCAATTACAAGATTATTTACTGGGATGGACCGTTCACATCTTCCGGTGTTAATAGCCTGGTATATGACTGCGATGGCGATTTGAATCCGGGCGAACCGGAAGAATGTGAATTATCACCGATTCAGAATCTGGCAATCAGCGCCTTTGTGTCGTTCGGCACCGACACCACAGACACGACTACCGTGGCGGGCTTGGTGGATGTGACTCCATTCAGGATTTATCCGAATCCGGCTGATGAGTTGGTGGCGGTGCAGCTAAGAGAAATCAGTTCTGAAGTTCAGTTATCGCTTGCCGATGCAAAGGGCATGAGGTTGTTCCAAAAATCTTATTCTTCATTTTTTAATAAAGAGCTAAAGCTTGATGTCAGCAATTTGCCGGCCGGATTGTATTTCCTGACGGTAATGGACAAGAGCCAAAAGATGACCGTGAATCTGGTGAAGAACTGAGCGTGCTACACCACAATATTGATAATCTTCCCCGGCACGTAGATGAACTTCTTCGGGGGCTTGCCATCGAGCCATTTCTGAACGACATCGGATGCGAGCACTTCTTCTTGCACCTTGTCCTGAACGAGGTCGAGCGGCAGATTGATTTTCGTGCGCAGCTTGCCGTTGATGGAAACGGGGTATTCAAAGTTGCTTTCCACTAAGTATTTTTGATTGTATTCGGGATACGCAGCCAAAGTGACGGAACTCTTGTTGCCCAGCTTTTCCCATAATTCTTCCGCAAGATGCGGGGCGAAGGGAGCAATCAAAATAGCGAGGTCGTGCAGCACCATCCGCTTCGTGCAGCGCAGGTCGGTGAGCTCGTTCACGCACACCATGAAGGTGCTGATGCACGTGTTAAACGAAAACCGCTCGATGTCCTCCCGGATTTTTTTGATGGTCTTGTGAATCACTTTCAGTTCCTGCTCGGTGGCAGGCTCGTCTTTCAGGAGAAGCTTGCCGTTCTCATCGTAAAACAGCCGCCACAGCTTCCTCACGAACTTATATACGCCATCAATGCCGTTCGTGTTCCACGGCTTGCTCTGCTCGATAGGCCCCAGGAACATCTCATACATGCGGAAGGTATCGGCACCGTATTGGGAGATGATGTCATCAGGGTTGACGACATTGAATTTCGATTTTGACATTTTTTCCACCTCAACTCCGCAGATATATTTTCCATCTTCCAGCACAAATTGCGAATCTGCGTTTTCGGGTTGCCACTGTTTGAATTTTTCAATATCCAAAATATCATTCTCAGTCAAACTCACATCCACATGCAGTGGCGTCACCTCATATTTCTCTTTCAGATTAAATGAAACATATTTATTTGAGTCTTTATCCCGATACACAAAGTTCGAGCGCCCCTGTATCATCCCCTGATTCACCAACCGCTTAAACGGCTCCACCTTGCTCACATAACCCCTGTCATATAAAAACTTCTGCCAGAAGCGGGCATACAACAAATGCCCCACGGCATGTTCGGTGCCGCCAATGTAGAGGTCAATATCCTGCCAGTATTGCTCGGCTTGCCTGGAGACAAACTCCTTGTCATTGCGCGGGTCCATGTAGCGCAGGAAATACCATGAGCTGCCCGCCCAGCCGGGCATGGTGGTGGGTTCGAGGGGGTAGCCAGCTTCGTCCAGTCCCGAAGGAGCCTCACCCCCCGTCCCCCTCTCCAAAGGAGAGGGGGAGTCCAAGCCTTCGTCCTTTTCCAGGCTGGGCTTTGAATCGAGTTTTACTTTGATTTTTTTTACAACCTGATCGATGTTTTTAATTACTTCATCATTTGTGAAGCGGATTACTTCAAAGCCTTTTTGATTCAACTCGAACGTTCTGTTGTTGTCGTATTCTTTCTGCTCGGCATCCAAATGAATCCCTCCATCAATTTCAATCACTACTTTCTTTAAAAGACAAACAAAATCCGCAATGAAAATATCAATAGCATGTTGCCTGCGAATCTTATGACCGATTTGATTATCGCGCAATCTTTCCCACAAAATTTCCTCTGCCTCAGTCTGATTCTTCCGGAGTTCTCTTCCCTGCTCTTTCAATTTCTCCCAGTTTCTCCCATCTGCTGTATAGTAACCCGGTTCGGATTCCCCTCTTCGATGAGCCTCACCCCCCGCCCCCCTCTCCGAAGGAGAGGGGGTGTCCCGGCTGTCGGTCTTTTCCCCACTGTTCTTTTCTCCTTTCTGCGAAGCAGAGTAATAAACTTCGGACTCCCCTCTCCTTTGGAGAGGGGGCGGGGGTGAGGCTTTTCCATGCGAAGGGCTATAACTCCAATCCTTCAACTTTGCCAACGGTGGATCACCGTTTTCGCCTGGCTTGAAATCTTCCATCTCCGGCAGCACCAACGGCAATTCCTTTTCATCCATAGGGTAGGGCGTTTCATCTGCATAATAGATCGGTATCGGCTCGCCCCAGTAGCGCTGTCTTCCGAAAATCGCATCACGGATGCGGTATTGCACCTGCGGCTTGCCGATGGCAAGTTCTTCTAATTTGTTATTCACCGCTTTGATGGCGTCCATCACTTCCAAGCCGTCAATGAACCCGGAGTTGATCATCTTGCCAAGCTTGTCATCGCGAGTAGCGCCCGGGTACATGCCTTTGTCAATCACATCAATAATCGGCAGGTTGAAATGAGTTGCAAACGCATGGTCGCGGTCGTCATCCGAAGGCACTGCCATGATGGCGCCCGTGCCGTAGCCCATCAGCACATATTCACTGATGAACACCGGAATCCTTTCGCCATTCAGAGGATTTACCGCCAGTGAGCCCGTGAAAGCACCTGTCACTTTCTTCACCTCCGCCTGCCGCTCGCGCTCAGAGCGCGACTGCACGTATTGTAAATAGTCCGCTACTTCCTGCGCATGTTCCGGACGGGTGATGATTTCAACCAAAGGATGCTCAGGCGCAAGCACCATGAATGTCACTCCGAAAATGGTATCAGGGCGGGTGGTGTATATTTCCAACTGCATGTTGAAGTCGGGCAGATCGAAAAAAACCTGCGCTCCTTCCGAGCGGCCAATCCAGTTGCGCTGCATCTCCTTCATGCTATCGCTCCATGCGAGTGTGTCGAGATCGTTCAGCAATCTTTCAGCATAAGCCGTGATGCGCAAAAACCACTGTCGCATTTTCTTCTTAATCACGGGATGCCCGCCCCGTTCCGAGCGACCGTCTTTCACCTCGTCATTCGCCAGTACCGTGCCCAATTCGGGACACCAGTTCACTTCGGCATACGACAAATACGCCAGCCTGTAATTCATCAATATTTCCTGCTTCTGTTTTTCATTGAACTCATTCCAGTCATCTTCCGAAAAGGCGGTATCGAAATCAGTAGCTGCTTCCACATTCACATTTCCTTCCGAAGAAAATATTGTCACCAGCGTTTCGATGTCTTCCGCTTTGTTGGTTTTCTTGTTATACCATGACTTGAACAGTTGCAGGAAAATCCATTGCGTCCATTTGTAATACTGCGGCTCGCAGGTTTGCACCTCGCGGCTCCAGTCATAGTTGAAACCCATTGAGCCGAGTTGCTCCTTGAAGCGATGGATGTTTTCCGCAGTGGTCGCTGCAGGATGCCTTCCGGTCTGGATTGCATACTGCTCCGCAGGCAAGCCGAACGCATCGAAACCCATCGGGTGCAGCACATTGAAGCCGCAATGTTTTTTGTAGCGTGAAAAAATATCGGAAGCGATGTAGCCGAGCGGATGCCCCACATGCAGTCCCGAACCGGAAGGGTAGGGGAACATGTCGAGAACGTAAAACTTGGGCTTTGATGGATCGGTTTCTGTTTTATAAACATTCCAGTCGTTCCATTTTTTGCGCGAATTATCTTCTATCTTATTGAAGTTGTATTCCATTGGTAAATTTCAGGATGCAAAGAAAGAACAAATTTGCAAAGGGTTCACCTTTGCATTCAAGGAAATCAGCCCGCAATTCGCTAACTTTCACCAATGGATATCAAGCCTCGCCCCAATCATAGTCATTACCTTGAAGCTTTGAAAAAAATGACGCCTCAGCAGAAGCTGGACAAGGTGTATGAGCTTTCAGAGATGGGCAAGCAGCTTTTCAAGCAAGGGTTAAGAAAGCGTTTTCCCGAAAAGAGCGAAGAGGAAATCCGCAAAATTTATCTCGAACGCATCGCGCTATGCCACAACAGGAATTGGTAAGGAAAGTGCTCGGATGGCTAAATGAAAACCATATTCCTTACATGGTTTCCGGTTCGGTGGTTTCAAGCATCCAGGGCGAACCGCGCCTTACTCATGATATTGATATTGTGGTGAATGTAACGGCTGCAATAATTCCAAGCCTTACCGGAGCATTTCTTCCGCCTCGCTATTATTTGTCAGCCCAAAGCATTAAGGACGCTTTGCTGCATCAGAGCATGTTCAACCTTATTGATACAGAGGGAGGCGACAAAATTGATTTTTGGATCCTTACGAACGAGCCTTATGATGTGGAAAGGTTTTCAAGAAGAAGGGATGAAAATCTGTGGGGTGTAAAATGCAAGGTGTCGGCTCCGGAAGACACCGTCCTCATGAAGTTGAAATGGGCTCGGATTTCCGGAGGCAGCGACAAGCAGTTCACCGATGCGTTACGTGTATTTGAATTGCAATATGAAAATCTCGATATGGATTACCTGCAGGAGTGGGCTGCCAGGCTCGGAGTTCAAAATGATCTGGAAAAAATCAGGCGGGAGGCGAATCCGGTGAAATAATTTCTCATCTGAATAATCACGCCAAACAACCCCTTTAATGTGCTGTTAGTATCTAATGGAAATGTCACTTGCTCGTTTTCCTAAATTGCCTGCGCATCTGAAGCATCATGTCTGAGCAAGTAGGCAAGGCTCCCCGCAGGCGGTCGAAGCCTTCATATATTTATTCCATCATCAGCATCACGCTGGTGCTGTTCATGCTGGGGATATTGGGGCATGTGCTGCTGTTTTCCCAGAAGCTGTCAGAATATTTCCGCGAGAGCATCGAAATTTCCATCATTCTGAATGACGATCTGAGCGAGGCGGATATCTTCCAGTTTCAGAAAAAGCTGGAGAAGAGGCCTTACATCAAAACCACCAAGTATATTTCAAAAGACGATGCTGCAAAAATCCTGTCGGATGATTTCGGAGAAGACCTTTCCATCCTCGGTTACAACCCGCTTTATGCGTCCATCAACTTCAACCTGCGGAGCGAATATGCCAACAGCGACAGCCTTGCCGCCATTGAAGCCGAGTTGAAGGAATTGCCGCAGGTGGAGGAGATTTATTATTTCAAAGCCATCGTTGACCTCATCAACCAGAACATCAGGAAGGTGACGCTCATTCTTTTGGGAATATCGGTGATGCTCGTGCTGATTGCCATTACGCTGATTGACAACACAATCCGGCTGGCGATGTATTCCAACCGGTTCCTCATCAAAAGCATGCAGTTGGTGGGTGCCACCCGGTGGTTCATCATCAAGCCGTTCATGGGGCGAAGCATCCTCAACGGGTTTATCAGCGGGGCGCTGGCGGTGACGCTGCTTGTGGGGCTTCTCTATTACGCGCAGATGCAGTTGCCCACCCTGATTGTAGCATCCGGTGATTTATATAACTTTGCGGTCGTTTTCATTTCAATCCTGGTGTTGGGGGTGATGATCACGTGGTTCAGCACGTATCTTTCGGTGTCTAAATACCTGAGATTGAAGTTGGATGATCTTTATTGAGATGACTTACAGTTTACTGTTTACGGTTTACAGTTTGGTAAACCGGAACGCAAAACCGTAAACTGTAAATAGTAAACCGTAAACTTTCATGGCGAAAACAATCACTAAAAAAGAGCAAAATAATAAACCAGCCTTCATCTTCGGCAAGATTAACTACATGCTGATGGTAGCGGGAATGGTAATAATTGCTGCAGGTTATCTGCTGATGGTGGGCGGGGCGCATGCCGACCCGGCTGTGTTCAATGCCGAAGAAAAATACAGCTTCACAAGGATAACCCTTGCCCCAATGGTCATCCTCCTGGGATTGGTGATTGAGATATTTTCGATTTTCATCAAGGCGAAGGATTGAAAGCGATTATTATACTTTGAACGGAATAAATTGCTCCATTGGGTACGTTTACAGTTTACGGTTTACGGTTTACAGTTTGGAGTGCTCCCGTTGCTAATGACTCTATTTGAAGCCATCATCCTCGCCATCGTTGAAGGCGTCACCGAATACCTCCCCATCTCATCAACCGGGCACATGATCATCACCGAGAAGCTGCTCGGCATGGAGAGCAATGAATTTACCAAAGCGTTTATCGTGAATATTCAATTCGGAGCGATATTGTCGGTAGTTGTCTTGTATTGGAAAAGGTTTTTTCAAACGGTTGATTTTTACCTGAAGCTGCTGGTCGCCTTTTTGCCTGCGGCTGCCATCGGCTTTCTGCTCGATGATATTATTGACTCGATGCTGGGCAGCGTGGAAATTGTTGCCGTGTCGCTGCTGCTGGGCGGAGTCATCCTGATTTACATTGATAAATGGATGAACGGGAAAAATGAGAGTGATGAAATTACTTATCCGAAAGCGCTGAAGATCGGGTTTTATCAGTGCATTGCGATGATTCCGGGCGTATCGCGCTCGGCAGCCACCATCATCGGAGGCATGGCGCAGAAGTTGTCGCGCAAGAGCGCAGCGGAGTTCAGCTTCTTCCTCGCGGTGCCCACGATGTTTGCCGCGTCAGCCTATAAGCTCATAAAAAATCATGAAGTGATTACTGCGGAAAATATAAAGATGCTTCTGGTCGGAAATATTATCGCTTTCATCGTGGCGATGCTGGCGATAAAATTTTTCATCACCTATTTGCAAAAGCACGGATTCAAAGTATTCGGATATTACCGCATCGCGCTGGGGTTGGCGATATTGCTCATGCTCGCGCTCGGATATGATTTGAATTTGACTGGTTAAGATTTGACAACTTTTCGTATCTGTTTAGCGCTTTATAGACTGAATCTTTTAACCCCGCGATTTATCGCGGGGAGTTAAGGAAACTTTCTATTGGCTTTAGCCCCGACCGGAGGATTTGTGAATAGTCACGTCATGGCTAAAGCCGTGATGGTTGTGTCTTTGAGTCCCCCCGATAAATCGGGGGGGTAAAGGATACGCTAAACGCATGCAACGTTCAAAAGTTGTCAAATCTCCATATGCAATTACCATATTATTCATGCTTGATCTTGAAAAAGGTGAAATCCTCCTTGTCAACAAACCCTACGAGTGGTCGTCATTCGATGTGGTGAAGAAAATCCGTTACACCATCCAGAAGAAATACGGGCAGAAGGTGAAGGTCGGTCATGCGGGAACCCTTGATCCCCTCGCCACAGGGCTTCTGCTGATTTGCGTTGGCAAAGCCACCAAGCGGATTGATGTGTTCACCAACCTCGATAAGGAATACACCGGTACGATGTTCATAGGAGCCACTACGCCATCCTATGATTTGGAAACCGATATTGACAAAACTTTTTCAACGGAACATATCACGCCTGAGCTATTGAAAGAAACGGCAATGAAATTTTTGGGAGAAACGCAGCAGGTTCCACCGGTCTTTTCAGCAATCAAAATCGGAGGGAAACCCGTTTACAAGAAAGCGAGAAAGGGGCATCATATTGAAATGCAACCAAGAACGGTCAGGATTGATTTGTTTGAAATCACCGCCATTGAAATGCCCCTTATGCATTTTCGGGTGCGGTGCAGCAAGGGAACTTATATCCGCTCCCTGGTTCATGATTTTGGGAAAGCCTTGAACAGCGGGGCATACATGCACGGGCTTTGCAGAACGATGATTGGCGAATATCCGCTGAATAAGGCAATGGAGCTAAACGATTTAATCCATCAAATCACCGAAAGTTAATTTTGCAATAATTTGTTGTTGCAAGAACCACAAACGACAAACCACAAACAACAAACGATTCATGCGAGTCTGCAAAGGCGTTGACAATCTTCCCGAATTCCGCAACGGCATCCTCACCATCGGCACGTTTGATGGCGTTCACACCGGTCATCAGGAAATCATCAGGCGCATCAACCGGCTTGCGCTTGACATTAACGGGGAAAACATCATCCTTACGTTTCACCCGCATCCCCGGATGGTGCTTCAGCCCAATGACGCGAGCCTGAAACTGCTGAACACGCTGGATGAGAAAATAGCGCTCCTTTCACAATACGGGGTGGACAACCTCATTCTCATTCCGTTTTCAAAGGAGTTCTCACAGTTGTCAGCGCAGCAGTATATCGAGGATTTTTTATGGAAAAAAATCCGCCCCCGAAAAATCGTTATCGGCTATGACCACCGCTTCGGCAACAACCGCGGAGGAGATATTCATCTGATGCGCGCGTATTCCGAAAAGCTGAGATTCCAGGTGGTGGAGATTGAAGCTCAAACGGTTGATAACATCTCCGTGAGCTCCACCAAAATCAGGAACGCGCTGCTCTCCGGTGATTTGGAGACGGCAAATTCGCTGCTTGGACGCTTCTATTCGGTTACGGGCAAGGTGGTGCGCGGTGACCAGCGCGGCACCAAAATCGGCTTCCCCACCGCCAACATCCAGGTGCGCGACCCGCTGAAGCTGATTCCCGCCAGCGGTGTGTATGCCGTGAGGGTGGTGGTTGATGGCGAGGCGCATGGCGGCATGCTGAACATCGGCTTGCGCCCCACCTTCAACGGGCAGCACGAAACCATCGAGGCTCACATCTTTGATTTTGCGCAGAACATTTACGGCACGCAGATCGCGGTTGAGTTTGCGGGTTCCATCAGGAAGGAGGCGAAGTTCAGGTCGGCTGATGAGCTGGCTGCGCAGCTTGCAAAAGACAAGAAAGCGTCATTGAAAATTTTAAGCGAGCAAAAATGCCTGATATGAAAACTCTGAATAAAGTGCAAAATGCAAAAGGCAATGGGCAAAAATTACAACTGCATTTATTTTGCCTTTTGCCTTTTGCCTTTTGCCTCTTCGCGCTTCTGAGCATGCAAGCCTTCGCCCAGGAACAAAAAGGCAACGAGGAAGTTGCGATTGATAACGACCTGGTATTCTCCGAAAACTGGTTCACCGACCTGCAGCAGGCTAAAGCCAATCCTGAGAAAGTGCTCTACCTCGACCTCAGCCTTAAAAAGAATAAAACTTTTCCCCCGGAGATTCTTGCATTCAAAAATGTGGAGCGGCTTTACCTGTCATACAATTATTGGCCCTCTATTCCGGAGGAAATCGGCACGCTCGCCAACGTGAAGATTTTAGACCTCAGCGGCAATTACTATATGAACTATCTCCCGAAGGAAGGATTAAGCAAACTCACCAGACTCGAACTCCTCATCATCAAGGATAACAAGCTGGCTGCCGGGGAAATTGACAAGATCAAAAAACTGCTACCGGATACGAAGGTGGTTGCCGACTGACGCAGCCTTTTCGATTTCCTTCTTCCTGCGCTCAAGCTCTTCCTGCTGCGCTTCCGTGAGGTTTTCTCCCGGAGTCATTTCCTGGGTGAACTGCTCGTGAACGGACAAGCCGTTGTCGTCAAAAACTTCCTGATGCTCGTCCTGAGTTTCAGGCATTGCTTCATGCTCAACGGCTTCAACCGGAATTTCCTGCTGCGGTTCTATATGCTTGAGGATAACGCTCACCACGTCAAGGTAGCCCTCTGCCGGGCGGATTGTGCTCGGATGCGTGTAAGTCTTTTTATTGGGAATAAACACATCGAGTATGGGCGCATTGAGATGGCGGTATGTTTCCAGGATGGTATCCGTTCTCGTGAGGCTGTGAATGCGTGTTGGAAGGATGAATATCTTCAGATCGGGGTTCTCCTTCTTCGCGGGAAGAATATCATTAAGCGTCTGCTCGGTCACCAGCAAATCATTAGTGGAAAGGCTGGACGGCACCAGCACCATGTCGCTCATTACGCAAAGGCGGTTGGTGCAGTATGACGTTGCGTTGCCCGCAGCGGTATCAACAATAATGTAATCCGTCACCCCGTCATTCTCCAGGGTTTTGATCATTTTCACCACGCTGGTTTCTTCGGTTCTTACGAGGTCGGGAATCTTCTTTCCTTCAGCAACCTTTCTCCTTTCTTTTTTGCGCAACGCGCTCAACGTGTAGTTGATGTCCGTTTCGATGACCACTACCTGACGTCCCATCTCTGCCAGAACATTGGCAATATTGATGGCGTTGGTTGTTTTCCCCGTTCCGCCTTTGCGGCTGACGAATGAAATGATTTTTGCCATAAAAAACTGGTTTAGTTAAGAAAGCGGCAATTTATGCAAATCGCCATTGTACCCCTTTCATACTTTTTAACAGGGTGTGTGAAAATCAGAACACTGCCTTTTCGTTGTGGAAGGCGGAATTTTGCCTGGAATGGTTTACGGTTTACAGTTTACAGTTTACAGTTTCGGAAACTTTCGGACTTTAACCGTAAACCGTAAACCGCAAACCGTAAACCTGTTGCTTCTTGCGCTGGCATCCCTCTTCTCCGGCTGCCTCGGTCATCTTCCATCCAAAGAAGAGCTGAAAAAAATCCAAACCTACACCGCCTCTGAGATTTATTCTTCCGACAGCGTGCTGCTCGGCAGGTATTTCATCGAAAACAGGACGAATGCCAGCTTCAGCGAGATTTCGCCCAACATCATCAATGCGTTGATAGCGACAGAAGATGTAAGGTTTTACAGGCATGAAGGCGTTGACACGCGCAGTCTCTTCAGGGTGTTGATTAAAACCATCATTCTTGGCGATGAAAGTTCTGGTGGCGGCAGCACCATCAGCCAGCAGTTGGTGAAAAATCTTTTCCCGCGAAAGAAAGGCTCGTTCGCCATGCTGCGCAACAAAGTGCGCGAGGCGATTGTCGCATTCCGCCTGGAGGATGTTTATTCAAAAGAGGAATTGCTCACGCTCTACCTTAACACAGTTTCGTTCGGGGAGGAAGTGTTCGGCATTGAAACCGCTGCCGAACGCTATTTCAGTATCAAGCCGGTGGACGCTGAAATCGGGCAGGCGGCAACGCTGGTGGGGATGCTAAAGGCGCCTTCATTGTATAACCCGAGGACGCATCCTGAAAACGCGCTGCACAGGCGCAACACCGTCATCAGCCAGATGGCCAAATATAATTTCATCACGGATGCCGCTGCCG
The DNA here is from genome assembly GCA_964502525.1 of uncultured Chitinophagaceae bacterium. Taxonomy (GTDB): domain Bacteria; phylum Bacteroidota; class Bacteroidia; order Chitinophagales; family CAIOSU01; genus DATLYB01. Next base: position 15,679 of record CAZCXH010000046.1, read on the forward strand.
ATACGCTGAAGGCGCTACCCCTCGCGCTGAACTACAACAAGCAAACCCACGAAACGGGTATTGCCGCTCATTTCAGGGAGATGCTGCGCCTGCACCTCGATCAACAAATCAGCGATTACAATCATCAAAATAATTCCAACTACAACCTCTACACCGATGGACTGAAGATTTACACCACCATTGACTCGCGGCTGCAGTTGCATGCGGAAGAGGCGATGAAAAAACACATGGCAGCGCTGCAAAAGGAGTTTGACGCGCACTGGAGCGAAAAAAAACCGTGGGACAGCGACCCTGCCATCCTTGATCTTGCCATCCGGAATTCGGAGCGTTTCAAAGCGATGCTTGCATCGGGCATGACGGAGGAGGAAGCGAAAAAGAGGATGAAGCGCCTGGATACGCTGGCGTTGTTTTCATGGGTGGGCGACACCATCACCGGCATCACCTGTGAAGATTCCCTGAAATACACCCTCATGCTGCTGCAAACCGGCATGCTGGTGATGGAACCCGCCACGGGCGACATCAAAGCATGGGTGGGCGGCATTGATTATCGCCATTTCAAATTTGACCACGTCACTTCGAAAAGACAGGTCGGCTCCACCTTCAAGCCGATCGTGTATGCCGCAGCCATCGAGGCGGGCATCTCCCCCTGCGAATATTTTCCCAATGAGCGGAAAACCTATGACGACTATGAGGGCTGGTCGCCACAGAACTCCGACAACCTCTATGGCGGCTACTATTCCATGCAGGGCGCGCTTGCTTACTCCGTAAATGTCATCGCCCCCGAAGTGATGATAAAAGCCGGCATCGAAAACGTGACGAATCTCGCTGACAGCATGGGCATCAATGGCGACATTCCAGCCGTGCCCTCTCTGGCGCTGGGCGCTGCCGACATCTCGCTGATGGAGATGACCACCGCCTATTGCGCCTTTGCCAACCGCGGTGCGGTGCCCGTGCCGCGCTTCCTCACGCAGGTCATGGACGCCAGCGGCAGCCCCCTCATCACCACCGCCAGCGCGCCACCGCGCGCGGTGATGGCTGCGGCAACGGCTCAAACCATCACCCGCTTCCTGCAAACCGTGGTTGACAGCGGCACCGCCTCAGCCCTACGCTCGCGCTTCGGCTTTGAATTCGACATCGCGGGGAAAACCGGCACCACGCAAAACCACTCCGATGGATGGTTCATCGGCTACACGCCCGCGCTCGTCTGCGGGGTGTGGACGGGTGCTGACAACCCGCAAATCCACTTCCGCGACCTCTCCTCCGGGCAGGGCGCAGCCATGGCGCTGCCCGCCTGGGGCTACTTCATGGAGCGGGTGGCTGCTGACGACAGCCTCAACTATGTGCAGCAGCATTTCCATATTGACAGCAGGCTGCTTGCGAAGCTCGACTGCCCGTTGTATAAGGATTATGAAAATCTGTGGGACCGCCTCTTCGGGAAGCGCCACCGCAGGCGCAGCGCCAGCGCTGATGCCGACACACTGGAAGCAATGGCGGGCGAAAAACAGCCTGAGAAAACCGGGAAAACAACCTTCAGGGATCGGGTGAGAAACGCGTTCAGGAAAAAATAGGAGGTGGAGTTTGAAGTTTGGAGTTTAGTTGTCAAATGTATAATATATTGTTTTACAACTTTATCAGGGAACCGTTTGACCGCTAGGCGAGCGACAAATTTTCGCTTTGAAAAATGCATCCATCCCAACTCCTCCGAGGAGGGGAATAATGAAGCGCATCGTTATCAAATGGCATGTTGCTTTGGCAAAAGTCACTTTGAGTGCAGGAGTCCTCCTTTGGAAGGGAGCGAGGGGTGTTGGAGGATTGCCATCACCTGTTATAAAAAAACAAAAGCCCCCTTCGCCTGCGCTTGCGTCCCGCGAGTGCATGTAATAACTTCACTCGCCAGAGGCGAGCGAAAAGCGAGAGGATGAAGAGTTGGCTTAAACCCATCAGCCTCTTATTTTCCAATTCATTAAATCTGGAATAGCTTCAAGAATATCTTAAGCTTAAGAAATCGTGAAATCGTTTTAAAAATGTGTGAAATCTGGTAATTGTTCTCGAATGAAATATATAGAGGGTAGGGTAGGGGCGGTGATATTTCACGTTTAAACGGAGTATTGAACTGAAGACATGGCATGGGGTAAAGCAGTTAAGGAAGAAAGATATGCCACTGCGCAATTCAAATATCCGCTGCGAAATGGCGCGGAGGCAACTTGGGAAATCGTAGTAAGAATCAGTTCAGTTTCAGCGGAGCCATCAGGTCGAATTCGGGGATGAACACCTTGAACATCTTGCCGTCTTCGATGCGCTGCATCAGATAATCACCCGACATCCTGCCCGCTTCGCTCTTCAGGCTGCACCCGGATACATATTGGTGCTGCTCACCCGGCTTCAGGATGGGTTGCTTGCCCACAACGCCAACGCCTTCCACCTCCTTGAATTCTCCGATCGAGTCGAAAATGTTCCAGTGCCTTTTCAGGAGCTTGACGGTGTGGGAACTGTGATTTTCTATGGTAATGCGGTAAGCGAACATGAACTCCCAGTTGATGGGATTAGAGTAATCCTGCTGATAAAAGGCTTCAACGCTTATCTTGACGCCTTGGGTAGTTAGGGTAACCATGTTGTCGTTATACGCCCTCATGGATAAAAGGTTTGTGGATGATAGTTCAAGAAACTTGCCAAATTATCAATCCCATTTTTCTAACAAGGTAAACAACCTTTTTGAAATGGCGGTTCTCAAACATCAAAGGTGGAATTGTCATCATTTCGTCAGGAATCGCTAACCTTGTTCTTAGTAATCGGCAACCGGTAGCCATTCATCACCAACCGAAGTCTTACTGATCCACCGATTGCTATTTCACGATTCCAGATGGTTCAAACTTGCCACATTACCCTCCCCGAATTCAAACGCGGTTTTCACATCATCACCGACCTTGTGCTGAAACAGGTTGGAAAGCTTCCTGAAACCGGAATCCTGCACGTCTTCATCAAACACACTTCTGCCGGATTGACCATCAACGAAAATGCGGACCCCACCGTGCGGCAGGATTTCGAGAAATTCTTCAATCGGCTCGTGAAAGAAGACGAACCCTATTATCAGCACGACACTGAAGGCCGCGATGACATGCCCGCGCATATTAAATCATCGTTGGTCGGCTCATCGGTTTCCATCCCGATTGTGAATGGCAGGATCAACCTCGGAACATGGCAGGGAATTTACCTGTGCGAATTCAGAAACAGGGGAGGCGGGAGAGAACTGACGGTGACGATATTAGGGTAGGAAGTATTCCGAACAAGAGGGAAAACGAAGCATGATCGGGATACCGCTGCTCTTTAGTGGCAAGTACCATCGGATACCATTAGATGGTGCAATTTCGGAACCTGTTTTGTCCGTATAAGGGAGTACGTTTCATTTTCAGTTTTAGGTAATATAAATTAAAATATAAAATATAACCTACTTTGGAGCCTTGATTATCAGCCACACCGCCAGTGCGCCATAGATGAAATTTGGAATCCACACGCTTAAGAATGGCGAAAGGTTGCCGTTGGTAGAAAATGTGGTTGTAAATCTGGTGAAGATGATGAATGAGGCGCTCAGCGCCACACCGATGGCGATATGAAAGCCCGATCCGCCACGAACCCTCCTTGACGCAACGGCAACGCCAATCAGCATGAGGATGAACACCGTAAAGGCATCGGCAGTCCTGCGGTGCAGTTCGACCTGATAGAACTCAATTTTCTCCACTCCATGCAATTTCAAAGTTGAGATATACTGCATCAGGGCGGGCGTGTTCATTTCCTCCTTCACTGTAATTCGCTGAAAGATATCTTTCGGCTCAAAATTCAGAGACGTATCAATCATGCTTCCTTTACTCAGTTTCTCGCCATAGCGGTTATAAGCGCGGATGTAATAGTTTTTGATCCTCCACTTGCTTTCATCCTCCTTCCATTCGATCTTCTCGCCCCTGAGTTTGTATTCAAGTTTGCCATGGCGGATGACTTCGTAAGCAAACTTGTATCCCACTCCATCACGCGGATGAAAGTTTTCCATGTAGATATACTTGTCCTTTTCAATTTGCAGGTAAATATTCCGGTCCATGTACTTGTAAGGATTGTCAATGAAAGTGTATTCAAATGCAAGGCGTTTCCTGTTTGTATTGGGAACAAGGTAGTGATTGGCATAAAGCAGCAAGACTGCCAGAAATATGCACGTAATGAAGTAGGGCATCAGCATTCTGTAAAAGCTGGTGCCGCTTGCAAGAATGGCGATGATCTCCGATCTGTACGCCATCCTCGAAGTGAAGAAAATAACACTGATAAAAATGAAAAGAGGGCTGAGAAGGGTATCTATATAAGGGAGAAAATTCAGGTAATAGGAAAAAACAATTTCTTTAAGCGGTACGGATTTTTCGATTAGGTCATCAATCTTTTCCGTGAGGTCAATTACCACGGAGATAAACGAAAACAGAATGATAGCGAAGAAAAAAGTAACTAAAAATTTTTTAATAATGTAACGGTCGAGCTTTGTGAATAATGCCATGCTGACAAATTATTACCTTAAAGACGCTGCATAAGCTGTTTTACCATCTTCATTTTCCATTCGGAAAAATTTCCTGCCTCAATTTGCTTTTGAGATTCCTTCATCAGCCACGTGTAAAGGCTGAGGTTGTTAATGCTTGCTATCTGCAATCCCAGAATCTCCCCGGATACAAAAAGATGGCGGAGGTAAGCTTTTGTATGGTTACGGCTCACGGAGGCGGAACTTTCTGAATCAATCGGGCTGAAATCGTTCTCCCATTTTTTGTTGCGAATATTGATAATGCCTTGTTTTGTAAAAAGCATGCCGTTCCTGCCATTGCGCGTGGGTATCACGCAATCGAACATGTCCACTCCCATGCCGATCGCCTCCAAAAGATTTTCAGGCGTTCCAACGCCCATCAGATAACGCGGCTTGCCTTCCGGTAAAATTGCGCAGATAACTTCCGTCATTTCATACATCATTTCTGCAGGCTCTCCAACGGATAATCCTCCGATTGCATTGCCCTTGCAATTGAACTCTGAAATAACTTCTGCGGATGCTTTTCTCAGATCTCTGTAAACGCTCCCCTGAACAATCGGAAATAACGTTTGCTCATATTCGAACAACTCTTTTGTGCTTTCAAAGCGTTCGACACACCGCTTCAGCCAGCGATGCGTCATATTCATGGATTTTTCCGCATAATCGTATTCACAGGGATAAGGTGTGCACTCGTCAAAAGCCATAATGATGTCAGCACCGATCGTCCGCTGAATGTCAATGACCGACTCCGGAGTAAAGAAATGCGATGAGCCGTCAATATGCGACTGAAAGCGAACGCCATCCTCCGTTATTTTTCTTTTCTCCGCAAGAGAATAAACCTGGTAGCCTCCGCTGTCCGTCAGGATGGGCTTGTTCCATCCGATGAATCTGTGCAGTCCGCCTGCTTCATTAATAATTGATAATCCCGGCCGCAAATAAAGATGATAGGTGTTGGAGAGGATGATTTCGCTCTGAATTTCAGTTTCCAGTTCCGCGAGATGCACCGCCTTCACCGTACCGGCCGTTCCCACCGGCATGAACATGGGCGTGGTGAAACTTCCGTGAGCGGTGTCAATGATTCCGCTGCGGGCCTTGGTGCTGGAATCTCTTGCGGTGATGCTGAATTTCATTCGGAAATTCCGTTCGGTGACGGATGATGAACTCTTATTTTTGAGATCAACAAAGATAACTTGCCGTTGATAGTCCTTTTTGCTCTATTCCTTCTTTCATTTTGTATTCTGTTATTCTATTATTTGATCTTCTTTTCAAAAATCGCTTTCTCCCAATTATCGAATCATCGAATTGCCGAATCATCGAATCGTGCCGTTTCCGTAATCATCTGCGCAAGAAACGAACTGAAAAACCTTCAGCAGTTTCTGCTTTCCATTCTCAATCAGGATTATCCTGAATATGAAGTAATCGTTGTGAATGACCGGTCAACAGATGATTCGCAGCAATGGCTCGAAGCGCTTTCAAAGCAATATCCGAGGCTCAGGGTGATTGAAAATTCTTTTGTTGAAAAAAACCTTCCCGGCAAAAGAAGCGCTCTTAAAAAGGGACTGGAAGCTTCGCGGTATGAAATCATTTTGCTGACCGATGCCGATTGCCGGCCAGCCTCGCGTGAATGGATTAAAATGATGGCTGGGGCGCTGACTGAACAATCTGAAATTATTTTGGGCTTCTCCCCTTGCCTTGAACAGAAAGCGCTGCTCAACCGGTTCATCCGTTATGAAAACTTTCAAACTGCATTGAATTACCTCTCGTTTGCTGAGGCAGGATTTCCCTATATGGGGATTGGCCGCAACCTTTTATACCGCAAATCCGTAGCACAACAAATCGGAGCGTTCGAGCACCATAGCGGTTTGATGACAGGTGATGACGATTTAATGGTAAATCGAATCGCGAACAGCCGAAACACAAGCCTTATGATCCACCCGCAATCGCATGTTTTTACGGTTCCTCCGACAACTCTGCAGGAATTTATCCGTCAAAAGAGGAGGCATTATGGAGCTGGGTTTCACTACCGCCTCAAACATAAAATTGCTTTGGGAGTAATGTACGCTTCTCAAATGGGTTTCAACCTCGCCATTATTCCCCTTTTGCTGAGCGGCTTCATGCTCACTGTTACCATTGTAATTTTCATCGTAAAAAATATTTTACAACTGTTCATATATGGAAACGCGATGCGCAGGCTGAATGTCCAGAATCTTTGGATATTCACACCTGTCTTTGATGCCTGCCTGTCGCTGTTTTTCCTAACATTGGGCAGTCTTTCATTTTTAAAAATAAAGACATGGAAGTAAAAACACGCACAACGTCCGAAAGGGCAAAGGAAGATTTGCAGCTTGTAAAGCTCGCGGTTAAAAAGAAAGACCAGCGCGCATTCAAAAAGCTGCTGGCGCGCTATAAAGACAGCATCTATTTCATGGTGCTTAAGATGGTGCATGATCCTGCTGATGCCGAAGACATTATGATTGAGTCCTTCGGTAAGGCTTTTAACAAGCTTCATAGTTATGACACCAAGTATGCGTTCAGCACGTGGCTGTTCAAGATCGCAACGAACAATTGCATTGATTTCATCCGGAAGAAAAAATTGCAGACCACTTCCATTGATGAGCCGGTTGAAAACGACAAAGGCGATGATCTTTATATTGACTTCAAAGCCGAAGCGCTCAACCCCGAAGAAAAATTCATCAAGCACCAACGCTGCGTTTCCGTGCGCGGGATGATTGAAAAGCTGGATGAAAAATACAAGTACCTCATCAAGCTGCGCTACTACGAGGAATACTCCTATGAAGAAATAGCTGATGAACTCAACATCCCGCTTGGAACCGTGAAGGCGCAACTTTTCAGAGCAAAGGAACTGCTCTGCAAGCTGCTCGAAGGGAATATCGAGAAAATCTAAGTTTACAACTTTCTGTTTACGGTTTACTGTTTGAGCTAACAGGTAGCTTTGTTTGCAATTCTTTCCCACTGAAAACTGGAAACCGAAAACTGGAAACTGATCTCATACGGAAGTATTTCCCAAATCTAACTTTCATTCAGTTTAATCAATACGAACAACTGCTTCCGCTTTACACGGAGTGGAATGCGAAAATCAATGTAATCTCGCGCAGGGACATTGAGAACTTGTATCTGAATCATGTCCTTCACTCTCTGAGCATAGCGAAGGTAATTCAGTTCAGGCCCGGAACAAAAGTGCTTGACATCGGCACGGGTGGCGGATTTCCGGGGATCCCCCTTGCCATTATGTTTCCCGAAGTTCAGTTTCATCTGGTTGATTCTACCAAAAAGAAAATTGGCGTGGTGGAGGAGGTTATCAGCGCATTGCAGCTAAAAAATGCCACTGCTGAGTGGAACCGTGCGGAAAATATTTCCGGAAAATATCATTTTGTGGTTTCACGGGCAGTAAGCTATCTGAAAACACTCTACATGTGGTCAAAAAACAAAATCAGCGATGTGCAATTCAACAATCTTCAAAACGGTTTGCTGAATCTGAAGGGCGGAGATATTACGGATGAAATTGAATCGCTCAAGTCATCCGTGCACAGTACACAGTGTACGGTACACTGCTATTCAATCAGCAATTTTTTCGAAGAGGAATATTTTAATGAGAAGTGGGTCGTGTATGTGAACACATGATGATATACCAAGAGTAGTCGACAAACTCCAAACTGTAAACGGCTCAATGGCGCAATTTATCCCGTTCAAAGTATAAATTTTACAGGCAACCCTAATGCCACCTGATACGTAAGCATTGACCGTGATGTGCGGATTTGTGACGAAAGTGAAAGTGAATAAGCCTGTAGAGCATACCTTCAGGCTTTTTCTTGACGAGGAGATAATGGGTCACTGGGTCTCCGGGTTCAAGGGAATTGAAATTCTAAGCGGGAAGCCCCGATCTGCGGACAGCCTCTACCGCATGATGATAGATTTCAATGGAGAGAATCTCCATATTTATCAAAAACTTTTGGAAGTTGAGCATAACGTAAGATTGTTTGTCCAAATGGAGCACCCTGAGTTTATCACTTATTCTGAGATACTGTTTGAACAGGCAGGATTAGCGACAGAAATGTTCTGCAAAGTGAAGATTGAAGGCAAAAGCATTAAAATGAAGCTGGCAATGCCGCTGGTCAAGGCAATTTTAGAGAGTAGAAATAACAAGGATTACCAGGTGTTCAAAAAGGTTGCCGAGAAGAAAATGTTCCGCTGATTTCCCCTTTTCTTTTTTTTCCTTATTAATAAAGCCTTAAGCGTTCCCAGTTCATAACACTTGCACACCAGCAATATATGCAAAGTACAATCCATATTTGAATGTAATGCAGACAAAATCAGTAAAAGCGTCCTACTTATAGCTATCGGGCAAATAAAAGCGGAGCAAAAGACGCAACCGAAATTATTTGCACATTGGCGGGCAGGCTATACGATTAGGACTAACAAGAACCCCGATAGGACCGGGGGAGACTGTCGCGTACGGTTCTGTGAGAGGGTGGAGATGAAACTCCTCCGCTCTACTCGACCACCTATTAGTGAAACCGGAGTTTATCTCCCGCTATCCTTATCTTTGCCGCTCCAAATGAAAAACATCCGTAATTTTTGCATCATCGCGCATATTGACCATGGCAAAAGCACACTGGCTGACCGCCTGCTTGGCACTACCAAAACGCTCTCCGACCGCCAGATGAAAGACCAGGTGCTCGACAGCATGGACCTGGAGCGCGAACGCGGCATCACCATCAAGAGCCACGCCATTCAAATGCACTACGTTCACAACGGGCAACATTATACGCTCAACCTGATTGACACTCCCGGCCACGTTGACTTTTCTTATGAAGTGTCGCGCTCCATTGCCGCCTGCGAAGGCGCCCTGCTGCTGGTTGATTCGACCCAGGGCATTCAGGCGCAAACGATTTCCAACCTGTATTTGGCAATAGGACACGAGTTGGAAATCATCCCCATTGTGAACAAGATTGACATGGACGGGGCGATGATCGCAGAAACCAAAGAGCAAATCCGGGATCTGATCGGTTGTGCCGAATCTGATATCATCCTCGCCAGCGGCAGGACGGGACAGGGCGTTGATGAAATCCTGAACGCCATCATTGAAAGAATTCCTTCCCCGAAGGGGAATCCGAAAGAACCTTTGCAGGCGCTGATTTTCGACTCGGTGTTTAACGCTTACCGCGGGGTGGTTGCTTACTACCGCATTTTCAACGGCACGCTTCGCAAGGGAGATAAAGTGAAATTCGTGAACACCGGCAGTACCTATGAAGCGGATGAAGTTGGCGTGCTGCGCCTCGAATATGTGCCGCAGGAAGAGTTGTCTGCGGGCAACGTGGGATACATCATCACCGGCATCAAGCAATCCCGTGAGATAAAAGTGGGCGATACCATTACGCACGTAGATAAACCGTGCCTCGAAGCGGTGAAGGGTTTTGAGGATGTGAAGCCGATGGTTTTTGCCGGAGTGTATCCTATAGATACCGATGATTTCGAGGAGTTGCGCGAGTCGCTGGAGAAACTACAACTCAATGACGCCTCTCTTACTTTTGAACCGGAATCATCGGCTGCTCTCGGTTTCGGCTTCCGCTGCGGCTTCCTGGGATTGCTGCACCTCGACATTGTTCAGGAACGGTTAGACCGTGAATTTGACATGTCGGTAATATGCACCGTACCCAACGTGTCGTACTATGCTTATACAAAAAAGGGTCAGCGACTGCTTATGAACAATCCCGCGGATATGCCACCGCCAGAGCAATTGGAGTACGTGGAAGAACCTTGGATAAGAGCGCAGGTTATTACAAAACCCGAATACCTCGGCAGCATCATGAGGCTTTGCCTTGACAAGCGCGGCATTCTGAAAAACCAGGTTTATCTCACTCCTTCCCGCGTGGAAGTAACTTTTGAGATGCCGCTGGCGGAAATCGTTTTTGATTTTTATGACAAGCTGAAGTCCATCTCGCGCGGCTATGCATCATTTGATTACCATCCTCTTGATTATCGCCAGGGTGACCTTATCCGACTCGACATCAAATTGAATGGTGAAAATGTTGATGCTCTTTCATCTTTGATCCACCGTGACAAGGCTTATGATTTTGGAAGAAGATTGTGCGAGAAGCTGAAGGAATTGTTGCCGAAACAGCAGTTTGTAATTGCCATCCAGGCTGCCATCGGAGCGAAGATTATTGCACGGGAAACCATCAGCGCGTTGCGGAAAGACGTGACGGCAAAATGCTATGGCGGTGATATTACCCGAAAGCGGAAACTGTTGGAGAAGCAGAAGAAGGGCAAGAAGAAAATGCGCCAGATCGGAAAAGTGGAAGTGCCGCAGCAGGCGTTTCTGGCAGTCCTTAAACTTAACGATTAGCCTCACCCCCTGACCCCTCTCCAAAGGAGAGGGGAAATGTGGTGCCGCACTATGACGCTGATAAATACAACACAAATGCAATTATTGGACGGCAAGAAACTCTCTGCTGAAATAAAAGATGAAATAAAATTTGAAGTAGAGAAATTAAAGAAGCAAGGCGGCAAAATCCCCCACCTCGCTGCCGTGCTGGTCGGAAATGATGGCGCGAGTGAAACTTATGTTGCAAGCAAAGTGAAATCATGCGAATATGTCGGATTCAAATCATCTCTTATCCGGAAACCCGGCACTGTCAGCGAAAAAGAATTACTGAAAGTTGTTGACGATTTGAACCGTGACAATGACGTTGACGGCTTCATCGTGCAGATGCCGCTGCCGAAACATATTGATGAACAAAAAATCACTCTTGCAATAAATCCCGCCAAAGACGTTGACGGGTTTCATCCCATCAATGTCGGGCGGATGGCGCTTGGGCAACCCGCGTATATCTGCGCTACGCCATTCGGGATTTTGAAGCTATTGGAAAAATATAACATCCAAACAGCAGGCAAGCACTGCGTGGTGATTGGCAGAAGCAACATCGTTGGCACTCCCATGAGCATCCTGCTTTCCCGCAATGCCAATCCCGGCAATTGCACCGTTACGCTTTGCCACAGCAAGACTAAAGACATCAAGTCTTATTCTTCAAAAGCAGATATTCTAATTGCCGCGCTGGGTAAGCCGGAATTCGTGACTGCCGATATGGTGAAAGAAGGCGCTGTGGTGATTGATGTCGGTATCACCCGCGTTCCCGACAGCTCAAAAAAATCAGGCTTCACGCTTAAGGGCGATGTGAAGTTCGATGAGGTGGCTCCCAAATGCAGCTACATCACGCCAGTACCCGGTGGCGTTGGTCCGATGACTGTGACCGCATTGCTCGGCAATACGCTGAAGGCGTGCAGGAAAGAAGTGTATAAATGATAGATTAAAAGGAAACCCGATAACTCGGAAACTGAGATTTTCTTGATTATTCGCTTTCATCATCTTCCCCGTCATCCTCTTTTTCAGATTCTTTTCGGACGAACTTGCCGTTTGAGTCGAAAATGTAATCCGCACCGGCTATCTCAGCCTTGTAGGTAATGACTCCTGCTGCGTCCGTGATTTTTTCCGCCTCGGCAATCTTCTGCTTCGCAAGATTTTTCGCCACATAATCCATCACACCGGCAGGATACGCTGAGGTTTGAATCGCCTCTTCACGGTGAACAAAATTTCCCCGTGCGTCAAACAAAGTCGAAGTCTCCAGCCTATTGTCCATCCATTCAGCTTCAAAGCCGTTTTCTTCCTTCTCCCATTTGGCGTTCGTCACGCTGGGATACATGGTTGCAAACTTTTCCTTAACAACTGCCGGAACTTCTGACTCTTTGATGTCTTGGGCTTGAACTGAAAGTATTGCCAGCATAAAGCTTGAAAGAACCAGTGTAGATTTCATGATATTTGGTTTTTACTTGCCTGCTTTAATTTGAGTTCAATTGCTTCAATAACCTTTTTCTCCCAATCACGAACTCTTGCAATTTCAAAGTAACGCTCCTTTGCAAGCAGATCGGCTTTTACATCTGCGATGTTATTTAATTCATCTCGCAGTTGCTCAATTGGCGCAAACAAAAAATTCTCTGAAAAAAAGTTAATCATTTTAGGGTTCATTACACAGATACACTTTAAGGTTTATCAGGATTTGCAAAATCACACTTCCTATCTCTATAGATTCTACCCACCAAGTGAAGAAAAGGCTCTGGCAATTTAATTTCATAGTTTTCCTTCCAATACTTTCGGTCTTTCACCGCAGCGGCATGACCACCCTTTGCAATGGCAGCATAAACACAAAGAAGATTATTTGATACCTTAAATTCATCCTTTGTATAATTTCCACTCCTGACATCTGTAAGTAAAGGAAAAGATTTCTTATAATGTTGAAGCTCACGCATTTTTTCAATATCCGTCTTAAAATCAACCAGCCCGTAAGGGCGGTACTTCAATTCAATGACTGCATTAACGGTTCGACCTTTAGTAATGATTAAGTCGGGTTTAATTATCATTTTTTTCTTATAGCCGAATACCAAAACAGGTTCAATCCACACCCGATAGTTTTTCTTTTTGCTAAACGGTTTAAGACCACAATAGAACTCCGCTTGTAGTTGTCTTTCAGAGCAAAGAATTTGGTTTTTATACGCCTTCTTAATTTCCGTGCGCCAGACTTTTTCGATTGCAGTTTCTAAGTCCATTCTACTAACCGGACTTCGTCCTGTTGTGAATTTCAGCGAACAAAAAACCACCAGAATGCAACTAATGACGCGCCTCCGGATGCTTGGTCAATATTTCTTTTAATATCAGAAATGGTCGATACTTTACGGGAATGCTCATCGTAAACATCACTTCCTTTCAAAGTTGCCACTTTATGCGAGCGCTCATCATAAATGTCAATTCCCCTTATTGTGGCAACTTTATGAGAATGTTCATCATATAAGTCGTTGCCTCTTAGGGTTGCAATTTTATGAGAATGATTATCCAATAAATCATTCCCCTGGATTTTGAAATTCGCCATTTTTGGAATAAAAATAAACAAGGAATGGGATACAGAAAAGTTTGTCCATGTATCATTTTGGTGCTTCAATGGGTTTGGAGGTGTCATCTATCAAAAAATTGCAGTTGAAAATCGTGTCTTTGCGCGCAGGCAAAAGCAACAAGATGACCGATAGCTTCTGACGCGGCCGCTACTAATGCGACAAACGAAGGAAAGGAGATGAGTACGCGCCCACCTGCGCTAACTCCTTTCAGTCGTAAGCTTCGGTGGGTAAAACCAAAAAACTAACAACTATCAGCGGAATTAATTCCTTTTTGTATTTTTCTTTGGAATATCAAAAGCTTCACTTTTCCACTAATGAAACGCAACGAATTTCTTAAAACTGGAATTTACGGATCGGCATCCATACTGTTGTTGCCGGGGATGCTTGGCTCCTGCAAAAAGGAAGAGGACGATCTTCTGGATAAAGACATTGATTGGGAAGGTAAAGTAATCGTGATCGGAGCAGGGGCAGCGGGAATGTATGCCGCTCATTTGCTCGATAAATTAGGAGTAAATGTGGAAGTGCTGGAAGCGTCATCCGTGTATGGAGGAAGAGTGAGGGCGCTGACCGGATTCTCTGATTTTCCGGTTGAGCTGGGTGCCGAATGGGTGGAAGGTCAGAACTCGAGGTGGCACGACATAGCCCAAGCCCATAGCAGCTTTGTGGATGATAACTCAACGGATTACGGTGAGCTCGATGGTGTTTTGAAAAGTGAAAGCCAGTTGGAAGGAGACAATGATGTTCAGGCGGCAATCAACCTGATTGATAATATCTGGAGATATGATGGCGCAGACATCAGTGTGGAGCAGTACATCAATCAGCAGGGAATTTCTTCCCGCGTTCTTCATTTCCTTGAAGCCTACATCGGCACGGAATACGGCTCATCCAATTCGCGCATCGGCATGAAAACGCTGGCGCTGGAGGATAACAAATGGACAGCCGGAAACAACAGTTTTTTGCTGAAGGGAAATTCCATCCTATCGGTTTTTGAATCCGAGTTTTCAAATATTATTGACAAGATAAAGGTGAGTACGCCTGTCACTTCCATTGATTATTCAGGTAAAACGATTGAAATACGGGATTCAGGCGGCAACCTCCATACAGCCGACAAAGTCATCGTCACCGTTCCTCTCACCATCCTGAAATCCGGGGATATCCAATTCACACCCGGCTTGCCCGACTCAAAGAAGCAGGCAGCACAGGGAATCGCGATGGATGCAGGGATGAAAATAATTATGAAGTTCAGCCAGCGTTTTTGGCCCGGCAACGCCAGCGGGATAATCTGCGCGGGCAACGTAAAAGTTTTTACCGCAACGGGCTACGGGCGCAGTGCGGAGAATAATTTGCTCACCGCCTTCATCATGGGCAGCGATGCCGAATACATGAGCGCCCAGGGAACGGCAGCGGTGTCCGTTGCCGTGCAGGAGCTGGATGCCCTGTTCGGCAGCAATGCGGCATCCGCTGCGCTGGTTGACAGCCATATCCAGGACTGGAGCAAGGAGCCGTTCATCCGCGGGGCGTATTCATATCCCAACCCGGGGTCGGAGCCGCTGCGGGCTGTCCTCGCTCAGGCTGTTGACCGCAAAATTTATTTTGCCGGTGAAGCCACGCACCACCAGGGACATTTCGCTACCGTGCACGGTGCCATGGAAACTGCCTACCGCGCGGTGGATGAGCTGACGGATGATTTATGAATTAGGCTGGTGTTGGCGCGTACGTACTTCGTTTCTTTAGTGGCTCTGTTTGGTAGCGCCCGTTGCAGGAGGGCAGTGGGTATCTATGTGGTAGCAAGCGCATTACGCTGAAGCGGACGCTTGCGCCAAGTGTTGCGATTTCCGTGGTTGTTTTCCCGCTTTTCCAAGACCGGAGAATTTGTCAAGTCCGTACTCGCTGGATGCCATTGTCCGGCTACAGACTTCGGACAGATATGGAGGATGACAAATGAGTAGTCCTCAAGCTACACGCGGTCCGCCTTAGGCGGATTCAATTTACGATTTTCACTCCGGAAAATGTTTCGCTGATTTCCCCTTTTTCCTTAAATAATAAAGCCTTTAAGCGTTTCCCGCTCATAACGCCTCAACGGTTTCCTTTTTTCAAAAATTAATTCACACTTATTAACTGTCTCAAAATAATATTTACATAAATCAAAATAACGCTTATCTTTGT